>JAZRFT010000029.1:0-36878 GCA_045643805.1 Acutalibacteraceae bacterium
CACGGCACAAAATGATGCTATAATGAAATTAAGAAGAAAACGAAAGGACGATAAAAATGAAAAAATCCGTAAAGATTATTATAGGTTTACTTTTACTTCAGTTGGTTTTTGATATTGCAATTATGCTTACAAACGATATTATAGCAAATAAGCCTGAAAAGGAACTGCTTAATATTCCATTACCTGAAAAAACGCAGTTAGTAGAGTCAAACTCTGTGGCAGGTAAGCTTTACGGTAACGGCAACGGAATGCAGTATATCGGTCAGTTGCTTGTTACAACGGAGCTTACAGAAGAAGAGTTAAGAGCTTATTATGAAGAATATGATGGTATAAACGAGGAAATCCAAGTGAAGAAGCAGGACAGCCCCGTTATTTATGAATACTTTCCCAAACACGAGTTCAAAAAGTTTGACAGCAGTAAGAATAATTATATGGTTGAGTTGGTAAGGTTTAATCCTGGAACTTTTGATACCTATTCTGAAAACTTCTTTTGGAAATTGCTTGATTGGGATATAAGAGGACATTAAAAATTAACATCCAAAAAACTCACGGATTTTCGTCCGTGAGCTTTTTGTTGCCTAAAATAAAGAATGCGGGGCTCTGCCCCGCACCCTGCAAGCTTTTGTAAAAGCTTGACCAAAACTTTAATTTTTTTATACCTTCTTCATTTTGTACATCACGTGTGCACCAAGCATTGAAAGTACAACGCCAACGGGGATAAGCACGCCGATGCCGGGGTCAACAAAGAGAAGGAGAACGGTAAGTGCAGCAATGGGGAAGATGGAAATCTTCCAGTGCTTTACAAAGTAGGTTGCTGCAAGTGAGCCGAAGATTGTGTAGGTTACCTGCTGGAATGCGGGAGCAAATGCAGGACTTGCCATTGTTTCGGAGAACTTGGGATTGAATGCGAAAATGATAACAAACACAGCAATTACAAGCGTTGTAACAATGATTGAGGAGCAGATTGCGATGGTTGTGATAACCTCGCCCTCCTCGGTGTTTGCCTTAACCTTTGCGTTTTCAAGTGCATTAAGGGCGCAGGGCATCTTAAGGTTCATAATGTTACCGGTAACGAATGAAAGGTATGTACCTGCTGCACCAAGCATGGGGGAGTAGGCAATAACCTCGATAATACCGGTTGCAAAGAAGAATGCAATTGAAGCAAGACCCTTGCCTACAACGTCCATTCTGGGTGTTACATTAAAGTGAAGACAAATTGCAACGGGAATGCAAAGGAAGAAAATGAGAGCCGCGATAATCCAGATACGACCCCAGGTATGTACTTTATCCATATAAGTTTTCATATTCTTTTCCTCCTTTCATTAGTAACGCCATTCAATGGCAGCAAGCTCGGGAGCGAACTGATTGAGGAGAACTACAACAACCATTGCAAGAACCATACTTAAGGGCATTGCAAGTGCATCAATCCAGTTTTTCTTAAGCTTTTTGTTTACAAGGGTGAAAATAAGCATAAAGCCTATTGAAGCAACAAGGGCAGTAAGTGAAAGTACACCTGCACCGTCGCCGATGATGTTGCCGTCCTTTGAGCCGAGACCTGCAAGACCGCGTCCAATGAAGGCAGCAATAAGACCGATGAAGGCTGCTGCTGTCATAACATCCATCCAGGCTGAATTCTTTGAAGCAGCGTTGGAAACACCCTTCTGAATTTTCTTAAGCACGATGGGGATAAGAACAAGGGGAAGACAGCTACCTAAAGTCATAACGATTGCAATTTCTGCAAAAATCTGAGGATCGGTAACGGGTGATGAAATACCGCCTGTAAGTCCTGATGCCTCAAGTGCGGCAATTGCGGCTGTGGTTTCATACTGAATTGCACCGATAACGGTAAGTCTGATCCAGGGAAGAACATAACCGAGAGCAACGGAAAGAGAAATAACCGTAACAGCAATACCGATTGCAGGAGCAAAGGAGAACATAGCACTTGATGTAACGGCATTCTTAAGCTTGTCCGTGCCGATGCCGAGCTCCTTACCTCTTGTCCAGGCTTTTCTTAAAAAGAAAGCTGCCTGAGCGCAGACGAAAATAATAACTGCAAGAACAATCAGATACATAAATCCGTCTGACTTGAAATCTGAAAATAATTTGTCAAACATTTTTTAACCTCCGCTTTCAATTATAACTGTAATTTTACAGTCGTTTAAAATATGATAACACTCTGAGGGAAAATAGTCAACAAAATCAGAGAAAATGAGCAAAAAATCTTTGACATTGTCCGCCGTAGAGGTTATAATTATATAATGGTTACGCAGCAGTACGGCAAGTCATTTTTTCTTGTTCTTTTTCATAATAATTACAGGGTGATTAAATTTGAAAGAGAATAAAAATAAAGACAGATCACAGAAGGATTATTATTTTCCGGTTATATTAAGTCAGCTTTTTACCTGCACGGTTGTTGTTGCCCTTTTCTTTTTTCTTAAAGCAGGGGAGGGCGGTAATGTAATCCTTGAAGGATACAAAAAGCTTCTTCGTGAGGATTTTCTGACAAAAGAGCTTACCTCTGCCGTTTCAGGAGTAAAGGATTATCTTTTATCGGAAAACACCCTTGCTGTTTTCGGAAGCAGGGTTGAGTATGTGACTGACGGCTCGGCCTCTGCTGATGTTACAGAAAATACAACTGTTCCCGAAATAACTGAAGAGCCTGAAACAACAATCGTCTTTGATGCCGAAAAGGTATCGGAAATTGCAGTAATGGCTGACAGTACAAGGGTGTCACCTCAATCACTTGAAGTGAAAAAAGAGAAACCCAAAACACAGAAAATGATTTCTCCCGTGGCTGACGGCAGGTACACCTCTTACTTCGGTGAGCGTACCGACCCGATAAGCGAAGGCTACGATTATCATAAGGGGCTCGATATCGGCGCTGACGAGGGTGATAAAATCCGTGCCGTTTTGGACGGTGTGGTTATTTCAGCAGGTGAGGACAGCCGTTCAGGAAATTACATTTTCCTCGAGCATAAAAACGGTTATGTCACTTTTTACTGTCATTGCAGTAAAATTGTTGCCGAAGAGGGTGCTGTAATAAGACAAGGTGAAACAATTGCCCTTGTAGGCTCAACGGGTTACTCAACAGGTCCGCATCTTCATTTTGAAGTAAGAGTTGACAATGAAAGCATTGACCCCTTACCCTTGATTGAAAATGCAGTTTAAAGGCAGTAAAACCACCGTAAGCGTCACCTTTCCTTTTATAGCGGTGATTACCCTGATGCTTCTTTTATGTGAAGAGGATATAGTTCTGATATCAGTTTTTTCTTCGCTTTTTCACGAATTGGGACATCTGTTTTTTATTCTGTGGTTTTCACAACCTCCGTCACTTGTCTGCTTCGGTGCATTCGGTATCCGTATCGAAAGATGCAACGATATAATACTGCCACATAAAAAGGAAGCCATTATTGCAATGGGCGGAATATTTGCAAACTGTCTGCTTTGCCTTTGCGGATTATTCTTTTATAATGTATATAAAAGCCATTACGGTGCACAGCTTTTTGCGGTAAATCTGTTTGTAGGAGCTTTTAATATGCTTCCCGTAAGAGCGCTTGATTTCGGCACCTTCCTTGAAAATGTCCTTGCGACACGCTTTGGAGTGCATAAAAGCGAAGGAGTGCTTGACTTAATATCACGTTCAGTGGTTGCAGTACTTGTTGCAGGATGTATTCTTTATAATATTTTTGTAAGCTTTAACATCAGCTTTATAGCTGTTTGTGTATATTTAATTTTTACTATTACTTTGAAGGAGAAAGAAAATGATAAGTAAAGAAGTTCAAAAAATTCTCCCCCTTGTGCAAAAACCGGGCAGATATACCGGCGGTGAGCTTAACAGCGTTGTTAAGGATAAAAACAACGTTAAGCTCCGTTATGCCTTCTGTTTCCCCGATAGCTACGAAATCGGTATGTCACACCTCGGCATAAAAATTCTTTATTCCTCTGCAAATGCAAGGGAAGACGTATGGTGTGAAAGAGTTTTTGCTCCCTGGCACGATATGGAAAAGGAAATGCGAAAGCATAATATTCCTCTTTATGCCCTTGAAAGCGGTGACCCACTTACAGATTTTGACCTCATCGGTTTTACGCTTCAGTACGAGCTTTGTTATACAAATATCCTTAATTTACTTGACCTTGCAGGTATGCCTGTGAGAGCCGCTGAACGCGATGAAAGCTATCCTCTTGTTGTTGGTGGCGGTCCTTGTGCCTGTAACCCCGAGCCTATTGTTGATTTCTTTGATATGTTTATGCTCGGTGACGGTGAAGAAATGAGCAACGACCTTTTTGACCTTATTATTGAGTGCAAGGAAAAGGGCGTTTCCAAAAAAGAGCTGCTAAAAAAAGCGGCTCAGATCAAAGGTGTTTATGTACCTTCACTTTATGATATAAGCTATAACGAGGATGGCACGATTAAAGCAATTACCGCAAAGGACGGTGCTCCTGAAAAGGTGACAAAGAGAATTATCTCTGACCTTGACACGGTGCATTATCCCGAAAAGTTTATTGTACCCTTTGTTGAGGTTGTTCACGACAGAGTGATACACGAAATATTGAGAGGATGTATCCGAGGTTGCCGTTTCTGTCAGGCTGGCTTCCTTTACAGACCTATAAGAGAAAAGTCTCCCGATGTAATCAATGACCAGTGCTACAAGCTTTGCAAAAGCACAGGCTACGATGAAATTTCTCTTTCATCCCTTTCAACAAGTGACTACACACATCTTGAAGAACTTATGGGCAAGCTTCTTTCCTGGACACAGGATGAAAAGGTGAATATTGCCCTTCCTTCACTGCGTGTTGACAACTTCTCTGAAAAGCTTATGGAACACCTTAAAAAGGTCAGAAGAAGCGGTCTTACCTTTGCTCCCGAGGCGGGCACACAGAGATTGCGTGATGCTATAAATAAGAATGTTACCGAGGAAGAAATGCTCAATACTGCAAGACAGGCATTCTCCGGCGGATGGACAGCGGTTAAGCTTTACTTTATGCTCGGTCTTCCTACGGAAACTTATGACGATGTTGCAGGCATTGCTGGACTTGCACAGAAGGTTGTAAATGAGTTTTACAATAATCCGGACAAGCCCAAGGGTAAGGGTGTTCAGGTAAGTATAAGTGTTGCATCCTTTGTTCCGAAGCCCTTCACACCCTTCCAGTGGGAAGCACAGGATACTATGGAAGAGCTTATCAATAAGCAGAATCACTTGCTTTCAAGTGTTACAACAAAAAAGGTTTCCGTCAGCTATCACAAGGTTAACATCAGCTTCCTTGAGGGTGTTTTTGCCCGTGGTGACAGAAGGCTTAACGATGTTGTTGAATATGCCTGGAGACACGGCTGTAAGTTTGATGCCTGGGATGACAGCTTCCTTTTCGATGTTTGGCTTGAAGCCTTTGAGAAATGCGGAGTTGACCCCTTGTTCTATACAAGCAGAAAGCGTGATTACGAGGAAATTCTTCCCTGGGATCACCTTGACTACGGTATCAGAAAGCAGTTCCTTATCAATGAAAGTAAAAAGGCTTATGAAAATGAAACCACACCGCATTGCCGCATAAAGTGTGCAGGCTGCGGAACAAATATGTTAAACGGAGGTAAGTGCGATGCGCTGTGTCAGAGTATGGTTTAAAAAAATGGGCATGAGCCGTTATGTTTCTCATCTTGACCTTATGCGTGCAATGACAAGAAGCGTAAGACGAGCAGGAGTGCCTTTGTGGTATACAGAGGGTTATAACCCTCATCCTTATCTCACCTTTGCTCTTCCTCTTTCCCTCGGTATGGAAAGCCTTTACGAAAGCATGGATATGCGTATTGAAGGGGATAGCACCAACGAGGATATCTTTAACCTTATGAAGGGAGCAATGCCTCCCGGAATTGAAATTGTAAGCGTTGACGACCCCGTTGATGATCCTAAAACTATCGCTTATGGTGAATTTGACCTTCTCTTTGACTGTGAGGATACAGATAAGCTTACAGCGCTTATAGAGGATATGTTTTCAAAGGATGAGCTTATTGTTCAGAAACTCGGTAAGCAGGGCAGAAAAAAGGTGCTTAAGGATATTAACCTTCTGGAGCACCTTAAGGAAACAAAGCTTACATCAACAAATAACCGTGTTAAGCTTACCGTTGTTTTCCCTGCAGGCAGCACAACAAACATCAATCCCTCACTCCTTTCTGACGAAATTGTAAAGCAGTCAGGAGAGGATATTGCTTCATTTGTTGTAAGAAAAAGACTTATGAAGGCAGATATGCAGAATTTCAGATAAATATTATTGAAAAAAATTACAAAAAACACTTGCATTTCTTGTTCAGTTGTGATAAAATACTTGAGCATTTGTGTAACAGGTGCGACTGAATTCAGTCAGACATAACGCAAGCGGTCCTCTTTCGGAGTTATTCCGTAACGAACGTGGCAGAATTTAGGAGGATTTAAAAATGGACGCACTCAAACTCATCTCAGACGCAAGCCTTAAGGCAGAAGTACCCGAGCTTAACATCGGTAGCACTGTTCGTGTTCACGTAAAGATTCGTGAAGGCGAAAGAGAAAGAATCCAGGTTTTCGAAGGTACAATCATTGCTAAGAAGGGCAGCGGTATCTCATCAACCTTCACAGTTCGTCGTGTAGCATACGGCTGCGGTGTTGAAAGGGTATTCCCCGTACACTCACCCAACGTTGCAAAGGTTGAACTTGTCAGAAACGGTAAGGTTCGCAGAAGCAAGCTTTATTACCTTCGTGACAGAGTTGGTAAGTCAGCTAAGGTTAAGGAAAAGATTGGCTGATAAACACGCAAATGGAAGGAAGGGGAAACCCTTCCTTTTGTTTTTTTACTGTTAATTTACGGATAAGGAGGCTCTTATTATGATTAAAGATATTACAAAAAAGAATCCGCCGGAGCTTACTTTTAAAGATAAAATTTATATTAACCTTTATGATATGGCTTCAGTGCTTGGTGTTGCCGTTGTTACAATTATGCTTATATTTACCTTTGTTTTCAGGGTTGTAGGCGTTGTCGGTACTTCGATGGTACCAACGCTTCAGCATCAGGATTATCTTCTTGTTACTGCCTTTGACAACGACCCCAAATACGGCGAGGTTGTTATTGTAACACAGCCTAACGCTTTTGATGAGCCTATTGTAAAAAGAATTATTGCAACAGAAAATCAGGTTGTTGACATCAACTTTTTCACAGGTGATGTTTATGTTGACGGTGTGCTTCTTGATGAGCCTTATATCAACAACCGTACCACAAATAATGAGGGTATCAGTTTCCCCGTTACCGTTCCTGAGGGTCACGTTTTTGTAATGGGTGATAACCGTCAGGGATCAACTGACAGCCGTTCAGAGAAAATCGGCTTCATCCATGAGGATTATATTCTCGGCGTTGCAAAGTACAGAGTATTTTCCGTTGATGAGTCAACGGGAGCAATGAAGTTTAACCCCATTTCCGAATGGAAGATTTACTAAACCGTTTAAGGGCAGAGAACTGCCCTTATATTTTTAAAAAGGAGTGAGAGCTATGGCAGACAGTCAGAAACAGACCGTTCAATGGTTTCCGGGTCATATGGCAAAAACAAGGCGACTTATCAAGGAAAGCCTTAGTCTTGTTGACGGTGTAACGGAGCTTCTTGATGCAAGAATTCCTATGTCATCACGCAATCCCGAGCTTGATGAGCTTACGGGTAAAAAGCCGAGAATTGTGCTTCTCAACAAATGTGACGTTGCTGACGATAACGTTACAAGAGAATGGATTGAATATTTTAAAAGCAAGGGTCAGTATGCCATTGCCGTTGACTGCAGAACAGGTAAGGGTCTTAACGCTTACCACACCGCTGTAAAGCATGTTCTTGCAGAAACAATCAGAAAGAATGAAGCAAAGGGTATGGGCGGTAAGGCTCTTCGTATGATGGTTGTAGGTATTCCAAACACAGGTAAATCTTCATTCATTAACCGAATGGCAGGCAAAAACCGTGCAAAGGTTGCCGATAAGCCCGGTGTTACAAGAAGTAATCAGTGGTTTGCCATAGGTAACGGAATTGAATTGCTTGACACTCCCGGTGTGCTCTGGCCGAAATTTGACGATGTTGTTGTAGGTGACAGACTTGCTTTTATCGGTTCTGTTAAGGATGAGGTAATGGACAGCGAAACAATGGCTGTAAGGCTGATTGAAGCTCTTGTGAACGGATATGAGGATAAGCTCTTAAGCCGTTTTAAGCTTAATAATATTGAGGATATTCACGAGGTTATGCCTTGGGAAATTCTTGAGGTAATCGGCAGGGAGAGAGGTATGCTTATCCGTGGCGGTGAGATTAACACGGAAAGAGCCGCTATAATGCTCCTTGATGAGTACAGAGCAGGAAAAATGGGTAAGCTTTCCTTTGAGAGACCTGGTATGTACAACACAAAATGAGTAAAGTTTTGATTGAACTTTTACAAAAGTTCATGGTGCTTAAGGGGCAGAGCCCCTTAAATTCATTTAAAGGAGAAATTAGAAAATGATAATTGAAACCGAAAGATTAATAATTACCGAATTTGACTTATCAATGGCAGAAGCTGTTCATATAAACTCATTAGACGATGATAACCGCCGATTTGTTCCAGATGAAGTATTTGAAACCGTTGAAATTGCAAAAGAAACAATAGAATTTTTAATGAGCGTTTATAAAACTAATGAAGGTCCGCTGGTATATCCTATCTTGCTTAAGGATAAAACAAACATCGGTTATGTACAGCTTGTGCCGATTAAAAACGGCTTTGAAGTCGGCTATCACATTGCGAAGCCATACACCTCTAACGGTTACGCAACAGAAGCTCTTAAGGCGTTTGTTGAATATATAATGTGTGTTAAAAATATTGATATAGTTTACGGCATTTGTGTTACTGAAAACCTTGCATCAATAAAAGTGCTTGAAAAATCCGGGTTCAAAAAAGAATTTGAGGGAATCGGTGAGTATCAGGGAGAAAAAAGAAGCGTTGTAAAATATGTTTTTATTAAATAATCACAAACCCGACGTGTTATTTTCACGTCGGGTTTAATGTTTTTATTCACCTTTTACAATCAGGTAAGTTTTGCGGAAATCTTCCTTCGCCCAACCTCTGTTAACTCCCTCATCAAGCGCCGCCTTTGCCGCCTTCATACCGGGCATTGCAAAACCGAGGCTTTCACTTATTGCGTTGCAGATGTTGATATCCTTGTCCATGTTTTCCATGGAAAAGGCGGTTGTCCAGTCCTCGTTTTTAAGCTTTTCTCTTTGTGCCTGCATATAAAAATTCTGTGCACCGCCTGCCGCAACTGCATCGGCAAAGTTGTCAATTGAAATACCGAGCTTCTGTGCAAGGCAGAGGGTTTCGTTAACGCCGTTCTGAATCTGTGCAACGAGGGTGTTATGGCAGATTTTTGCGCTGATTCCCTTGCCGTTTTCACCCATATAAATCACCTTGCTTCCCATATAGGAAAGGATAGGCTCAATAACAGGGAAAAGCTCTTTATCACAGCCTGCAAGCACACCGAGGGTACCTGCAATAGCATCAGCCTTTGAGCGTACAACGGGACAGTCAGCAAACTGTGCGCCCGTTGCTTTAACAAGATTTGCGACCTCAACGCTTACGTGCGGCTCAATTGTGCTCATATCAATGCAGATTTTTCCCTCTTTAAGATAGGGGAGGATAAGAGTATAAGCATCCTTAACATGCTTTGATGTAGGAATCATTGTGATGATTACATCAGCATTCTTTACAATTTCAATTTCATCCTTACAGCCGATTGCTCCAAGCGAAACAAGCTTGTCAATCTGACTTTGCTTGTGGTCGCAGGCGTAAACTGTATCGTTATGCTTTTTTACAATGTTTTCGCACATGGATTCACCCATAATGCCAAGACCTATAAAACCTATCTTCATAATTATCACCCTTAAATTATATTTCCTTTGTAGTATAGCATAAGATGAAGATAAATATCAATAGAAAGCTTTTATTACTTTACATTGTTGTTTTGTTGTGTTAAAATAACAGTCGAAAAAATCATGAAGGAAGGCGATTTTTGTGTCATCTGCCGTGAAAAGTAAATCTGTTGATATGTGTAACGGCTCCTTATTTAAAAGTCTGATAAAATTTTCGGTTCCGCTTATGCTTTCGGGAATTTTACAGCTTTTTTTCAACGCCGCCGATGTGGTAGTTGTCGGTAAATTTGCAGGTGACGAATCACTTGCGGCTGTAGGTGCTACAACAACTCTCATAAATCTTCTTACAAATCTTTTTATCGGTCTTTCTGTAGGTGCAAACGTGCTTGTAGCCAATTATTACGGTGCAAGGCAGGAAAGGGACGTTCACGAAACTGTTCATACCTCAATGACAATAAGTGCCTTCAGCGGCATTTTTCTGACCGTGGTGGGTGTCCTTGCGGCTCCTTTTCTTCTTTCTCTTATGCAGACTCCAGAGGAGGTTATTGACCTTTCTGTAATTTATCTTCGTACATATTTTATGGGTATGCCTGCTGTTATGATTTACAACTTCGGCAGTGCTATTCTCCGTGCCGCAGGCGATACAAAAAGGGCACTTTACATCCTTTTTGCTTCAGGTGTTGTGAATGTGCTTTTCAATATGCTTTTTGTTATCGTTTTCAAATGGGATGTTTTCGGTGTAGGCTTTGCTACAGTTATTTCCCAAATAATGTCAGCCGTGCTTATTGTTATTTGTCTTGTTAAAGAAAAAACATTGGTAAGGCTTGAGCTGAAAAAGCTTAAAATTTACAAGGATAAGCTGTTGAGAATACTTCAGATTGGTATACCTGCAGGCTTTCAGGGTATGATGTTTTCCCTTTCAAATGTTGTTATTCAGTCGTCAATCAACGGCTTCGGCAAGGTTATTGTAGCGGCTTCGGCGGCATCTGTCAGTGTAGAAGGCTTTGCTTTTACCTCAATGAACGCTTTTCATCAGGCGGCAGTTTCCTTTACAAGCCAGAATCTCGGTGCAGGCAAATATAAGCGTATAAACAAAATTCTCTATATTTCTCTGTTTTACGTTGTGGTTGTAGGTGTGTTCTATGCATTCCTTTTCCTTGGATTCGGTAAAAATCTTATCGGCTTTTACTCTTCAAGTCCTGATGTTATTGCCGAGGGTGTAAAGCGACTTTCAATTATTGCAGGCAGTTATTTCTTCTGCGGACTGATGGATGTAACAAGTGGCTCATTAAGAGGCTTGGGATACTCATTCACTCCGATGATTGTATCACTTGTCGGTGTGTGCCTTTTTCGTGTAATATGGGTTGCAACAATTTTTCAGATTGACAAGTACCATACCATTGAAACGATTTATTATTCATATCCGATAACCTGGATTCTTACCTTTGCGGCGCATTTTATAACCTTTCTGATTGCAAAGCACCGCTTGAAAAAGAAGCTTTGCGTATAACATTATATCATAAAACAGCCGTCAGAGTTAGTTTTACTCTGACGGCTGAAATTTTATTTGTCATTCGGTGAAAAAATTTCACGCTGAATTTCTTTGACGGGAGGCTTGATAATCTGTTTTACAGGACCGCTTTGCGGTGAAGTGTTGTCTATAAGATTAAGATTTACACTTTCGATAATTTCAACGGGTGAAACCTTCATCGGAGCAGGCAGGAAAACATCATCGTGCCAGGTATCAAAGGTTGCAGGGAAGGACGCAATGCCCTTGAGCTTCTTCTTTCTCTTTTTAAGAAGCTGATTGAAAAGAGTATACACAGTTATCATAAGCAATGTGAATATTGTAACAATAAGTCCTGTGCTCAAGCCAGGAACTGTGTAGGTGAACCTTACATTATGCTCACCCTTTGTAACCTTTACTGCAAGCAGGGAGTCTGCAAGTCTGACAATGCTTCCATCGTCAACCTTCTGACCGTCAATGTAAATATTCCAGCCTGAATTATAGGGGATTGAGGTGTAAAGCAGACAGTCAGAGGGAGCATTGAAGCTGCCTTCAATTTCAGTATCCTCAAACTTGCTTACCTGAAGCTGATACTTTGAAAGGAGATTGTAGCCCTTCTCAAAGGTTTTGCTGTCGATTCCGTAGGCACAGAATTTTACTGTACCCGTTGCAGCTTCTACGGGAATGTTGACTGTAACAGTCTGACCCTTTGTGAGATAGCCTACATCAAAAATACAGTTCTGTGTTGCCGCCTGAGAGATAACACCTGTAGGTGTATTGATGGTAACATTTTTATTTTCAGCACCCGTTACGTGGAAGAAAATGTAAATGTTTCCGTCGGTGGGGGCTGTGATGCGGTAGGTTGTGGAAGCATCAAGCTCGTCGCTTCGCTTGTCATAGAACTGACTGAAGGATGTTGTGTCAAAAAACGGCTCGAGGTTTGAATAGCTGATATCATCCACGGGGATTTCAACAAAGGGAGTACCCATTCCGCCGGTTGCAAGGTCAAAGTAATCACCCTGAAGCTGGAAGGGATTTTCACCTGATGCTATCCAATCATTGTAATATTCCTCGGTTGCCCACTCTGTAAGTGCAAGGTTTGTGCAGTATGCAATGGGAAGCCAGTAATTGTTTTTGTATGCAGTGTATTTATCGTAAGTTCTTACTGCTGTATAGTTCGGTGAGCTGATATGAACATCGGGGACTGAATTGTTGATGATGTACTTCATTGAGAACATCATATTATATACGGGTGTCTGCGGATTATAGGTGTAGCTGTTGATTTTATTACTCATCATACCTGAATAGTACTGAAGGTTTGAAAGCTTTTCATAAGCCATTGATGAGAAAACCGAAGCACCGTTATAGTAGTACCAGCTCGGGTCCATTCTTGTGCGAAGATTTGAAAGCTCCATACGGTAGAATTCATCGTTTTCAAGCTCGTCAACGCTGTCCTTTATAACCCGGAAGCTGTCATAATCAGATACGTAGGGCGTTTTTTCAACAGTGATATTCATTGTACTTGTGTCACACATTACCGCTTCGCTACAGCAGCAAACAAGCAGAAGTACGGTAACGGAGGCTGTTCTGTAACGCTTATCCTTGAAAATTGAAAGGATGACAACGAAAAGAGCAATAAGCAGGAAGGTAAGAAGCACGGAATTGGTTTTAACATTTTTGCTTGTGATTTCATCAACGAGAATTACAAAGGCAAAAAGTCCTGCACCCACACCACCGATGACCTTTGTTGAAAATTCCTCAAGTCTTATAAACACCTTATACGCCATTACAAGAAGCACAAAGGAGTAAATAAATGACTGACGGTAGGGTAGGTCATTGGGGAAGTGGAAGGCGTGCCAGATGTAATTGGGGACATTCAGGCTGAAGCTGAAATAGAGAACACAAAGAAGGGAAAGAGTTGCAATCTTTTCTTTTTTTGTGATTGTTTTCGAAAAGAAGTAAAGCGGTGCAAGAATAAGAGTGAGAACACCGCAGTATACATTGGGAAGAACATCGTCTCCGCTGCTGCGGATTGTTGTTTCAAGAGAAGCAAGATGATTTGCAAAAAAGTCAAAGTATGAAAAATAGCTTGTCAGTTCCGTTGGAGGAGTGTTTGTGGTTGCAGAGCAATCGGTGAGTATTTTGTAAACAGGAAGAAGGATAACCGCCATAATACCTGCGGCAGTAAGTGATGCAACACCGAAGGTGAAGGCTGTGCGTAAAAATCTGTTGTTTGAAATACCTGCAATAAGTCCGCGTCTGGTTTTTGCAAAGCGTGGATTTACAATGCTTTCTGTTGAGTAGTTTGCTCCGAAATAATAGAAGAAGTATATAACAGAGAAAAGGCAGAGCATAAAAGCAATGTAGTAGTTTGAAAACATACTCAGTGCGAGAGCAATAACATAAGTACGCATTTTACCGTTGTTTATAATACGCTCAATACCGAGTGCAACTATCGGTAAAAGGAACATTGCATCAAGCCACATTACATTCCAGTAGTAAGCAAGCATATAACCGCAAAAGGCGTAAAGCACACTGAAGGCGCAGGTTGCATAGCTCTGATAACGGATTGATTTTTTTGCATAATATGTGAAAGCGGCACTGCTTAATGATGCCTTTAAAAGGATCATAAGGGCAATTGCTTCAGTTACATTTTTGTGTCCGAAGAAGAATATCAGTGCAGTCAAGGGGCTTGAAAGGTAGTTGAAAAAGTTTCCGAGGAAACAGCTTCCGAGTCCGCTCGTCCATGAATAAATGAGGCTGTCACCGTTCATTACCCTTTCGTAAAGCTCCGTGAAAAGGGGAGCATACTGGTGGTAAAGGTCCATTCTTAAAATAGTTTTATCACCAAAGGGCACCATAGCGTTACAGGCATAAATAATCAGCATTGTAAGTGCCGCGGCAAAAAATGATGTGATTATGTAGGAATTATCCTGACACATATATTTGATTTTTTTGAGCATCATTAACCTTCTTTCCGAAAATAACTGTTTAAACATAATAATACTATAATTAAAGAAACTGTGCAAGTAATTTTTAGGAATTTAATTCTTTTGTTCTATTTTTATAAGGCATTTCATATAGTGAAACAGAAAATAAAATGAGGTGACGGTATTGAACAAAGAAATAAAGGACAAGGACTTTATGAGTGCATTGAGCATTATAAGGGGAGAACTTAAAAGTAAGCTTTTAAATCTTCCCGAGGGTGTAAAATTTGAAACGTCCGAAATCCGTCTTCGGATAGGTAAGCCCGTTGTACTTTTCGGTACATATTCGGCGGCTTTTCTTTCAAGGTCGGAGGGAATAACCAAAAATCCCGCGGATGCTTTTATATGCTACAGCGAGGATATGAACGACATTTTTTCAAGGCTGTGCTCATTTTCTGTGCATTCCCATCTTCAGAGTATAGTCAACGGCTTTATCACGATTCAGGGCGGTCACAGAGTAGGAATCTGCGGGACGGCAGTTACGGACAACCGTGGAAGCATTACTTCGGTGAGGGATATATCATCACTTAATATCCGTATCGCAAGGGAAAAGCTTGGTTGCAGTAAGGTGATATTCAACACCTTGTTTCATACATCCTTGCAAAGCATAATTATTGCAGGTGCTCCGCTGAGTGGAAAAACCACCATTCTCCGTGATCTTGTCAAGACCATATCGGATTCCCACAATTCAAAAAAGGTTTGTGTTATTGACGAAAGGCAGGAAATCGCCGCAATGAACGCAGGCTTTTGTCAGCGTGATGTAGGGGTCAACACCGATGTTTTTGACCTTTATCCCAAGGATAAGGCAGTGCTAAACGCCATAAAAACAATGTCACCTCAGCTTATTGTAATGGACGAGCTTTGCAGTGATGAGGAAATTGCGGCAATTAGACTTGGTGCAAACAGCGGTGTCAAATTTATTGTGACTGTTCACGCCTCTGATTATACGGAAATACTTACAAGACCGCAGATAAAAAGGCTGTTGCGTGCTTATTCCTTTGAAAAGCTTGTGCTTTTGAAAAATAATACTCCCGGTGAAATTGAAGGTATTTACGACACAAAGGAGCTTCTTGATGAAATTATCAGGCGGGATATTGGTCTTGGTCAGTGCGGTGCTTTTGGGGATGAGAGCTTCCTGTCGGCTTAAGAAAAGGGCGGAAATACTTGAAGCGGTTGAAATATTTATTTCTGCTGTAAGCCTGGAAATTGAGTTTATCAGCCTGCCGGTTTATGAAATCCTCCGCAAAATATTGGGGTTTGACAGCTGTAAAAGTCTTGATTTTATTTCATTTTGTCTTGCTGAAATGGAAAATGGTGAGGACTTCCGTGCTTCCTGGATTAAAGGAGTTGACTTTTCAGCCTTACCGTTCAGGCAGGAAGAGAAGGAAAAGCTGAAGGGGCTTGGCTCACTTATCGGTACAAGTGATGCTGAAGGACAAAGGAATATGCTTTCACTTTACGGTAGTTATTTTTCTGCATATCGCAATGTGGCACAGAAGGAATATGAAAAGTATGGTAAAACAAGCATAACCTTGAGTGCGGTTATGGGAATGGGCATTTTCATTTTGATGATGTGAGGAGGCGTGGAATGTGGATGTTGACCTTATATTTAAAATTGCGGGAATCGGAATAATTGTTGCCGTGCTTAATCAACTGCTCGGCAGAGCTGACAAAAGTGAATATGCAATGCTGACCACCCTTGCAGGCATAGTTATTGTCTTTTTTATGGTCATCCCGGAAATAAAGGAGCTTTTCAAGGTTATCAAGGAGATACTGGATTTTTGATATGTTTATTAAACTGTTGGCTTTGGGAATCGTTGGTGCCTTTCTTGGAATTCTCCTTAAAAAATACAGTAAGGAGCTTGTGGTTTTACTTGAAATTGCCGTAGTGCTTGTGGGCCTTTTTATTGTTAAAGAAAGCCTCCTTGAAGAATTTGACACCTTCAGCAAGGTGTTTTCTTCCTTTAGTGAAGGAACAGAAATGTTTAAAGCGGTGTTCAAGGCTTCGGCGGTAACGGTTATATCAAAGCTCGGCTCGGAGCTTTGTAAAGAAAGCGGTAACGCACTTATGGGTGATATTGTTGAACTCGGAGGAAGAGTAATGCTGATAATTCTTGCCTTGCCCTTTATTGAAAGGGTTACGGAAATTGCTCTTGCATTTGTAAAATGAAGCATATTAAAACTATTATTCTATGCACTGTTATTACCTTGCTTTTAACCTTCGGCGCTTCGGCAACGGATGAAAATAATGAGGTTGAGTCAATGCTTGAGGAAAGCTTTTTTTCTTCTTCGCTTGACGGGGTCTTATCCTCAACGCTTGAGGATTTCGGGATTGATTCTTTAAACGGTGAGGATATATTTTCAAAAGGTACCGAAAACATAAAAAGGTTCTTTTCCGAAACCTTGAAGGAAAAGGTTACTGGTGCCGCCGGTTGGTTTTTTATTCAGCTTTCCCTGATAATGATACTCAGCGTATTTTCGGGTGCCTTTGATTTATCGGGAAGTGACGATATGCTTTCACTTTTATGTGCGGTTATTTTTACTGTCAGTACTGTTGAACGGTTAAATGTGTTTATCAACTGTACTGTGTCGGCTATGGAGCTTAACGGCCGCTTTATGCTGTCCTTTATCCCGGTTTTCACCGTGCTTATTTCACTTTCGGGTAATCCTGCAAGTGCACTTACATATAACAGCTTTGTTCTGCTTTTCTGTGAGCTTATGTCTTTTGCAATAGATAAGGTGCTTGTGTTTTTCATAGGTGCTTATTTTGCACTTTCAATTTCCTTTTCCTTTAACGGAAGCTTCAATCTCGGTCGTTTTGTCAATGCGGTCAACAGAGGTGTGAATTTTATTTTAGGCCTGACGGCATCAATGTTTACGGGATTTCTGTCATTGAAAAACGTGCTTTCCTATGCAACGGATTCCCTTTCTGTAAAGGGTATAAGATTTATGTTGAGCAGTCTTGTTCCCGTAATTGGTCCGTCCTTGAGTGAAGCATATTCTTCAGTTCTCGGAAGTATAAATCTTATGAAAAGCTCTCTTGCCGTTGTGGGAATTCTGGCACTTGTCATTATAAATATACCTGCCCTGACGGAGGGCCTTATATATTTTTTTCTTATCTCCGTTCTTTCGGGAGTGTGTGAAATGTTCAGCCTGAACAGGGCTTCGGAGTTTTTACGGAGCTTTTCGGGCTGTATAAAAATACTGTTGCTTTTTTGTCTGTTTCAGCTGTTTATCCTTGTAATTTCAATGGGAATTATGCTTAGCTTAAGAGGTAGTGTGAATGGATGAGTTTTCTTTACAGATAAAAACAGTTTGTCTTGTCAGTATTTTAACGGGGATAATGAGTGCAATCATCCCTGCAGGAAAACTGAAAAAAGCCTTCAACTCCTTTTGTGCCGTAGTGATTATCTTTTCGGTCATTTTGCCTTTTACATCGTTAAAAAAAGCGGCTGAAAAAAGTAATTTGTTTGATATAAGCAAAGCAGAAGGTGAGTTGCTCTCTCAAAACAGCACAGCCGAACAGTTGATTTACACCAAGGTTATTGAAAAAGCTATTAATGACCGTTTAACCGAAATGGGGATAAGCGGAACAGTAAAGGTGCAATGTGAAAAAGAAGGTGAGAACTTCAGCATTGCTTCATTTACGGTAATTGCCGATACCGATGTAGAGAAAGAAAAAATAAGGGCTTATCTTACGGAAGGCTTTGTCGGAATACCGATTAACTTTAAGGAGGATGAAGATGGCTGAATTAAAAAATCAGCTCGGTGAAATGCTTCGAAAACTTAAAAAGGATAAAAAAGCTCTCCTTACAGTTTCTGTCGGTGTGCTCGGTATGTTGCTTGTACTTTTGTCTGAGCTTCCGTTGACGGATAGCGATACGTACAAAAAGGAAGATGCTTCACAAGGTGAATTTTACAACGATGACCTTGTACGACAAACGGAAAAGCTTATTTCACAAATTGAAGGAGCAGGAAAGGTAAGTGTAATGCTTACCTATGAAGCAACAGAGGAAACGGTATGGGCAAAGGATGTCAATGAAAAAAGCGAAGGTGAAGGAGGTGCCGATACCGAGGAAAAATATATCATCGTTGATACATCCGACGGTGAATCGGGACTTGCGATTAAGGTGATTTATCCGAGAATCAGAGGGGTTGCCGTGGTTTGCAGCGGAGGTGACGATCCTGTGGTTAACAGCAGGATTAAATCCCTTGTGTCGGCACTTTTTGATATAGGCTCAAACAGAATAAGTATTGCCCGAAGGGCAGAAGAGGAGTAAATATGATTATGAAAAAGAAGCAGTTACTTGTGGCAACTCTGGTTATAGCTTTAGGAGGCGCTGTTGCGGTGAATTGGTACTATACGAAAAATCCTCTTGAGGCATCAAGCGAAACAACCTCCGCTACCGAGCAGGTAAGCGGTACCTTGGGAGAAACCTTGTCGGTGGGAAGCTCGGCGGTAAATGAGGAGGAAACGCAAGCGGCACAGAGTGTTATGGCAAATGCCGATTTTTTTACACAGGAACGCCTTAAAAGGGATGAGGTTTACGACGAGATAATCGAATCCATTGAGGATATGGCAGAAAAAGAAAGCCTTTCTCAGCAGGAGGAGGAAAAAATCACGGCGTTGCTTTCAAATTATTCAAAGAATATGAAAACCCAGAGCGATACTGAAAGCCTTATCACCGCAAAGACGGGAAGCGACTGTATCGTTGTTATAAACGGTGAGGCTTGTCAGGTAATAATGGAAAAAAATTCATTAAATGATACAGTTATACTGCAAATTACGGAGATTATTGAAAAAAATACGAATATTTCTGCAAAAAAATTGACAATAATTGAGGCAAAGTAGTTGTGTGATTTAAAATTTGTGTTATAATGATATGGAATATAATTATAGTCCCGTATTATGTAAAGGGAGAAGGAAGGAAAATAATTATGACAAGACACGAAAGCAGAGAACTCGCATTTATCCTTATTTTTGAAAAAAGCTTTCAGAAGGATATATCAGTAACAGAGCTTATTGACAGCGCAGTTGAGCTTGAGCTTTTTCCTCACAATGATTTTGCAGAGGGCCTTGCAAAGAAGGTTTATTTGAAGCTTGATGAAATTGACGCTGTAATTGAAGAAAATCTTGTAGGCTGGAGTGCTAAGCGTATTTCAAAGGCTACAAAGGCTATCCTTCGTCTTGCTGTATGTGAAATGCTTTACAGTGAAGATATGCCCGTTGGCGTTGCTATCAATGAGGCTGTTGAAATTGCAAAGAAGTATGCCTCCACAGAGGACGCTTCATACATCAACGGTGTTCTCGGTTCAATAGCAAAGAAAAAGCTTGATAAATAAAGCAGGTCGTACAGAAGGTAAATAACAGATGTCATCGGTATTATCAGTAAGTCAGATAAACACGTATCTCAAGTCGATTATCGACCAGGATTACAACTTAAAAAATATATATGTTTCCGGTGAGATTTCAAACTTCACCAACCATTACAGAACAGGCCACTTTTATTTCACCCTTAAGGATGAAAGAGCTTCCGTCAAGGCGGTAATGTTCCGTTCCTCGGCTGAACGCTTACGCTTTATGCCCGAAAACGGAATGAAGGTGCTCGTAAGGTGCAACGCTTCTCTTTATGAAAGAGACGGCGTGTATCAGCTTTACTGTGAGGATATGCAGCCCGACGGAGCAGGCGAGCTTATGATTGCCTTTGAACAGCTTAAGGAAAAGCTTTCAAAGGAAGGTCTTTTTTCTGAAGAACATAAGAAGCCGTTGCCTGAATATCCCGGGCGCATCGGTGTTGTAACTTCACCTACCGGTGCCGCAATTGAAGACATAAAAAATGTCCTTTCAAGGCGTTACCCCTTTGCAGAGATTATCCTTGCAGGAGTAACCGTTCAGGGTGACAGTGCTCCTTTTCAGATTGCAGAAGCCTTAAGAAGGCTTAACCGTCTTAAATGCTGTGATGTTATCATAGTTGGTCGTGGCGGCGGCTCAATGGAGGATTTGTGGGCATTCAACGATGAGGATGTTGCAAGAGCAATTTTCGAATCGGAAATTCCCGTTGTTTCAGCCGTAGGTCACGAGGTGGATTTTACAATTTCCGATTTTGTTGCGGATATGAGAGCACCCACACCTTCAGCGGCGGCGGAAATTGTTGCTCCCGATTACAAGGAAGTTCTTTACGCGGCTGATAAGGTGCTTGACGGAATGACCGACAAAGTGCTTCGTACAATTGACGGCTATGCCCTTCGTCTCGGTGGCTTTGAAAAAACAATATATGAAAAAAGCCCCGTAAGAACCCTTGAACTTTATACTCAATGTGTTGAAGCATTGCAGGACAAGGTTGAGTCCTTGATGAAAAGAAGGCTGGAATTTTACGAAAACGCTCTTTATCATTATGCAGGTCAGCTTGAAGCCACAAGTCCTCTTAAGGTGCTCGGCAGGGGATATGCAATGGTGAAAAATGAGGTTCTTGAGCCGGTAAAAACCGCTACCAAAATAAATGAGGGCGAAAATATTACCGTGATTATGCGTGACGGTACACTTTCCTGCGTTTGTGAAAAAATCAGCTACGAAGAAATATGTGCCGAAAACTGAAAGGAAATAAAACATAATGGAAATGTATACACTTGATACGGCAATGATAAGACTTAAAGAAATTGCCGAGGAGCTTGAAAGCGGAGAGCACGACCTTGAAATGTCAATGAAGCTTTACGAAGAGGGTGTAAGAATTATCACCTTCTGCAACAAGGCACTTTCAAATGCAAAGCAAAAGGTAATTGAGCTTTCCCAATATGATAACGAGGAAGATGAAAATGAAGAAGGTATACAGCTTTAATGATTACGTTTCAATAATCAATTCCGCTCTTGATTCTTTTGTGCCTGAATGTACTTACGGTGAGCCCGTAGTTTGCGAGGCAATGAAGTACAGCCTTGGTATCGGCGGTAAAAGAATCAGACCGGTGTTGCTTCTTGAATTCTGCCGTGCCTGTGGCGGTGAGGTTGAAAAGGCAATTCCTTTTGCCGTTGCGCTTGAAATGATACACACATATTCACTTGTTCACGATGACCTTCCTTGTATGGACAATGATGATATGAGAAGGGGAATGCCTTCCTGTCATATCAAATACGGTGAGGAATATGCTCTTCTTGCAGGTGACGGACTTCTGACAAGAGCCTTCGGTGTAATTGCGCAGAGTGAGGCTGCAAAATCAAATCCCGTTTGTGCCGTTGAGGCAATTTCTATTCTTTCCGACCTTGCAGGTGTAGAGGGTATGATCGGCGGACAAACTGTTGATCTTATGAATGAGGGCAAAAAGGCTTCCATCGAAACTCTTGAGGTTATGGACAGACTTAAAACAGGGGCACTTATTGTTTCCGCAGCAAGACTCGGATGTCTTGTTGCAGGTGCCGATAAGGAGAAAACGGAAGCGGCAGTTACCTTCTGTGAAAAAATCGGTCACGCATTTCAGATAATCGACGATATCCTTGATGTTGTCGGTGACGAAAAGGAGCTTGGCAAGCCCATTGGCAGTGACGGTGAAAGTGATAAATCAACCTATGTTTCACTTCTCGGACTTGAAAAGTCAACAGAATATGCTGAAAAGCTTACAGATGAAGCCATTGAAGCGCTTTCTGTTTTCGATGAAGAAGGAAAGCTCCTTAAGGAAATTGCTGAAATGCTTTCAAAACGTAAAAAATAAAGGGATGATTTAAATGGAATATAAGTTCCTTTCTAAAATAAATACACCTGATGATATAAAATCAATGAGCTTTGAGGAGCTTGAAGAGCTTTCAAAGGAAATCCGCGTAAAGCTTATTGATACCGTGTCAAAAAACGGCGGTCACCTTGCACCTAATCTCGGTGTTGTTGAGCTGACTATTGCAATGCACAAGGTCTTTGATTCGCCGAAGGATCAGTTTGTTTTTGATGTAGGTCATCAGTGCTATACACATAAGCTCCTTACGGGCAGATACGAAAGCTTTGATACCTTACGCACAAAGGACGGTATATCAGGCTTTTGCCGTCCGGGAGAGAGCGAACACGATATTTTCTATTCGGGACACAGCGGCACTTCGGTTTCTGCGGGTCTCGGACTTGCTATGGCAAAAGGGCTTAACAAAGATTATAAGCATGTTATCTCTGTAATCGGTGATGGCTCTTTTACCGGCGGTATGGTTTATGAAGCACTCAACAACGGCGGAAGAACAAATGCAAAGCATATAATTATTCTCAATGACAACAAAATGTCAATTTCGGAGAATGTAGGTGCTTTTGCAAAGTATCTTGCTGTCATCCGTTCTAAGCCGGGCTACTATTCCTTCAAGGCAGGTACGGAAAAAGCTCTTTACCATATTCCCTTCGGTAAAGCTGTTGCAAGAAAGCTTTATGATATAAAAACAGATATTAAAAATAAGCTCTATTCACAAAGTACATTCTTTGAGGATCTGGGCTACAGATATATGGGTCCTGTTGACGGTCACAATATCGAAAATCTTTGCGATGCCCTTGAATCCGCTAAAAATGTAAATGTTCCCGTTGTCCTCCATGTTCTTACTGTTAAGGGCAGGGGCTATGAGCACGCAGAAAAGAATCCGAGCAATTTTCACGGTATCTCAAAGTTTGACATTGAAACAGGTGAGCCGAAAAGCTCCGCTGTGAGCTTCTCTGATAAATTCGGTGAATATCTGTGTGAAAAAGCCGAAAATGATGAAAGCATCTGTGCAATTACAGCTGCAATGGGAATAGGCACAGGTCTTAAAACCTTCAGTGAAAAGCATCCCGACAGATTTTTCGATGTAGGTATTGCTGAAGAACACGCTGTTACCTTTGCTTCGGGTCTTGCAAAAAACGGTATGAAGCCGATATATGCTGTTTATTCAACCTTTTTTCAGCGTTGTTATGACCAGCTTATTCACGATATTTCCTTGCAGAAGCTCAAGGTTATTTTTGCTGTTGACCGTGCCGGCTTTGTCGGTGAGGACGGTGAAACACACCACGGTATTTTTGATGTTTCTTTTCTTGGTACTGTGCCCGAGCTTAAGATTTACTCACCCTGCTGTTACCGTTCTCTTAAGGCAGATATAAACAATGTGCTTTATGCCGATGAATATTCAGCAGTAGTGAGATATCCTCGCGGTGCACCTAATCCCAATGTGGAAAAGCTCCGTTATGATTGCATAGAGTATTCAACTTACGGTAACCTTGAAAGTGATACGGTTATTGTGACTTACGGCAGAATTACAAGTGAAGGTATTGATGCTGTTGATGCTTTGAAAGAGGATGGCAAGGATGTACTTCTTCTTTCTCTTAATCAGATTAAGCCTATTGCAGAGGATGTTTTTGATATACTTCTTTCAAAAAAGTCGGTATACTTTTTTGAAGAAGGTATGCGAAACGGCGGTATAGGTGAAAGATTGGGCAGTATGCTTCTTGAAAGAGGATATTGCGGTAAATATAAAATTAAGGCTATTGAAAACAAGTTTGTTGAGCAGGCAAGTGTGAGTGATCTAATCTCTGCTTACGGGCTTGACAGCAATTCGATGATTGAAACAGTAGGTTGACTTAAATGAAAGAAAAAATAAGACTTGACGTTGCTCTTTTTGAAAGAGGCTTTGTTGACAGCCGTGAAAAGGGAAAGGCCCTTATTATGGCAGGACTTGTTTACATTAACGGAAACAAGGAAACAAAAGCAGGAGCATCAGTAAAAAGCGAGGACTGTATTGAGCTTCGCGGTGAAAAAATGCCCTTTGTAAGCAGAGGCGGTTATAAGCTTAAAAAAGCAGTTGAGGAATTCGGACTTGTTCTTGACGATGCAGTTTGTATGGATATAGGTGCCTCTACAGGCGGATTTACGGACTGTATGCTTCAGAACGGTGCTAAAAAGGTTTACTCAATTGATGTAGGCTACGGTCAGCTGGCATGGAAGCTCCGTCAGGATGAAAGAGTGGTTAATATGGAAAGGACAAATTTCCGTTATGTTACCCACGAAGAGGTTCCTGAGGAAATTGATTTTGCAAGTGTTGATGTTTCCTTTATTTCCCTTAAGCTTATTATTCCCGTAATGCGTCAGCTTCTTAAGGATGGCGGAAGAGCTGTATGCCTTATAAAACCGCAGTTTGAAGCAGGTAGGGATAAAATCGGTAAAAACGGTGTTGTAAGAGAGCTTTCAGTTCATAAGGAAGTTGTAGAAATGATTTATAACTTTGTGCTGGAACAAGGCTTTACAGTTCTCAACCTTGACTTCTCTCCCATAAAGGGACCCCAGGGCAACATCGAATATCTTATCTTTATTGAAAAGACAGAAGATCCTGAATCAAAGCTGACAGTTACTCCCGAGCAAATTGTTGCAGCATCTCACGAAAAGCTGAATGGCGGTGAAAACTCATGACAGTTTCACTTTATGTTAACCTTACAAGGGAAAATGCTCAGAAGGTTGCCGATGATGTAATAAATGAGCTTGAAGCACTTAATGTTAAAATACTTATGCCTGAAGAATTCAGAGGTAAGTTTGCAGGAGTTGAGTTTTTACCTTCAAGTGAATTTATCAGGTGTTCGGATTTACTCATTACCATTGGCGGTGACGGTACGATCATTCATTCAGCTCACCGTGCCGCAGTTTATGATAAGCCGATACTCGGCATAAATGCAGGCAGACTAGGTTTCCTTGCAGGTCTTGAAAAGCAGGAGCTTCACCTTCTGAAAGCGTTGATAAACAACGATTATACAGTTGACAGCAGGATGATGCTTTCCGTTAAGCATTATGAAGGTGATGAGTTTTTAAAAGAGTATATATGCCTTAACGATATTGTAGTTGCAAGAGGTAATTCACTTCGTCTTTGTGATGTTGAAGCAAAAAGTGAAGGCAAACGCATATTCGATTATCAGGCGGACGGTCTTATAGTATCAACACCAACAGGATCTACCGCTTATTCACTTTCGGCAGGTGGACCTGTTGTTGATACATCTATTGAAAGTATGATACTCACGCCTATATGCAATCATTCATTGTTTTCACGCTCAATGATTTTCAGACCTGACAGAATAATTGAGCTTAAAGTTAATAACCCTGAATCAAGCTTACCTTTTTTCAGCTGTGATGGTGAAAAGGGTGTAGCGATGGGTAGAGATAGCAGATTACTTGTCACACGCAGTAAAAAGTATGCAAAGATTATCAGAATTAAAAGTGACAGCTTTGCGGATATACTTTCACACAAGCTTATAGAGCGTTATGCGCATGACAAAGGAGGAAAAATATGAAAAAGAACAGACATGAAGCAATTTTGTCCCTTATTTCACAGCAGGATATCGGTACCCAGGAGGAGCTGATGCAAAAGCTTAACGATCTTGGCTACAAGGTTACCCAGGCAACTGTGTCAAGGGATATCAAATACCTCAAGCTTATTAAAACACCCGTTGCTTCGGGTCAGTATAAGTATTCTTACGTAAACAATGAGGCAGAGGATTTTTCAGGTAAGTATTATTCAATTCTTTCACATTCCGTAACCTCTGTTGATTATGCAGGCAATATGGCTGTAGTAAAGTGCTATGCAGGTATGGCAAATGCTGCTTGTGCTGCGATGGATAACCTTGAAATTGAAAACATCGTGGGCACTCTTGCAGGTGACGATACAATTTTCGTCCTTTGCCGTGATGAACAGAGTGCAGGAAAATTCAAGGATTACATTGATAAGGTTACAAAAAACGGCAAGTAAAATAAAAAGGAATACAGCATTATGTTATCCAACTTAAAAATTGAAAATGTTGCTGTTATTGAAAAAGCTGAAATAGATTTTGAAAAAGGTCTTAATATAATGACCGGCGAAACGGGTGCAGGTAAGTCAATTGTCATTGATGCTATAAATGCCGTTCTCGGAGAGCGCACATCAAAGGATATTGTCAGAACGGGCACTTCGGCGGCAAAGGTGTCGGCATATTTTGAAAACATATCTGATGCGGCCCGTAGAGTTATTTCTGAGCTGGAGCTTGACGCCGAAGCCGATGGCTCGCTGCTTATTAACCGTACAATCACCGCTGACGGCAGGAGCACCTGCCGTGTTAACGGACAGGCGGTTACCGTTTCAATGCTCAAAAAACTCGGCAGAGAGCTTATTACAATCTGCGGTCAGCATGACAGTCAGCATTTGTTACAGAAAGAAACCCATATTGAATATATAGATTTTCTTGCAGATATAGGAGATACTCTCGAAAAATATAAAGGGGTATATTCTGCTGTCGTTAAAAAGAAAAAAGAGTTAAGAGCCTTTGAAAAAAGCCTTAACGATAAGGATGAAAGAAGGGAATATCTTTCTTACCGTATAAGTGAGATTGAGCAGGCGAAAATTGTTCCCGGTGAAAAAGCAAGGCTCACAGAGGAAAAAAAGAAGCTTCAGAATAAGGAGAAGCTTGCAAATGCTCTTTATGGTGCATCCCTTGTGATAAACGGCGATGAAAATAACGGCGGTTGCTCACAGAATCTTTATGCACTCGGCAGCTTTCTTTCACAGCTGAGTGAATATAACACAGAATTTGACGAATACGGAAAAAGTATTGAAAAATTCGTATATATCCTTGATGAATGCTCGGCTCTTGTAAGCGGTGAAATATCTGCCCTTGAAGGTGAGGAGCTTGATGTAAACTATATTGAGCAAAGGCTGGATACACTTTACAGACTTTCAAAAAAATACGGTGATACTGAAGAGGAAATATTAGAAGCTCTTGAAAAATTCAAGCAGGAGTTTGCAATGCTTGAATCAAGCGACGACAGAATTCAGGAGCTTGAAAATGAGGTTTATGAGCTTTCCGAAAAGCTTTTTGACCTTGCAGAGGAAATCTCCGACAGAAGAAAAAAAGCGGCTGATATTTTTCAAACTGATGTAATGGCAGAGCTTGAATATCTTGATATGCCGTCAGCGGTGTTCAAAGTAAACTTTACACAGACTCCGGCAACTTCCAAGGGTATTGATGAGGTTGAGTTTTTGATAAGTGCCAACAGCGGTCAGGAGCCCAAGCCGCTTTCAAAAATCGCTTCAGGCGGTGAGCTGTCACGTATTATGCTTGCAATCAAATGCGTACTTTCCGATCTTGAAACTGCTGACACTATGATTTTTGATGAAATTGATACGGGTGTAAGCGGCAGGGCGGCACACAGAATTGCCTATAAGCTTAAAAGAGTAAGTGAAAAGCGACAGACAATCTGCGTAACTCACTTGGCACAGATTGCCGCAGCTTCGGACTGTCATTTGTTTATTGAAAAGCATAGCGATGAAGGTAAAACCTTTACTCAAATCAAAAAGCTTGTTGACGATGAGCGAATTTATGAAATCGCAAGGATTATCGGCGGTGATGTAATCACAAAGGCAACTGTAATGTCAGCCTGTGAGCTTATTGATTTTGCGAATACACCTTGACATTATATAAATTAAAATGTATTATATACAGAAATTATTGATAAAACGAAAGGATATGAAATATCATGCAGATATATGAAGAGCTTGTTGCAAGAGGACTTATTGCACAGGTAACGGACGAAGAAAGAATAAGAGAGCTTATCAATAACGGTAAGGCTGTTTTTTACATCGGCTTTGACCCTACGGCAGATTCACTCCATGTAGGTCACTTTATGGCACTTTGCCTTATGAAAAGACTTCAGATGGCAGGCAACAAGCCCGTTGCACTTATCGGCGGCGGTACCGCTATGATCGGTGACCCCTCAGGTAGAAGTGACATGCGTCAGATGATGACAGTTGAAACAATTCAGCACAACTGTGACTGCTTCAAGGAGCAGATGAGCAAGTTCATCGATTTCTCCGAGGATAAGGCAATTATGGTTAACAATGCTGATTGGCTTCTTGATCTTAACTACATTGAAGTTCTCCGTGAGGTTGGTGCTTGCTTCAGCGTTAACCGTATGCTTTCAGCAGAATGCTACAAGCAGAGAATGGAAAAGGGTCTTTCCTTCCTTGAGTTTAACTATATGATTATGCAGAGCTATGACTTCTATGTGCTTTATCAGAAGTACGGCTGTAACCTTCAGTTCGGCGGTGACGATCAGTGGAGCAATATGCTCGGCGGTACAGAGCTTATCAGAAGAAAGCTTGGCGAAGATGCTGCTGCAATGACAATCACACTTCTTCTTAACTCAGAGGGTAAGAAGATGGGTAAAACACAGTCAGGCGCAGTTTGGCTTGACCCGAAAAAGACAAGCCCCTTTGATTTCTATCAGTACTGGAGAAATGTTGACGACGCTGACGTTCTTAAGTGTATCAGAATGCTTACCTTCCTTCCTCTTGAGGAAATTGAAAAGATGGATTCCTGGCAGGGCAGTGAGCTTAACAAGGCAAAGGAAATTCTTGCCTATGAGCTTACAAAGCTTGTTCACGGTGAGGAAGAAGCAAACAAGGCTCAGGAGGGTGCAAGAGCACTTTTCTCAGGTGCAGGTAATACCGATAATATGCCTACAACCGTTCTTAACGACGTTGACTTTACTGACGGTGAAATCGGACTTATTGATATGATGCTTAAGGCTGAAATCATCAAGTCACGCGGTGAAGGCAGACGCCTTATCGAACAGGGCGGTGTTGCAGTTGATGACGAAAAGGCAAAAACTGCTTTTGATATGATTAACAAGGACGCTTTCTCAAAGGGTCACGTTATCGTTAAAAAGGGTAAGAAGGTTTTTGTTAAGTTTGTAATTGAATAATAAAAATTATAGCCGACTCTGGAAAAACCATTGTCGGCTGTTTTTAAAAGGAGAAAGAATATGAAAAATTATCCTAATCCGTTTATCCCTGAAAGGGCTGACCCCTACATAACAAAGGGGAGTGACGGCTATTACTATTTCACCGCATCATATCCTGCTTTACACGATGAGTTTCACGGCTATGACAGAGTTGTACTGAGAAGAAGTAAAACCGTTGAAGGTTTAAGAGATGCAGAGGAAAAAACAATCTGGCTTGCTCACAAAGAAGGCATTATGGGAAAGCACATCTGGGCGCCCGAAATTCATGAAATAAACGGCAGATGGTACATTTTCTTTGCCGCAGGTAACAGTGATGACAAGTGGCACATCCGTCCTTATGTGCTTGAATGTGACGGTAATGATCCGATGAATGACACCTGGACAGAAAAAGGAAAGGTTCAGCCTTGTGAAGATGATAAGGTATCCTTTAACAGCTTTTCACTTGATATGACTTACTTTGAGCACAATGACAAGCATTATTTAATATGGGCGGAAAGTATAGGTGATTCCTCACTTTTTATGGCGGAAATCAATCCCGACTGTCCGTGGAAGCTAACTTCGATGCCTATACTTTTAAGTAAGCCTGAATTTGATTGGGAAAAGGTGCGTTTCCGTGTCAATGAGGGTGCAAGTGTGCTCAAAGGTGAGGATAAAATCTTTGTTTTCTTCTCTGCTTCCGGCACCGGAGCAGAGTACTGTATGGGTTATCTCTGGGCTGAAAATGATGCAGATTTGATGGAAATATCATCCTGGAATAAAACAACTTCTCCCGTGCTTTCAACCAAGGACCTTGTCGGTGAAGCAGGGCCCGGACACAACAGCTTTGTTTATGACGAAGAGGGGAGTCTGCTTCTTGTTTATCACGCAAGGCCCGAAAGTCACTTTGATAAAAAGTGTGGCACTTATGATGATGAGCCTCTTTATGATCCTTGCCGTCACGCAAGAATCAAGCATGTTCAGTTTGATAAAAAGGGCTTTCCTGTAATATTATAAAGTAAAACGGTCTGTTGATTGAAGCAACAGACCGTAATTGTTTTTTTGATTTAGTCAGCCTTTGTTTCACCGTAGGCGAAGCCGGGCATCATTTTAAGCTTGAACAGATTCATTTTGTGAAGGCGGTCAATTCTTTCCTTTGTTGCCTCATCATCAATTTCACCTGTTCTTATATATCTGTCGAGCACTGCATAGGTAAAGCCGAGATTATCTTCGTCAGTTTTACCGCAAAGTCCGTCACTGGGAACCTTTGATACAAGCTCTTCGGGAAGTCCGAGAACTGTACCGATTTCAAGGGTTTCCTGAACAGTAAGGTTACAAAGGGGACTGAAATCACCTGCGGCATCACCGTAGCGTGTTGAGTAGCCCACCCAATCCTCAGAAAGGTTACAGGTGTTTGCAACACGACCGTTACAGCATTGTGAAACAGCGTAAACAACAGACATTCTGATTCTCGGTGAAAGGTTTACCTTTGCCTGATTTGAAAGTTCAATTTTGCCATCAAACTGACCGAGCACACCGTCAACGGCTTCCTTGATGTTGATTTCGTAGCTTTTTATACCAAGGTGTTCAACAAGAAGTCTTGAATAGGAAATATCACTCTGTTCACCGCAGGGCATAAGCACACCGATTACTCTGTCCTTGCCGAGGGCTTCGACGCAGAGCGCAGCAACAACGGAACTGTCCTTGCCGCCTGAAATTCCGAGTACGGCGTTACAGCCTTTTCCGTTTTCTTCAAAAAATTCTCTTATCCACTGAACACAGTCGTTTTTTACTTTTACGGCATCAAACATAGCTTTTCTCCTTTATATAACGTTTATAAGGCAGGATTTCATTACCTCAAGTGCGGCATTGTGTGCTTCGGGACTTACACCTGCACAGCAGGATGAATCAACGGTAATTTCACATTCGGTGTTGTGAGCTCTTATTGTAAGCGCGTTTGAAATAACGCATATATCGGTACAGATGCCGATAAGCTCAACGGAAAGCTCCTCATCCTTGTACTTTTCACTTATAAGCTCCGCAAGCTTCTGTGACCCGAAGGTGGGCTTTTCAATCAGCGTGAATTTCTTGCCTTCAAGTGACTTTTCAATTTCAGAATTAAGCTTCCAACCGTCAGTGCCTTTAATGCAGTGGGGGACGGGAAGCTTTGTTCCTTCTTGAGTTTTCATATAATCCTCACCGTGAGTATCGAGGGTTACATAAATATCTCCGTCAAAGCCTCTGATTTTTTTACACGCATTTTCAATAATGCTTTCAGCTTCCTTTGAGCCAAGAGCTCCGGTTACAAAATCATTTTGTATATCTACTACAACAAGTATTTTTGTCATATAATAAGCACCTCTTATATTCTTTTTTTAAATTTTATATCACAAATTATTGTGTGTCAATATTTAATGTAAACATTGTTGCAAAATGAATAAAATTATCACATATAGCATATTTTTACTTGATTTATTTACTTAAAAGCGTATAATGAAATAGATAATAAAACAAAGGAGAAATAACAATGTTTGAAAATGTAACAATCTTTGATCATCCCCTTATCCAGCACAAGCTTTCAATTCTTCGTAATAAAAATACATCTTCAAAGGATTTCAGGGCTCTTATATATGAAATTGCAATGCTCATGTGTTATGAGGCTACCCGTGACCTTCCTCTTGAGGAGATAGAAATTGAAACTCCCATATGCAAAACAAAGGCAAAGCACATTTCCGGCAAAAAGCTTGCTGTTGTGCCCATTCTTCGTGCAGGTCTCGGTATGGTTGACGCTATCAGCGAGTTGATTCCTTCCGTAAGAATCGGTCATATCGGTCTTTACCGTGATGAGGAAACACTCAAGCCTGTAGAATATTACTGCAAGCTTCCTAAGGATATAAGCGAAAGAGATGTTATCGTTGTTGATCCTATGCTCGCAACGGGCGGTTCTGCAATTGATGCTGTTTCACAGATCAAGCTTCGTAATCCCCGTTCAATCCGCTTTATGGGTATTATTGCCGCTCCTGAAGGAATTGAAGCATTTACAAAAGCACATCCTGATGTGCATGTTTATTGTGCGGCGCTTGATGAAAAGCTCAATGAGGTTGGTTACATTGTTCCCGGTCTCGGTGACGCAGGTGACAGAATTTTCGGCACAAAATAAATTTTCAGTATTTTGATTCTTATAAGTTGAAGGCAATATCTCTATGTTTGAAAATGTGAACTATCCTATAATCGACTGCCATTGTCATATATATCCGGAAGCAATAACCGGCAGAGCTGTGGAGGCTATCGAAAGCTTTTATGATAATCTTTATAAAGGTTTTGACGGTACAACTGCTACTATGCTTGAAAATGCCGGGAAGTCAGGTGTGGAGCATCATGTGGTTTTTTCTGTTGCAACCACACCTCATCAGGTTAATTCTATAAACCGCTTTATTTCGGACTGTGTAAAAAACAGCAACGGTATTTTTACGGGACTCGGTACCCTTCATCCTTATTCTGAAACATTGCATAATGATTTTGAAGAGCTTATTTCATTGGGTCTTAAGGGTGTTAAATTGCATCCGGATTTTCAAAAAATACCTCTTGACGATGAACATTGTATGGAGATATACAGCCTTTGCAGCGGTAAAGTTCCCGTTCTTCTTCATACCGGTGATTACCGTTATGATTATTCCAATCCCGACAGAATGAAAAGGGTTCTTGATAAATTTCCCGAATGCACTTTTATCGGTGCTCATTTTGGCGGTTGGTCCATGTGGGAAAAGGCAGCTGTTCAGCTTTCGTCTTACGGGAATTTTTATGTAGATACATCATCTTCTTTAAGTGATATATCAACTGAAACTGCCTCAATGCTTATTGAAAGTTACACTCCGGACAGAGTACTTTTCGGAACGGATTATCCGCTTGGGGATAGCCTTAAGGAAATAAAGCTTTTAAGAAAGGCTGTCAGTGATGAGGAATCCCTTGAGAAGATACTTCTACTTAACGCCCAAAAACTTTTCGGTATTAAGTTATAATATTTTTGAAAATATATTGACTTTATCTTTTTAAAGTGATATAATCTCTACCAAATTAAATATTAAAAGCTGTGACGAAGACGGACGATGCAGAGTTTTTCAGAGAGCCGACGGTGCTGTGAGTCGGTAAACAAAGTTTCACTTCCCATCACTTCTGAGCTGGAAGCCCGAACATTTTATTAAATCAGTAGATGCTTTCCGTGATTGCTGCGTTAATGCATAGAGCTTGTTGGAGCTTGAGGTGGCGATATGATAGTCGCAATTTGAGTGGTACCGCGGGTTACTTGAATGTATCTCGTCTCAAAGTTTTTCTTTGAGGCGAGTTTTTTATTTTTATAAACCGTCTCAGGTCTAAAAACGACAAAGAAAGGTTGAAAAAAGAATGGAAAATATGAATAAGCGACTTAAGGATGTTGCTGAAAGAATCAAGGAAATGCGTGAAATCGCAGGTTTTTCTGAAGCTGAAATGGCTGAAAAAACCGATGTTTCTCTTGAAGAGTATCTTCAGTATGAAAAGGGTGAAGCTGACTTTCCCTTTACCTTTATACATAAATGTGCAAAGGCGTTTATGATTGATATGACTGATTTGCTTGAAGGTAAAAGTGCACATCTTTCATCCTATGCCGTTACAAGGAAGGGTGAAGGTAAAATTACCTCCAAAAAGATTGGTATTGAAATAAATAACCTTGCTCCTCTTTTCCGTCAGAAGCTTGCCGAGCCGTACCTTGCAAAGTATGAGTACAAGCAGGAGCTTCAGGATAAACCCATTGAAACCACAACTCACACAGGTCATGAGTTTGACTTTGTACTTTCAGGTAAGCTCAAGGTAAGAATTGGTGACAACACCGAAGTTCTTTCAGAAGGTGACAGCATTTATTACAGAAGCTCTACTCCTCACGGTATGATTGCTGTTGATGGTGAGGATTGTACATTCCTTGCAGTTGTTATTGCAGGTGACGACACAGGTGATGCTGCTGTTGAAAAGGCATTCCATTCAGCTGTTAAATCAGAACATGAGCTTGTTGTCAAGGAGTTTATCGAAACCTTTGAAAACGAAAACGGCGTTCTTCAGAATATCAGCTTCAACAATGAGGACAGATTCAACTTTGCCTTTGATGTTGTTGATGCTGTTGCTGATAAGTATCCCGACAAGCTTGCAATGCTTCACATTTCAAATGACAAAACCGAAAGAAGATTCACTTATAACGACATTAAAAAGGAATCAGCCCGTGCTGCTAACTATTTCAGAAGCCTTGGCATTACCAAGGGTGACAGAGTAATGCTTGTACTCAAGCGTCATTATCAGTTCTGGATTTGTGCCCTTGCTCTTCATAAGCTTGGTGCAGTTATCATTCCTGCAACGAATCAGCTTGTAGAGCACGACTTTGAATACCGTTTCAAGGCGGCAGGTGTAAAGGCAATTCTTTGTACAGCTGATGGCTACACCTCTGACCATGTTGATAAGGCTGCTGAAACTTACGGTGAGCTTGAGCTTAAGATTATGGTAAATGGTGAAAAGGAAGGCTGGCATAACTTCGACACTGAATACAAGCTTTTCAGAAGTATTTTTGAAAGAGAAGCAGATACAGCATGTGGTGATGATCCGATGCTGATGTTTTTCACTTCAGGTACAACAGGTTATCCTAAAATTGCAGCTCACTCATTTAAGTATGCTCTTGGCCATTTTGTTACCGCTAAATATTGGCATTCTATTGAGCCTTCAGATCTTCACCTTACAATTTCCGATACCGGATGGGGTAAGGCTATGTGGGGTAAATTCTATGGCCAGTGGATGTGCGAAGCGGCCGTATTTGCTTATGACTTTGACCGCTTTGATGCTTCTGACATCCTTCCGATGTTCAAAAAGTACAACATCACAACCTTCTGTGCACCACCTACAATGTACAGAATGCTTATAAAGGAAGACCTTTCAAGGTTTGACCTTTCTTCAATCAGATACGCTACAACAGCAGGTGAAGCTCTTAACCCGGAGGTTTATTTCCAGTTTGAAAAATCAACCGGTCTTTCAATTATGGAAGGCTTCGGTCAGACAGAAACAACCCTTACAATTGCAAACCTTGTAGGAACTAAAAATAAGGTTGGTGCAATGGGTAAACCCGTTCCCGGTTATGATATCGTTATTGTTGATCCCGACGGTAATCCTTGTCCCGTTGGTGAAACCGGTGAAATCTGCATAAGAACAGACAAAAAAGTTCCCTGCGGTCTCTTCAAGGGCTATTACAGAGATACCGAGAAAACCGAAGAAGTATGGTATGACGGTTTATATCACACAGGTGATACTGCCTGGCAGGATGAAGAAGGCTATTTCTGGTATGTCAGCCGAATCGACGACGTTATCAAATCATCAGGCTACCGTATCGGACCCTTTGAAATTGAAAATGTTATTATGGAGCTTCCTTATGTTCTTGAATGCGGTGTTTCAGCAGCCCCTGACGAAATGAGAGGTCAGGTTGTTAAGGCAAGTATTGTTCTTACAAAGGGTACTGAGCCTACTGAGGAGCTCAAAAAGGAAATTCAGAACTATGTTAAGAAAAATACCGCTCCTTACAAGTATCCCAGAATAGTTGTTTTCAAGGATGAGCTTCCCAAGACAATAAGCGGTAAAATTCAGAGAAATAAACTGTAAAAATATATAAATTCTGTTGAAAAACAGGGACAGTTGTTTTATAATATTCAAATAGCGTTTTACAAGGAGGTGATATCAGGTGAAGCGACTTACACTTTTTGCAGGACATTACGGCAGCGGAAAAACTAACCTTGCAGTCAATTATGCAAAGATGCTTAAGAAAGATGGCTATGATGTGCTTGTGGCTGACCTTGATATTGTCAATCCTTATTTCCGCTCCAAGGATAGCGAGGATGAATTAAAGGAATTGGGAATCGGGCTTATAAGCTCACAGTTCGCAAATACCAATTTAGATATTCCCTCTCTACCGCAGGAAATGTACCGTACGGTACAGGATAAAAACGTATATGCTGTTATGGATATAGGTGGCGATGATGCAGGTGCGGTAGCGCTTGGAAGATTTGCTCCGTTTATCCTGGAAGAAGATAATTATGATATGGTTTTTGTTGTTAATTTCTTCCGACCTCTTTCCCGTTCGGCAGAGGAAGCCATGGAGGTTATGAGGGAGATTGAAGCCTCATCGAAGCTTAAGTTTACTTCAATTGTCAACAACTCAAATCTTGGTGACCTGACAACGGCAGAGGATATTCTTTCAACTGAAAAAGAAGTTGAAAAGCTTGTTGAGTTAAGCGGATTACCCCTTAAGTTTACAAGTGTAAAAGAAAGCTTATATAACGAGCTAAATAACAAGACAAAAAATTTATTTTGCCTTGCTTTGCAAAATAAAATCTTTTAAAACGGAGGAGCTTTATGGCAAAGGTAACATTTAAAACAGATTCATGCAAGGGCTGCGGACTTTGTGTCGAAGCCTGTCCTAAAAAGATTCTCGTAATCGCAAAGGACAAAATCAATGCCAAGGGACATTCGCCCGCCGAAATGACTGACGAAAGCAAATGCATCGGTTGTGCTTTTTGTGCAACGATGTGTCCGGACTGTATAATCAAGGTTGAAAAGTGAGGGTAAAAAAATGGCAGAAAAAGTACTCATGAAAGGTAACGAAGCTATTGCGGAAGCTGCAATTCTTGCAGGTTGCCGTCATTACTTCGGTTATCCCATCACACCGCAGACAGAAATTGCGGCTTATATGGCAAAGAAAATGCCCAAAATCGGTGGCTGC
>JAZRFT010000030.1:0-6605 GCA_045643805.1 Acutalibacteraceae bacterium
CGATATTCTGTACGCATCAACGGCTATCGCGTCACACATACGCACGTTCTGCCTGAGTCTTCGAAGCTCGCGGTTTATCTCATCGCGGCTTTCTTTATCCGCGTTTTCACGAGCATTTGCAAGTTCGGATATTTTATTCTCGTATTCTTTGCGGAATCCCGATAACTCTGCGCCGGTTTCTATTCCGTTAGTATGCAGAAACTTAAACTGCTTCTGATATCGGTCGAACTTAATAAGTTCTTCGCGCATAAAGAAAGACACCCTTTGAGGTGTCTGCTTCTTCCGTATTAACTTAAAGAAATACAAGTAGTGAAAATACAGTGCGCGAAAACCGTGCAGTTTTTTCGGTTGCGGTTTACCTTTGAGGTTATATCGCAATCGTTTCTGCTCCGTCGGACTCATCTGCCGTATTCCGTTTCTTGCGGCAATTATCCGTTCCTGAATATCAGCAACCGTATATCCTTCGCCAAGTCCGTCAAACCTTATCGGATATTTCCCGAACGGTGGCAGCACTGACGGATGCTTATACTTTCCCTCCGGGCGTTTTATGACGTAGCCGCGTTGCTCTAAGTTTCTCCATAACTCCTGCATCGTATATGACATTTTGATAATCTCGTCAAGCTCTGCTCGGAGCTGACCGCGTATTGTTGTTTTACCTTCCTTTTCTGCTTTCCACTCGGCGTAGTGCTTGCCGCGTCCTTTCGGTGTTATGACCGAGAGTGTGTTTTCCTCGCACATACGGTCAGATACCTTGCGGATTTTGTTGTAGTAGCTTTCAGGCGATGAATGGTATTTCTCACCGTCCACGCATGATACAGAGTTTATGACGATGTGATTGTGATAATGAGCTTTATCAAGGTGTGTGCCTATAACTACCTCAAACCTCTCTCCGAAGCATTTACGTGCAAACTCAATGCCTATCTCATGCACTTGTTCTGCCGTGACTTCTCCGGGCTTGAATGACTGGATAAAATGATACCCCAACACACCGTCGGTCTTTTCCCAATACTCCTTTGTCCGTTTCATTTCGGAATACGCGGTATCAACACTTTCACAGTTAAGGCACGACTGCAGCAGACGTTTCTCCGATTTGTTTGGATTGACCGCATACTCAATCACATTACCAAGTCCGGTCTTTTTCGTGTTCGCCGCATACGCCACGGTATACCACAGATTAGCTTTTATCGGTAACACCTTCGTCACTGCCATTATCCGTTCTTCACCTCCGAGTATATTCGCTCAAGTGCTTCGCGCATACGCCTAACCTCAGCAAGGTGGATTATACCGAGTCCGTTTGCTTTATATGCAAGCTGATTTATGTTGTTGCCGATTGCCGAAAGCTCGCGCAGAAGCTTCGCGTATTCGTCCGGCGGTCGCGGTCGTATCTCTCGCTGCATGATGAGCTTGCGGATGTACTGTTCTTTTTTCAGTCCAGTATTTCTCGCGTTTTTCGTTAAAAAATCAAACTCATAATCGTCCAGCCAAAGGCTGAATCTTCGGTTTCTCCTTCGCATTATTCATCACCTCTTTCGTGTGTTTTGATCAAGGGTTTCAGGGATTTTCCCTGACAAGTCCGCATTTGGGAGTACAAATGCTATGCTTGCCACATATCAAAACCGCAAATGGGTTTTGATATCTTCGCTTACCGCTCAGGTTCGTCTTTGTTCTTATTTTTTCGTTGATGTTCTGCATTTTCATCAACCAGTTTTTGAGTGAAGCTATCAATAGTATCACGCAACATTTCCATATGAGATACATCTGTATCCATCCACTCGTTATAACAAGCGGATATGGGATAATCAAGCTTCAGGAGCTCCGCAACCTGCTTATCGGATAAATAGTCATCCTCAAATGTCATGAGGATATCATCACGCATTACTTTTTCATAAGACATTTCAATTATTTCTTCCGGAGAAGCGTTTTTAGATGCTCGGTAAAAGCATCTTGCTCTTTTGAAGCTTTCTCATACAACAACTCTCTTAAAGTTTCTTTACTCATTTTCACCTCTCCAATCCTACAACTTTTTTCTGTGGCACCTCTGCATCTTCAGGCTCACCGAGGTCAGCACCTTCTTTGTCTTTCTTATCCATATCAAGAAGAACTTCTACCTCTGCACGCCTTTTGATTTTCTCCTGAAGTTCTGCTTCTTGTGGGAACTCTTTTTGAGATTCAACCTTTGCAAGTTCAAACTGCTTTTTGGTTTCTTCAAGATTATCCTTTACAACTTCTAATCTTTTCGGAAGTCCTTCAAGAGCATTATCAAGTCTTTGCAAGTTACCGAACACATCTGTACCAAGCTCGACCTTATGGCTTAAATGTCCTTTTAGTGATACATAGAAAACCTTTGTAGTTGTATCAAAAGATAAGTCCATTGAAAATCCTCTATAATCGCCAATCGGTGTTGGTTCAGGTGATGTCATTTTCTTGCATCGTTCAAGTAGTGCCGTGCCGGCTTTTTCTTTATCGGTATAAGGTAATCCATCAATGGTCATTGGATAGAAAACATCCTCTTGTTTCGGATATTTCTGTGCAATAGCAATATCGCCCTCAAAGCCTTTAATTCGCTCTGTAAGGTCTGCAATAGTGCGGGGGTATTCTTTTATTACCTTGTCCTCAAGCTCGTATTTTTGGCTCATAAATGACGATTTAATGAGTTTTAATTTAGCTACTTGTGTATCCAAGTCCATTTTCTCTTTGATATACGGATTTCCCGTTGTGAGTGCTTTGATTTCTGCATAAGATAATGCCATTTCGTCAATATCTTCAGCACTTCTTACCGGAGATTTACTTGTCATAATCTGACCGATGAATTTCTGCTTGTTTTCAACGAGCTGCCACATATAACTGTCAAAGGTGTCTTTGGTTACATAACGGCGAATGTGAACATCAGGATTGGTGTTTCCTTGACGGATTATTCGTCCTGCACGCTGTTCCAAATCAGCGGGCCTCCAAGGACAATCTAAATCGTGAGAAGCATATAAAAGCCTTTGAACATTCGTCCCGGCTCCCATCTTTGGAGTAGAACCGAGCAGTATTCTTACATCACCCTTACGAACCTTTGAAAACAGTTCTTTCTTCTTAACCTCTGTTTCAGCATTGTGTATGAACTCAATCTCACTTTCAGGCACACCGTTTGCTATCAGCTTATCTCTTATGTCTGAATAAACATTGAATGTACCGTCATTCTTTGGAGTAGATAAATCACAGAATACAAGCTGAGTTCCTCGAATATCAGATGTTTCTTGCCATATATCAAACACCTCTTTTGCACACGCAGAAACCTTTGAACTTTCATCATCGGGTAACAAGTCATTTATAAGCCTTTGGTCAAGTGCAAGCTTTCGTCCGTCATTGGTAATCTTCAGCATATTATCTTCCGAAGGATCAACCATTTTGTTACGAACTTTCTCTGCACGGTCTGCAAGCTCTTTAACCATTTCCTTTTGAATTTCCGTAGGCTCTACTGCGATAGTTTTGTAATGCGGTGTAGGTGTAGGAAGGTTGAGCATATCCGCAGTTTGAATATCTGCAACATCCTTAAACATTGCCATAAGTTCAGGCAAGTTAAAGAATTTAGCAAACCTTGTTTTTGCTCTATATCCTGTACCTTCCGGGGCAAGCTCGATAGCAGTAATTGTTTCACCGAAGGTTGATGCCCACGCATCAAAATGTTGCAAGTTATGTTTACGGAGTGTGTTGTACTGTAAATATCTCTGCATTGTGTAAAGCTCAACCATACTGTTTGAAACGGGAGTACCCGTTGCAAAAATAACACCTTTACCGCCCGCGATTTCATCCAAATACTGTGTTTTCATAAAGAGGTCAGATGACTTTTGTGCTTCTGTCTGTGCTATACCGCCGACATTTCGCATTTTGGTATAGAGGTAAAGGTTCTTATAGTAGTGAGCTTCATCAACGAAGATTCGGTCAACACCAAGTTCTTCAAATGTAACAACATCATCTTTTCGGCTTTGGTCATTCAGTTTTTCAAGCTTGTTTTCAATAGCCTTTTTGGACTTTTCAAGTTGCTTGATAGTAAAGCGTTCTGCATTTTGAGATTTAGCTTCGATAATACCTTGCATAATCTCTGATTTTTGTCTTTGGAGAATAGCAACTTGTCTTTCAAATGACATTGGTATCTTTTCAAACTGTGAATGTCCGATAATAACTGCATCATAATCTCCCGTAGCAATTCGTCCGCAGAACTTTTTACGGTTCTTTGTTTCAAAGTCTTTCTTTGTTGCAACAAGGATATTTGCCGCAGGGTAAAGTTGTAAGAACTCTGATGCCCATTGTTCCGTTAAGTGATTAGGAACTACAAAGAGTGACTTATTACAAAGTCCAAGTCTTTTGCTTTCCATAGCTGCCGCAACCATAGTCCAAGTCTTTCCGGCTCCGACCACATGACCGAGCAAAGAGTTACCGCCATACATAATTCTTGCAACCGCATCTTCCTGATGTTTGCGAAGTGCTATTTCGGGGTTCATTCCGCTAAAGGTAATATGGCTACCGTCATACTCACGAGGTCTGTTTGAATTAAACCTTTCGTTATAGAGCCTTGTAAGTCTTTCTCGTCTGTCGGGGTTCTTCCATATCCAATTATCAAACTCTGCTTTTATAAGGTCTTGTTTCTGTTGAGCTATCATTGTTTCTTTTTTATTGAGAACGGGTTTCTTTCTACCTTCTTCATCCTCAACATAATCGAATATGCGAACATCTTTAAGGTTAAGTGATTCCTCAATGATTTTATAAGCATTTATTCGTTTTGTTCCGAAGGTATTTGTAGCTTTAACACCCTTGTCATAGCTCTTGTTTGAAATAGACCATTCGCCCGTGATATTTGAATATTTAACCTCAATTTTATCCCTTGCATACCAACCGGGAGAAAGAAGCTCATGCACGAACTCTTGTATATCTTCTTGCGGTATCCAAGTAGAACCAAGACGAACTGTAATCTCACTTGCAGTTAAATCTTTAGGTTGTACTGCCGTAAGTGCTTCAACATTGATATTAAATGCTTCATCGTGTACGGCAAGAGATTTTACAATAGACAACTTTTCTCTGACATTTCCTGAAAGGTATTCATCAGCAGGAATGTATTTTGGTTCGTAAATACTGCCTTCTTCATAATGTGGGTTAATAAAGATAACACCCTTTAAGTCCTCATAGAGTTCATCTTCAGTTTTGCCCGTAAGCTTTGACATAAGCTCCATATCAATCTTTGCTTTTTCGCCAATAGAAACTGCCAAAGCTTCAGAAGATGTGTCAACCTTTGTGACTTCTGCTTTAGCGCCGATTGTTCGCTTCGTGAACATATCGGCTTTTCTTTCAAGCTCTCCGTTTTCGTCAAGAACTTCAAGAGAGCATAAAAGGAAGTATGAACTATCATCCGAAAATGCCATTGAATTACCACGAGAATTGATAAGTCCGTATTTCTTTGTGAAATCATCATAAATGGTATTGAGCTTTTCTTGTTGCTTCTGAATCTCCCAATCAGGATAGCCTTCGGTTTGGTATTCAATCAAAGTGCGAACACAATCACGAATAGCAATCATACCTTTAATTCGGTTCTGTGCAGTAGCGTTAAGCTCGACTTTTCGCATTATACTGTTCTCGCGAAAATACACATCACCGTCAACCAAAGTGAAGCTAAAGTTCCTGACATCGGGATCTGCAGGGATAGTCAATTCTTCTTCGTTTGAAACATCATCAATCTCATATTCAGTAATTGTTGCGTGAATATTCTGAATTGCTTCGTTTAACTGCTCTGAAAGAGGAACATCATCATAAGGCATACAAGTAGGTGTAGGACCAAAAGGACCGCTTGCAGTTTGCATTTCGCCAAGTATCATATCAGGGTTATCAGCGAAATACTGATTGACAGCAATACCATTCTCCAAAGTGCCAAGATGCACCCAATCGGGCATAATGTCTGTCATTCTATCTCTCTTTTGGAGGAATAGAATATCTGCCGTAACTTCCGTACCTGCGTTTTTAAGAAAAGCATTGTTAGGAAGCCTGATTGCACCCACAAGGTCAGCTCTTTGTGCGATATACTGACGAACCTTTGAATTTCGCTTATCCATAGTTCCGCTTGAAGTAATGAATGCAACCACACCGCCGGGGCGAACCTTATCAAGAGTTTTAGCAAAGAAGTAATCGTGAATTAAGAAGTTATGCTTGTTGTATTTCTTATCAGAAAGCTTGTAATCTCCGAAAGGCACATTACCGATTGCTACATCAAAAAAGCTATCCGGGAGTGTTGTATCTTCATACCCCTGAATAGCTACTGAATTTCTTTGATAAAGTTGTTGTGCGATTCTGCCCGTAATACTGTCAAGCTCAATACCATAGATTTTACTGTCTTTCATACTTTCGGGAACTAATCCCATAAAGTTACCAATACCGCAAGACGGCACCAAGATGTTACCTTGATTAAATCCCATATTCTCAAGTGCTTTATACATTGACTTGATTATAACGGGAGAAGTGTAATGAGAAGTAAGTGTAGAAGCTCTTGCTTGCTCATATTCTTCGGGTGTCAACGCATTTTTTAATTGCGCGAAGCGCGAGTCGGCACCGGCACCTTGCCGGTCATCAAAGGC
>JAZRFT010000031.1:0-113039 GCA_045643805.1 Acutalibacteraceae bacterium
TGAGGGTGAGCTTTAATCTTAAGTCTGATTTATTTGTTGATAACAAACATAAGGGTTTCTGCTACTTCTGCTCTTGTTACTGCAGTGCCGAAGCCGAAGAGGCCGTTATCAAAAATAACTGTGATGAGAGTTGAGAGTGCCTTTGCAAAGCCCATTACACCACTTTCCATAGCAGTAGCTGCACGGAAAGCTGCAAATGCGAGTGCGATACGTGTAACTGAAGAATCGGAGCTCTTGGCAAGGCCTTCCTGACCTGTGAGATTGAAGAGTGCTCTTTCAAGCTCTGCACCTGTAATCTTCTGGTCGGGTGAGAAGGTTGTTTCGCTTGTACCTGACATAATGCCGTTACGGTACATATAGTCAATTGATGCAAATGCCTTTGAGTTCTTATCTACGTCTGCATAGGGGAAGTCTGCTGAGGGAAGAGCCTCAAGAATCTTATCAGCGATGAAACGGTGACCACCGTTTTCTGTACGGCTGGGATGATGCTCCTCGCAGAGTGTGCCTGTTGTGTCAACAAAGGTGTAGCCGTATTTCTTAGCGCCTTCAACCATGGGGATGTTAGCAACGTCGATAATTGTCTGGCCGAGTGAGCCGAGAACGTTTGTTGTGTTTACGCTACCGTCGTTTGAAACGTAGGGTGAGTTGGGGTCCTGAAGTGAGTTGTCAAACATACCGATAACAAGAAGAGTTACGTCGGGATTAAGTGCGTAGATATCCTCAATCATGTAGTTCCAGTTAACGAAGTAGTTTGTAAGACCTTCATCAAGAGCCTTGGGTAAAATTTTGATAAGCTCGGGAATAGCATTGCAGTAGGATGCAATTTCAACAACTGTATCAAAGCTGATGAAGCTTGCTTCTGTAAGGTACTGCTCAAGCTGTGCAAGGAATTCTGCATTTTCGCTTTCAGCCTTGTCAAGCTCGTCAAATACGTGCCAGCCGAGGAATGAGCCCCAGTCGTTACCACCGATGTTGAGGGTGATAAGGTCTGTTTCTGCAATAGCCTTACGCATAGCAGGTGCATAAACCTCGTCCATAAGATCATCGTCTATTGAATAGTAAAGATACTTGTCGCCTTCGTAGTCCTCTTCAAGAATGTAGCGCATTTCAACAGTTCTGAAGCCGATGCAAGCCATGGGATAATACTGCTCTTCTGTAAGACCGAGGTCCTTGGCAACAAGGTCACCGTAGGAACCTTCAACGCGTTTGAAGCGTGATTCGATATCCTCTACGTCACTCCAGCCACTTGCAATGCTGTCGCCGAGAAGAACGTAAGAGTTGTAGTTGTACTGCTTATCCTCTGCTGCTGCAAGGCAAACCATTGAGCCTGAAAGAAGCATAAGAGCAAGTAAAACTGCAAGGGTTTTTTTCATAAGCTTTTTCATTTGTTTGTACCTCCGTGAAATATTTTTCGGGAATAGTTAACGTTTTGTTAACAGACATAGAGATGATACTACATTTTCTCCTAACAGTCAATAGTTTTTACTTTATTCGGCGAAAAATATTGAAGACGGCAGGCTTTTATGCTAAACTTAACACAGCAAAACAAAAGGAGAGAGTAAAATGACAATCCTTGAAATGAATAATGAAATGCTTGAAGAAAAAATTAAGCAGATAGCTCCCGAAGAGCTTTCAGCTGAAATAAGTGAAATAAAATTTATAGGTGGAGGAAGCTTCGGCAAGGTGTTTAAGCTTACACTTGCCAACGGCAGAATTGTTGCAGTAAAGGCCTTTCGCAGACAGGGTGCTAACCTTGAGGAAGCGGCACAGCTGAAAATTCTTGCTAAAAACACAAGCGTAAAAATGCCAGAGGTGCTTTTTACATATAACGATGACATAGTTGCGCTTATGGGTATGAGCTTTATTGAGGGTAAAAACGTGCTCGAGCCCTCATTCCTTTTAAAAGGCAAAAAGCAAAAGGAGAATTTTGCGAAAGCTGTAGTTAAGGGTATGAGTGAATTTCATTCCGTAAAGGGCGATGCCTACGGCTTTATTGACGGTGAAAAATACAGCAGCTGGCTTGAATGCTATAAAAAAGAAAAGCAGGAGCCCTGGCTCAAGGGCCTTAGTGACCTTGCTGAAAAGGGTAAATTCTCAAATAAAAGTCTTGCACTTTTGCTTGAGGCAACAAAGCTTTTTGATGAAATATACACTGAGCCTGAGCATCCTGTTTTAATCCATGCTGACCTTAATATAATGAATATAATGGCTGACCCGAAGAGCCTTGAGCTTACGGGCTTTATTGACCCCTGTGGCGCAATGTGGGCTGACAGGGAATATGACCTTTTTCAGCTTCGCAATATGTGGGGTGACAACTACGGCATTTATGATGAATATAAAAGGCAGAACAAGCTTTCAGATTATGCTGATTTCAAGGTTGCCTACTACGGTGCTCTTCACGAGGCCTCCTGCAGACTGCAGGGTGGACTTATTATGCCCCTTTGGGAAATCCTTTGCAACAGAAGGCTCAGGAAAGAGATGGGGAAAGTGGTAAGTAGTAAGGGCTGAGTGCCGAGGGCCAAGGGCCGACGCGTAGGGGCGACCCTGCGCGATGAATTTTTCTGTAGCGCAGCCCCACGGGCTGCTTGGGTTTAATCTGCAAAAAATATAAAGGTCGTTTGACTGTGTTTTGCAGCAGTCGCCGATGCGGCGACGCTACAATACCTCATATATCAAAATAAAAGGGCTTCTTCGGTTTGTCGAAGAAGCCCTGACTTTATTATCTTTTAAGTATAATTCCTATTGCAAACACCTGAAGTCTTGCAGGAAGAACGTTGAGAAGCAATAAAAGGGGATTACGGTTGATGTTATAAACGTACTTTGGTCTTTTTGACTCAACTGCCTCAAGGGCAAGGTCTGCAATTCTTTCTGCAGGTACGTGACGTGCCTCAACGCTGTCAACAATGCCCTGGAATTTGTGTGCGCTTTCCTGATAAAGCACCGTGTTTTTGCCAAAGCGCTCAAGTGCAATGTTGGAAATGTTGAGAAGTCCTGTTTTTACAGCGCCGGGACGGATAATTGAAACGGGAATATCAAGAAGCTGTGTTTCCTGACGAAGAGAAAAGGCGTATTTTTCAAGTGTTGCCTTTGTTATGCCGTAAATACCTGTGAAGGGGAGGGGGTCAAGAGGGCCGAGCTCACTTGTGGTGATAACAATACGGCTGCCCTTGTGAAGAAGAGGCTGAAAAATCTTATTGATTCTGTAAACACCGAAAACATTTACCTCAAAGATTCTTGTGAAGCGCTTTTCGTCCATTTCAATAAGTGAATCAAGGTCGTAAATACCTGCTGTGTGAATAATGGCGTGAAGTTCCTTTGCCTCAGCGCTTACCTTTTCAAAGGCCTCCTTTACACTGTCCATGCTTGTTACGTCGCATTTGTAAAGTGTAACGTTGCCGTAGTCCTCGCCCTCGTTATAGTCAAGGCCGAAAACACGGTAGCCCTTTTCGTTGAAAAGTGAACAGATAGCTTTGCCCATTCCACCGGTTGCACCGGTTACAAGTACGTTCTTCATAATTATTCTCCTATATTTTTATGTCTTGCGAAGCCTTGCTTTATAGCATCAAAGCTTTCTTGTGAAATTACGTGCTCAATTCTGCAGGCATCCTCTACGGCTACCTCCTCGGGCACACCGAGAGCAATAAGGCATTTTGTGAGCATAGTGTGTCTGTCAAAAAGCTCCTCGGCAATTTTTCTGCCCGGCTCAAGAAGCTGAATGTTACCGTCGCCCATTACCTCTATATAACCGTTTTCGCGAAGCTGCTTCATAGCAACGCTTACACTCGGCTTTGAAAAGCCAAGCTCGTTGGCAATGTCAACAGAACGGCAGCTGCCCTTGTTTTTTTGCAGCATATATATTGTTTCAAGATAATTTTCCTGAGATTGCTGAATCTTCATATTTTGTTACCTTTCGGTTGTTTTGTTGCAGCTTGTTTCGCCACACCTGCGCGAATTATATCGCCGGCAGTAAGGTGCTGTTCTGACGGACACGACTCAATCTGTCCCTGCTATTAACGCCGAAGGCATCCTTACTACTTAATACTTACTACTCACTACTCACTACTTTACTCATCTCATCTGCCTTACGTCCTTGCCACAGAAGGCGAGGGGGAGGCTGCTGCCGAAAAGTCGGGAGGCGATGCGCTGAGTGTATTTTTCGTAAATTTCGTCCATTTCAAGATTAGTGCTTATTATTGTGGGAAGTCCCTTGAGCATTCTTGAATTGAGTATATCGTGAAGTGCGGCAGTTGTAAACTGTGTTGTGAATTCTACACCGAGGTCATCGATGATGAGAAGGTCGGCATTTATAATGGCATCCTTTTCGCTTTCGTCGGAGCTTCTTCTGCCGAAATGCTCCCTTTCAAGCTTTTCCATAATACTCTGTATGCTGCCGTAGTAAACGTCGTAGCCACGCTCAATTACTACGTTTGCAATGGCAAGTGAAAGGTGAGTTTTACCAAGACCTGTGCCACCGTACATAACAATGCCCTGAGCCTTTTTTGAAAAATGGTTGGCATAGTCACGGCAGTAGTTGAAAATTTTTGTCATCTGCTCGCGCTGACTTACGCCGAGCACCTGGTCAACAACGTCGGGGTAGTAGGAGAGTGAGAATTTTTCAAAGGTGCATTTTGCCACAGGTGCGTTATCGCCTAAAAGAGCCTTAGCCTGATTGATAACCTCCTGCTTCTGACAGTCGCAGTAATATCCGTCGTGAGAGCCTGTATCCTTACAGATGGGGCAGGTGTATTTTACGTCGAGGTAATCCTCGGCAAGACCGACACCTTTAAGAAGAGCCTTTTTTCGCTCCTGTGCAGCAAGGCTTTTTACTGAAAGCTCACGGATGAAGCTTTCGGCGTTGCCACCCATACCGAGAGCCTTTACGGCATCAAGACCGTAGGATGCAATGTCAGCTTCAACGGTTGCAATTTCGGGGCAAAGAGAAATTGCCTTCATTCTGCGTGCTTCGTTTTCGCTTTCTGCCTGCTTTCTTCGTCTTTCAAGCTCTGCCTTTGCTCTCTGATAAACTATCTGCTTATATGCCATGCTTTTTCACCTCTTTAGTCCTCGTCTGAGGGGAGTACAAATTTTATATCGGTTGCCTTTTTGGTGAAGGCCGAAACGTCAAAGGTCGGCTCACGTCTTTCACCGGGAGGCTTCTGCTTAACGCTTTTCTGTGGTGCAGCCTTAGCCTTCTGTTGCTGCCACTTCATTTTTTCTCTGTGTATATCCTGAGGAGTTTTAACTGAATTCTTATACCAGGAAGAAAGCACCTTATCCATATATTCAAAGCTTACCTTGCCTGTGTTGTCAATTGCTTCCTCGTAGGCAAAGTAAATCATATCGGTGTCAAAGCCGTATTCCTTTATCCATGCAGTAAGGAATCGCTTCTGCTTCTGGGTTGGGTTTTTGTTTGAAATTTCTGTCATTGAGCGAAGCTTGCTCCAGGCCTCGTCAACAACGGTATGCTGCTCAATATATTCAATAGCAGCCTCTATGCTGTCAATTTCAAGCTCGCTCCACTCTCTGCCAGTTTTTGAAATTGCGGCAAAGCCTGTTTTACCCTTGTTTTTGTTATACTCAATAGCCATAAGTATAACCTCAACGGGAAGACCGTAGCTGTCGTGCATCATAATAAGTGTTGACTGACCGTCGTAGCCTACGGTTTTGCCGAGAATATTCTGCGCCTCGGCAAAAAGTAGCCTGAGCTGCTCGCTTTCCTGAAGTCTTGCAGCTACCTGCTCGTGACTTGGCTTTGTAACGGGAATTTCTTCAACCTTTTTCACACTCTGCACGGGGGTCTGTGTAACAGGTGCTACGGTAGCCGCAGGTGTAACAGGTGCTACGGGTGCTGCTTGCTGCACGGGCACGGCTACAGGTGGTGTGGGTGTTGCATCGCCCTTAAGGAGCAGTCCTCTTTCTGCCCAGAAGATAAGGGCATCGTCAATATCTGCTTCGTCGTAGCCTGTTGCCTTAGAAATATCACTGAGTGTGATATTTCCGTCGTTGGCGTAACGGAGCATATATAAAAGGGTTTTAAGCTGCAGTGCCGATGCAAGACGGAGATTATCGTCCACAACGGCAGTAGGTACAGCGAAAATTCCTGTAAAGGCAAGTGGGTTGATTTTATAATTCATTGTGATTTCTCTTTCAATTAATATTTACCGAGGTACTTATCAATCTCCCACTGTGATACGCGGGTGGAATATTCAATCCATTCCTCCTGCTTTGCCTCGATATATTTTTTATGTACGTGCTCACCCATAGCTTCCTTAGCAAATTCACTTGCCATAAATTCCTTTGTTGCCTCACGGAGTGTTTTGGGAAGTGAGTGGATGCCTGCAGCCTTTCTTTCCTCGGCTGTAAGGTCAAAGATGTTTGAATCCTTGGGTGCAGGGGGTGTCATTTTCTTTTCTACACCATCAAGACCTGCCTGAAGCACGGCTGCCATTGCAAGATAGGGATTTGCTGCGGGGTCGGGGTTACGAAGCTCAATACGTGTGCCTGTGCCTCTTGCTGTGGGAATACGGATAAGGGGACTTCTGTTTTTTGCAGACCATGCAATATAAACGGGAGCCTCATAGCCGGGAACAAGACGCTTGTATGAGTTAACGATGGGGTTTGTGAGAATGGTGATTGCCTTGATGTGATGCATTGTGCCTGCAATGAAGTTATAGGCAATTTCTGAAAGACCTGCGCTGTCGCTTTCGTCACAGAAAACGTTCTTTCCGTCCTTGAAGAGTGAAATGTTGATGTGCATACCACTGCCACAGATGCCGTAGATGGGCTTGGGCATAAAGGTTGCATAAAGACCGTGACGGTTAGCAAGGTTTTTAACAACGTATTTGAAGGTCATAACGTTATCGGCTGTACGGAGAATTTCGTCGTACTTAAAGTCGATTTCGTGCTGTGCTGTTGCATTTTCATGGTGTGAGGCCTCAATTTCAAAGCCCATTTTTTCAAGGCAAAGGCAGATTTCCTTACGACAGCCCTCACCTCTGTCAACGGGACCGAGGTCAAAGTAGCCGCCCATATCGTAGGATTTGGTGGTTGCCTTTCCGTGGTCGTCAAGATGGAAAAGGAAGAATTCGCATTCGGGACCTACATAGCAGTCAAAGCCCATATCTGCAGCCTTTTTGATTGCGCGGCGCAGGACATATCTGGGGTCGCCTTCGAAGGGTGTACCGTCTGAGTTGTAAACATCACAGATAAGTCTTGCTGTTTTGCCTGTTTCACAGTCCCAGGGAAGAATTACGAAGGAGTCAAGGTCGGGGTGAAGCTGCATATCACTTTCCACAATACGTACAAAGCCGTCGATTGAGGAGCCGTCGAACATACACTTGTTGTCAAGTGCTTTGCCGAGCTGACTTGCTGTTATGCAAACGCTTTTGAGTGTACCCATAATATCGGTAAACTGAAGGTTGATAAAGCTTACCTTTTCTTTGTCACATATTCTGATTATATCTTCTTTTGTATATTTAGCCATTTTGCTTTACTCCTTATCAGTTAGTTTTACGAATTATGCCCATAGGTGTCTGCTCGCTCGACTGACCGAGAGGATTATCCTTGAGGATTTTTACGTAAAGCTCTCTGTCCATTGAGGGTGATGATGCACCAAGAATGTTACCGCCGAGGTCATTGATATCAGTAACAATTACTGCGGCACCGATAGCATCGCTTACCTTTTTTGCAACCTCATCGGGGTTGAGGGGGGCAAGTGAAACACATTCGTTGTAAGGGGGAAGTGTGCAGTCGCAGGGACCGTCAATTGTTCTTGCCTTTTCACCTGCTACCATATAGAACCAGCCACGCTTGCCGAGAAGCTTACCTACTGCTGAAACACCTGCGGCAAAGAGGATGCGGGGAACACCGCACTCCTGAAGAGCCATCTCCATGGTTTCGGGCATTGCAAGACCGATGCCGTAGGGTGTTTTAAGCACGAACTTTGAAAGGAAAGTTGCAAGCTTTCTGGGGTGAATCTCTGAAAGAGGGATTGCTCTGCCCTGAGTACAGCCGACAATTTTTTCGGTGATGAAAAGCACATCGCCTTCCTGAATGTGGGGCTTTGCGTATTTTGTTGCAACATCAATAATGTCGTCCTTGTCTGTGATAACATGAGTGCGCAGGCAAAGTCTGCTGTAATTTACGCCGTCGACCTCGATCACTTCATTTTTTCCGTCGTTAACAATGTAGTTATCCATTTTTTGTCCTCCCGTAATATGAGAAAAGTTTATTTCTTTATTTTAGGTTTTGTCCCTTGTTTGTTATTATTCATTCACCTTATCTACAAAACGAAGGAAGGTATCCATGCCCTTTTCGCTTCTTTCGTATACACCTGCGTGCTCAAGGCACTTTGCAAAAACCTTTCCGGTTTCTGCCTTGAGGATATCCTCGGTGTTTTCATTTGTGAAGGTGTAGTCAGTCTTGAAGGAGTCAACCCAGGTGCTGTGCTTTGCGGTTTCCTCACTTGCGTTAAGGTCAGCACCGCTGAGGATTGCTTCCTCTACAAGCTTAAGCTCCTTTTTGAGTCTTGAGGGAAGAACTGCAAGACCCATTACCTCGATAAGACCGATGTTTTCCTTTTTGATGTTGTGAAGCTCCTTGTGGGGATGATACACACCGTCGGGATGCTCGTCGGTTGTGATGTTGTTACGAAGAACAAGATCCATTTCGAAAAGCTCACCGCGTTTTCTTGCAATGGGGGTGATTGTGTTGTGGGGTGTGCCCTCGGTTTCAGCAAAGATAAAGGCATCAGCATCAGTGTAGCCTCTCCATGCACCGAGAATTTTATCAGCAAGGGCAACAAGTCTGTCGGTGTCGGAGCCGCTTATTCTGATAACGGACATAGGCCACTTTACAATACCTGCCTTCACATCCTCAAAGCCTTTGAAAACAACTTCCTTTTCAATAGGTGATTTTGCCATGGGGAATTCATAGTTGCCGCCCTGGAAATGCTCGTGTGAAAGGATTGAGCCGCCTACGATGGGAAGGTCAGCGTTTGAGCCTACAAAGTAGTGGGGGAAAAGCTTTACAAAATCGAAAAGCTTTTTGAAGGCAGAAGCATCAATTTTCATCGGTGTATGAAGTGAGTTGAAAACAATGCAATGCTCGTTATAGTAAACATAGGGTGAATACTGGAAGCCCCACTGTGTGCCGTCAATTGTGATGGGGATGATTCTGTGGTTCTGTCTTGCAGGGTGATTCATTCTGCCTGCATAGCCTTCATTTTCAATGCAGAGAAGGCACTTGGGATAAGAACTCTGGGGAGCGTTTTTTGCAGCCGCAATAGCCTTGGGGTCCTTTTCGGGCTTTGAAAGGTTAACGGTGATGTCGAGGTCGCCGTAAGCTGTGGAGGTTTTCCACTTCATATCCTTTACAATGCGGTATCTTCTTATGTAGTCGGTGTCACGGCTTAATTTGTAGTAGTAATCCGTTGCACTTTCAGGTGAAAGCTCGTCATAGAGCTTGTAGAAGGTATCGATAACCTCGGAGGGTCTGGGTACAAGAGCGCTCATAAGCTTGGTGTCAAAAAGATCACGGCTTGTAATATCATCACCGATAAGTCCTTTTTCAACAGCAAAGTCAAGAAGTTCTTTGAGCGTTTCTTCAAGACTGTCGCATTCAAGATCGCTTTCGGGGCAAACATATTCGTCAAGCTGAAGAATTTCGAGAATTCTGTTGGTTGTGAATATTTTGTCACTTTCCTCAATAAGACCGCAGGAAACGCCGTAGGAAACAAGTTTGTTGATTGAATCATAAATTTTCATCTTTTTAACCCCCTGAGAAATATAATAAAAACATAAAAAACTATTCATCATATTGTACACCAAAATAGCACCAAAAATCAACACATATTTGTGACAAAAACGGCAGAAAGAGAATAATATGTTAGTGAAAAATCACTCAGGAGGTATTTTTATGGCAAAGAAGACGTCATCCTTCCTCGGAGCAAACACTCCGAAGGGGTTTGTTTCCTTTTTTGATGAGCTTTATAACCCTTATGACAATACACAGGCTTATATAATAAAAGGCGGTCCGGGTACGGGAAAATCTACATTTATGAAAAAAATTGCCGATGAAGCGGAAAGACGAGGTCTTTTTACGGAGCGTGTTTACTGCTCCTCGGACCCGGGCAGTCTGGATGCGGTTATTATTCCGGAAAAAGGCATTTCAATCTGCGACGGAACATCTCCCCATATTGTTGAGCCGAGGTTTCCCGGTGTGGCGGAAAATATACTCAACCTCGGTGAGTTCTGGGATTCGGCAAAGCTTAGGAAAAACGGTGACGAAATAAGAGGCCTGTACTTCGAAAATTCACTTTACCACCGCAGGAGTGCAAAATATCTTGCGGCGGCAGGTCATATTGACAGCCTTAACAGAAAACTTGTTATGAATTATATCCGTATCGAAAAAACTGACAGCTTTGCTTCAAGGTTTATTTACCGTGAGCTTCCTTCCCGTCGCGGTGAGGGAAGAGGAGAAAAAAGCAGGCGGTTTATGAGTGCAATTACACCAAGGGGAAATATTTTCCTTTGCGACGCGGTGAAAAGTATGTGCTCAAGGATAATAGGAATCGATGACAGCGAGGGTGTAGTTTCTTCGCTTATTACGGGCAGAGTGGGTGAGGGGGCTGTTAAAAACGGCTACAAGGCGATATATTGCTGTTGCCCGATGAATCCCACGGAAAGCGAGCATCTGCTTGTGCCTGAAAAAAGCATCGGCCTTGTAAGGCTTCACGGTGCTTCATGCGAGGTGGAATGTGACAGAGTAATTCACACGGGAAGATTTATGAAGGACGGCTTCAGAGAGAATCGTACGGTGCTTAAATTCAACAACAAGGTTAAAGATGAGCTTATAAGGGAGAGTGTGAGCTGTCTCAAGCAGGCAAAGGCTACTCATGACAAGCTTGAAAAAATTTATATTGATGCAATGGATTTTGAACGGCTTAACGAGTACTGTCAGAGCTTTATTGACAAACTTTTCACTTGAACAACATCAAAGCTCGTGTTATAATGAGCTTGTAAAGGATTATAACACGGGAGTGATTTTATGCTTAAATTTATCTGTTATCCGAGATGCACCACCTGTCAGAAGGCACAGAAATGGCTTGATGAAAAAGGGTTTTCATACGAGCTTCGTAACATAAAAGAGGAAAATCCGACCTTTGATGAGCTTAAGGCGTGGTCTACCGAAAGCGGTATGCCGCTGAAAAAATTCTTCAACACAAGCGGACTTTTATATAAATCAATGGAGCTTAAGGATAAGCTTTCGACAATGAGTGACGAGGAGCAGTTAAAGCTACTTGCAACTGACGGTATGCTTGTGAAAAGACCGCTTCTTATAGGTGACGGCTTTGTGCTGACGGGCTTCCGTGAAAAGGAATGGGCCGAAAAGCTAGGGGAGTAAAAGATGAAAAAGATAAAAATAACCGTAATGCGTAAGGCAAGATACGATGACCTTATTGAAAAATACGAAAACCCACTTGAAAACTCCTGCGATATGAAGGAGGGCCAGGTGTTCATTGCCGAAGGGTGGCAGAAGCCCGAGGGCTTTTGTGACAGTGCATGGGAAACAATTTCACCCTTTGTGATGGCACTTTCACACGGTGCAGAGAATTTTTATGACGGATGGATGAAGAATAAAAAATCCGCCATGCTTTCCTGCAATGACGGATTTCGGCCCGTGAGCTTTTATGTTGAGGTAGTTGAATAAGAAAAAACAAAACCGACGGGAGACCGTCGGTTTTGTTGATGGGTTACTAACTAATAATCTCAACCAGCCTTTTAAGTGAAGCTTCATAAATATCAGCGATCTCCTTAAGGAAGGTGTCACCGTGCACCTTCGCTGATTTATATGCTTCACTGAAATTTTCAAGGGTATAAGCATAGTTGTATCCGTTGGAACTGAAGGATATCATAGTCATTTTTGCATAGTACAGGGCGTCCTCATACTTACCCTCGTCAAAGGCTAACCTGCACAGGGTTTCTGCGTTGAGATGTTCCGCCTGTGTGTCTGCGGTATAAAAGGCTTGCAGGAAAGCAAACAGGCTTACATCATCATCGTGAGCAATTCTGCATCTGCCTGTTTTGTTATAAACCGGGTCATAAAAGAACTCGTTAAAAAAGTCCAGCAAATTACCGACAACACGCTCGTCATCATCGTCACTGCTTTTATAAAATTTGTGCTTGAAATGAGGATTTACACTGTTGAGGGAGTAGATAATATCTGCATCCCTGAAGGCTGTTTTCATTTCATTCGGTGTCAGGTCACGGTCTGAATACACCACCTCACAGCACATATCGTAAAAGGTAAGGTCAGATAAAAAAACACAGTCACTGCCTGTTTCGGCAGACTTTCTCACATCGCTGATGTTGGCGTGCTTTTCTCTTTTAACCGCAACTATTCCGTAACAGTTGGAGCCTTCTATTTTTTTGACGCAATTGTGTCCGCACTTGGTAAAACCTAAGGTGTTCAGGTGTTTGTATATAAGCTTTTTAACTGCCAACGAAAACACTCCCTTGCGACTTTATATCTTGTCTATATCATTATACAATAAATAATAAAAAAATTCAATTGGATGCAAAAACAAATCAAGGCGAAGCCTTGCATATCATCAATTTCGCAAGGAGTTGCATATCACCAACGGTGAAACCGTTGTATATCATCAAGCCGACAGAATGCACACCTTCGGTGTGATGATATACGCCGCACAAGTGCGGCGATGATATGCAGCCCTGTCGGGCTGATGATATACCAAGCCTGTCGGCTTGGATAAAAAAATCTCGTTCCGAAGAACGAGATTTTTTGGCGGAGAGTCAGGGATTCGAACCCTGGGTGAGTTTCCCCACACAGCATTTCGAGTGCTGCACCTTCGACCACTCGGACAACTCTCCATATTCATTTTCTGCAAGTGACATTCTACCAAAACTTGTCTTGTTTGTCAAGAAAAATCAATGTAAAGGTTTGACATATTTACAAACTTGTATTATTATATAAGGTAATCTGTAATAATAAAGTTACATTGTAATTCAAATAAAAGAAAGGCGTGTTTTAAATGGGCTCATGTTCAGGTAACTGTTCCTCCTGCTCCTCATCTGAGGGCTGCAAGGATAAGGATATGCACCTTAAACAGAATGAATACAGCAATATCAAAAAAATCTATGCCGTAGTAAGCGGTAAGGGTGGCGTTGGTAAATCAAGCGTTACCGCAATGCTTGCAACTGCAACTCAGTCAATGGGCAAGCAGGTTGCAGTTCTTGACGCTGACGTAACAGGTCCCTCAATTCCGAAAATGTTCGGCATCAAGGGTAGAGCCGAGGCTGATGCAAGCGGACTTCTTCCCAAGGAATCAAGCACCGGTATCCGCGTGATGAGTGTTAACCTCCTTCTTCCCGATGAGGCTTCACCCGTTATATGGAGAGGCCCTGTTATAAGCGGTGTTATTCAGCAGTTCTTCACCGATGTTGCATGGGGTGATGTTGACTATATGTTTGTTGATATGCCTCCCGGAACAGGTGATGTTCCTCTCACCGTTTTCCAGCAGCTCAAGGTTGACGGTATCATTGTTGTTGCAACTCCTCAGGACCTTGTAGGTCTTATTGTTAAAAAGGCAATCAATATGGCAAATATGATGAACATTCCCATCGTGGGTCTTGTTGAAAATATGAGCTATTTTGAATGCTCCGACTGCGGAAAGAAGCATTCAATTTTCGGTGAAAGCAGAATTGATGAAATCGCGGCAGAATATAACATCCCCGTGCTTGCGAAGCTTCCTATCGATACAAGAACACCTGCTCTTGCAGACAAGGGTGCAATCGAGCTTTGTGATACAGATGCTTTTGTTGAGATTGCAAAGAAGCTTTAATTTAAAACATAGTTAACACAAAGGACAACTTTTTAAAATAACAGAGGCTTATTTAACATAAGTTTAACAGCTTCTACTTGATTTCAAAAGAGTTTTATTGTAATCTAAAACTGTAATTGAAACCTATAATGAGGAGGTAACGAAACAAATGAAAGAAATAATTAAAAAAGGTATAATCGGTGTGCTTGTTCTTGCAGTCGTTATCGGCGTAGCATACAAGTTTGTGTTCAGCAGTCCCGATCAGCCCGTAGACCCTTACGGCTCAACCAACGGTGTGATTGACGGAAACGGACAGGTTGTAACTGATGCCAACGGTGTAACTCTTAACGCAGGAAATAATGATCCTTACAGCTCAACTGCTTCAGGTCAGGTTGTAAACGGTACAACAGCTCCTGCTCAGCAACAGCAGACAAATCCCGGTACACAGCAGACAACAAACGGCGGTTATTATACACCTAACGCAGGTCAGCAGCAGGGTGGAAGCAGCAATGCTCCCGGTCAGCAGCAGGGTGGTTATGTTGATCCTTCAACATCCGACGAGCCCAAGGTTGCGAAATATCAGAGAATTTTCAAAAGCGGTAAGTTTATGATGAAAATCAATGACCCTGACCTTGGCCCCGTAACAATGGCTATGAGTGGCAACAAGATGTTCATTGATGCTTCAATGGAAGGCATCAGCCTTAAAATGCTTTACGACGGTGACAAAAAGGATAAAGATAATCCCGAACTGGGCACTTGGTATATCGTTCTTGACAGCCTTAAAAAATATTCACCTATGCCTTCGGATATGATCGGTGATATGAATGTCGAAGAGCTCACGAAGGACTTTGCTAACAACGAGGACAGCGCCGTTTATACTAACTCAGTTGAGGATGTTAACGGTGAATTGCTTGATGTTGAAAGCTGTGTTGATTCAAACGGAAACACAACAAAGTATTACTTCAGAGGCGATGAGCTTGTAAGAAGTGATTCAATCGGTCCTGATGGCTCCGTTTCAACAACTGAATTCCAGCTTATAACAGGTGATGTTCCCGACAGCGTGTTCCAGATTCCCTCAGATTATGCAAAGTGGAACATTTCATGGCTTATGAATATGCTCGGCTAAAATCAAAAGCGTTGGCAGATTGCCAACGCTTTTTTATATGCAATTATGCAAGAGTAATATTACTTACTACGTGTTACTAAAAAATCCAAGGGAAATTCCCTTGGATTTTTTCTTACTTGTATTCCTTGCCGGTGAGATATCTCCATGCGGCAATGTATTTTGTGGATGAACGGGGGATTTTGCTGCCGATGTCAAGGAAAAGCTTATCGTCAACGATAAGAATTGAATCCTTGCCTGCAAGAGAAAGCTGCTTGATTTTAGCCATTTCCATAGCGATTGCATCCTTGCCTTCACTAAGCTCGATTACAAGCTTGTCGTGGTAAAGGTTAATGGTTGCATCCTCGGAAAGGATTTCTTCGTTGTCGACGTCAACCTTCTTTACAAGCTGACCGCCCTCGGAGAAAATCAAGCTGTCCTTTTCTGCTGAAAGGAGCTTTTCCTTCCAGATGTCTCTCTGCCATAAATCCCAGTCAAGAACGTTGTCGTGGGTGAGACCCTTACCGCAATCGTGGAAGAAGCCGTCTGCTTTCATTTCAACAGAGTAGCCGCAATCACAGTTAAGGAAGTTGCCTTTGCTGTGAAGTGCACCGACCTTGCCGCATGCGGGACATACATAAAGAACTCTTTCAACACATTCTGCAAGGTTTTCACCGTCGTAGTCGTAGGGGTTCTTTCTCTGCTCATCGTAAGCGTTTACATAGGTGTCTCTGCGGATGATTTCTGTGATTTCCTCAACGGAAAGCTTTGAAAGCTCCTCAGGGGAATACTCATTTACAAAGTGACCGATGATGGGGCCTGTTCTTTTTGTGCTTGCCCAACGGGGCTTTCTTAAATATCCGCCTACAAATCTGTAGGTGATAAGTGCAACGCCTGAATCCTTTACAAGCTTTCCTGTGTGCTCGGAAATAAAGCCGGTCTGACCGTTTACGGTTATTGCACCTTCAGCGTGAAGACCTACGGGAATGCCTGCCTGAACGGTACGGATGATTTCCTCTGTGAGAACTGAGGAGGGGCGGTCTCTGTACTTGACAATAACACCGCCTATGTATTTGAATATCCAGCCCGTCTTCATTCTTGTTGTGTGGTCACTTGCAACGTATCTTATGTACTTGTTAAGGGCAACCATCTGAAGGCCGGGGTCAAGAGCGTCGGAGTGGTTTGCGATAAGGATGAATCCCTTTGCCTTGGGCTTGTGATAATCGAGGTGAATATTGTTTTCTTTGATTACCTTGTTTTTGAGGATTGCCAGAGCAGTCTTTACTGTAGCGCAGTTAAAGTAGTAACCGCTTTTGATTTTATGCTCGAGACCTGTCATTGTGCGGCAACCTCCTTTTCAGCTTCTTCTTCAAGAAGACGGTATGCAACCTTACCTACGAGAGTCTTGGGAAGCTCGTCCTTGAAGATGATTTCCTTGGGTCTTTCGAAAACATCAAGGTATTCCTTGCAGTATTCAAGAATCTTCTTCTTTGTTTCCTCGGAAGCCTCTTCACCGTTTTTAAGAACAATGTAGGCTCTGATTTTCTGCATTTTATAGCTGTCCTTTACGCCGATTACACAGCTGTAATCAACTGCGGGGTGCTTATCAAGAATATTTTCAAGGTGAGTGGGATATACATTGTAACCGCTTGTAACGATAAGGCGCTTGATTCTCTGCTTGAAGTAGATGAAGCCCTCCTCGTCCATATAACCCATATCACCGGAGAACATCCAGGTTGTGCCGTTTTCGTCGGTGCGGAGAGTTTTTGCATTCTCCTCGGGAGCGTCGATGTAGCCGAGCATAAGTGTGGGGCCTGAAATGATGATTTCACCCATTTCGCCGCGCTTGACCTCGTTGAAGGTGCCGGGCTCTACAACTCTGTATTCCATATCACGAAGGGGAAGACCGATGCTTCCTTCCTTTGCCTTGTCAACGGGAGTTACGCAGGATGCGGTAACACATTCGGTAAGGCCGTAGCCTTCACGTATCTGAACGGAAGCGTTATGCTCCCTGAAGAACTTGTCAGCTCTCTTTTTAAGCTCGGGACTTAATGAGTCACCACCGCTGAACACACCGATAAGGAAGGAAAGATCCTTGCCGTCGAAAAGGTCAACCTTAAGAAGTGCCTCGTAAAGAGTGGGAACACCTGCGATGAAGTTGGGCTTGTTTTTGATAACAGCCTTTGCGTAGGTTTCCTTTGTGAACTGGGGAATAAGGATGCACATTGCGCCGTTCTGGAGCACGGTGTGAATGCCGATACCAAGACCGAAGCCGTGGAAGATAGGCATAACTGAAAGGAATTTACAGCCGTAGTCAAGTCTGCAGCCTGCAATTTCAGAAATCTGCACACCGAGAGCGTTGAAGTTGAAGTCGGAAAGAAGGATACCCTTGGGAGTACCGCTTGTGCCGCCTGAATAAAGGATTGCGGCGCCTCTGTTTTTGTCAAACTTAATCTCGGGAAGCTTTACGCCGTCGCCTGTTTTGACGAACTCTGACCACACAAGATCCTTTTTCTTATCGGTGGGGAACTTGTTGTTTTCCTTGTTCTTGAGATATTTATATGCAATAGCCTTGACGAGGGGAAGCTCATCCTGAATTCTTGCAACAAGTATATCAGCGTTGGTTTCGCTTTCATTAACAGCCTCCTTAACCTTTTCATAGAACTGGTCAAGGGTGAGAATCATTTTGCTGTTTGAATAATCGAGGTAGAATGTGATATTCTTTTTTGATGAAAGGGGATGCACCATATTTGCAACTGCGCCTATACGGTTAAGAGCGTAAAGGCAGATAACACCCTGAGGTGTGTTGGGCATACAGATTGTAACCTTGTCGCCCTCCTTGATGCCGTACTTGAGGAAGGCACCTGCGGTAAGCTCGATTTTTCTTACAAATTCTGCATAGGTTGTGATTTTGCCCATAAAGTCAAGGGCGGGTGCATTGGGAACTCTTTTTGCGGTTTCGGCAATAACTCCGAACATTGTTGTTTCCGGATAAGGTCTGCCTGTAACCGGTGTCATATTTATTTCAGGTAATTTCATTTAGATTATACTCCGTATTCTAAAAATATATTATATGTAAACAGTCATACTGTTGTGTTATAAAAATGTTGTAATTATTTCTCTAAAATATGTTTTCTTCGATTATTTAACCGATACAAATCAGGGCTTATAAGCGGCACGACCTTTCTTTATTGATTTATGTGTAAATGTGTGCAAAAAAGAAAACAGGCAAATTTACACATATGGCAAATTTTATCATTTTCGCCTTATAAAGTCAAGTTTTTTGGGGTTCAAACTGTTGTGATGTAACGGAAAGAATGTAAAAAAATTTAAAATAATTCAAGGTCGTTTTTTAAAACGGCAAACAAGTTGACAATAATTGAAAAGAATGATAGAATATGAGGGTGCAAAAAACACATGCCTTCTTAGTTCAATGGATAGAATAAACCCCTCCTAAGGGTTAGATGTGGGTTCGATTCCCGCAGAGGGTGCCAAAAAAACGACAAGCTCACGCTTGTCGTTTTTTTATCCATTGCGAAAGCAATGGTATATCATCAGCCCGACAGGGCTGTATATCATCAACAACGGCTTTGCCGTTGTTGTATCTCATCACCGAAGGTGTATTATGCTTTCGCAATGATGATATACGACTTCTGCGAAGTCGATGATATGCAATTCCTGCGGAATTGATGATATACAACGCTTCGCGTTGATAAAAAAAGACCTGCCGTCCACTTGCGTGTAAGGCAGGTTGTTGTCAACATCTTATTTCTTATACTTCTCTTTATACTTCATCACAATCGCGTTCATTTCGTCCATATGCTCCTCCATATCAGCAACAAGTCTGAATTGATTTCTTGCTCTTATTATGTTGTGCTCGGGATGTGTTGTTCTGAAATAAACGTCACCTTCAAGGTAGTCAGTTAAAAATCTTATACCGCACTCAAAGGTCATCAGCTTTGCTCCGAAGGCAAGGTTTTCGATTTCGGTTTCGTTAAGGCTTTCTGCAGTTTCACTGAGATAGCCGTCAACATAGGCCTCGAAAAGCTCTAAATCGATGCCGACCTTTGACAAGTCAGCCTCATCCTCGTTTGCCTTGTTTGCGCCTGAACGGATGCTGTCGCCGAAATCATACATTGAAAGTCCGGGCATAATTGGGTCAAGGTCAATAACACAGATGCTCTTGTCTGTTGCAATATCAAAAAGAACATTGTTGAGCTTTGTATCGTTATGAGTAACTCTCAAAGGAAGCTTACCCTCCGCAATAAGGTCGGTGAGCCTGTGAGTGTCCGCCTTACGGTCAATAACGAAGTCGATGGCGTCCTGACAGACAGCTTTTCTTGATTTTATATCTGCTTCAACAGCTCTGAGGAAGTTTTCGTACCTTGCAGGAGTGTTGTGGAAATTAACGATGGTTTCGTGAAGTGTGTCGGCAGGATAGTCGGCAAGCAGCTTCATAAATCTGCCGAAGGTGCTGCCTGCACTTCTGAAGGTGTTGTTGTTTTTGGGCTTGTTATAGGTTAATGCTTCGTCAACGTAAATGTACATTCTCCATACGCCGTTGCTTTCGTCAGTGAAATAGTATTCACCGCTGTTGCAGGGTAAAAAGTTGAGGGTTTCTCTTTTGCTGTCGCCGCCGTAAGCCTTGATTTTTTCTGACAGGTGCTTTGTAACACCCACGATATTTTCCATAAGCTTATCGGGGGCCTTGAAAACAAATGAGTTGATTTTCTGAAGTATATACTTTTCTTTTTTATCGGTTTCTATAAGGTAGGTTGCATTGATAAGACCTGCGGTAATCTGATTTACGCTTATAATATTACCGCCTTTGCCGAAGGCTTCGAATGCTACTTTGATTTCATTAGATACCATGTTTTTTCCTTCCTCTGCTGTTGAATTTACTGAAGCGTTTTCTTTATTGCTCAAATTAAAATAAGTATATCACAAAAAATAAATTATTCAACAAATACTGATAATAAATTTGAATTTTTGATTTGCTGAACAGAAAAAATATAAGATAAACAAGAACACTCTTGTGGCTGTCGGTATCGGCAGAGGGCACAGGAGTGTTTTTAATGTTGTTATAGATTATTCTTCTGCTTTTTTATCCTTGGTAGCCTTCTCCAGACCCTTCTGATAAAATTCCATATAGTTTTCGGCAGCCTCATCCCAGTGAGCATAGGCTTCTTCGCCTCTGTGGTCAACGGTATAGAAATCGTTTTCGATAAGATACTGACAGATGTAGTCGGTTACCTTTATTCCGCCGAATGCGTTAAGATGACCCTTGTTAACAAAATCCATTGAAAGGTCAAGTCCGAGCTCTTCTACCATTTCGACGCTTGAAAAGTCAATTGTATCATAGCCCTGATTTTTGCAGTATTCGATAAGATCTCTCATCTCTTCCTGCTCTTTGTTGCTCTTGAAGGAAGGCATATTTATAAACAGAAGCTTGATATTCTTTTCTTCAGCATAGTCGAAAATTCTCTGAAGCTGACCCTTCTGAAAATCATCTATATCCTTCACTTCACCAAAATCCCACAGAGGTGTATACTTTGAACAGTCTTTAATGCCGAATGCGGTAGCTCTGTCGTCACCACCCATATATTCGTTTTTTACTGTAACGAAATCGGCTTTTTCAAGTCCGTCAATCCAACGGCTGTGGAAAGCAATGAAGGGAATGATATAAGATTTGTCTTTAAGGTTTACGGCATTTGATGCTTTTTCAGGCTTTCCGTAAAAATCGTAAGACTCTGCAGCATATTTGTAAAGTGATATGAGAATTTTAATTCGTGATTCAAGGTCAGGAATGTTGAGATATGCAGCTCTGAATTTTGCGGGTACAAGACCTGTGGTGATACAGTCCTTTCTGAGGCCGTGTATGTCAATAATAGCATATTTGATATCCTGACTTTTATCTACATAGTCAAGGAATTCATTAACTACACCGAAGGGCTGAACACTTGTTGAAAGATGATAGGTTGCAAGACCGTATCTCTGCCAGGCAACGGGTGTGAGCCATGCGTGAGCAACAACACTTGTGCCGAGAAGTACACCGTCTACGAGGTTTTCTTCTTCTGCATCAAAAGCAGCAATGTTTTTTGTGTCATAGGTTTTGGGTAAGCCGTAGCAGTGGAAAACACCGAGGACGGAAATTGTCAATATAAGAATGAAGGCAACAGAACGGAGCCATTTTTTATTTTTCATTTTCCTGTCCTCCTTTTAGAATTGCTGATATACAAAGTCAGATGCATTGAAGCCTGTTCCGTATGCACCGTAAATCATAACGAAAATGATTGCGCCGATGATTATGAGCCACTGGAAAAGTACGTTCTGCTTTTCTAATGTCTGTCTTATCTTCATGCCGTTTTCCTGCATAAGGCTTACTACGAGAATAACAAGGATTACAAGGAAAACCATAAACATTTCTTTAGCGCTGAGTCCGAGCTCGAAAATGGTTCCGTCTGTAAGAACCCAGGGGTTGAATTCGGAAAACATATTTCTGATCATTTTCAGAGAAATCATCAATGAGTCTGCACGGGCAAAAATTCTGCCGAAGCTTACAAGGAAGAAGGTTCTCACAATCTGGAAAAGCTTCCATGAGAAGCACTCGGTGTTTACATTAAGCTTTTTGAGCACCTTTTTGTAAACGGGGTCAAGAAGAATACTGCCCGAAATGATGATACTGTTCCAAAGACCGTAAACCACATATTTGTAGCTTGAGCCGTGCCATACGCCTACAAGGAAGAAGGCGATAAATGAAGCAAGGAAGGTGGGGAGCATCTTACCGATGTATACACCGAAAATCTTTTTGGTCTTTTTGCCCATTGAAGCAAAGGCCTTTGAAAGTGAAAGGGGATAGAAAACATAGTCCTTCATCCAGGCGCCGAGGGTGATGTGCCATCTGCGCCAGAACTCGGATACAGAACGGGCAAAATAGGGCCTTTCAAAGTTGACGGCCATTTCAATGCCGAATACCTGAGCAACACCTCTTACCATATCCATACCGCCGGAGAAGTCAGCGTAAATCTGTGCGCCGTAAACCATTGCACCGAAAAGGATGATTAAGCCCTTGTAATCTTCGTAATTGCCGAACACTTCGTTAACGATTGTACCGGTGTATTCAGCAAGACAGAGCTTTTTGATAAGACCCCAGAGGAAGAGCTGAAGTCCGTATTTTGCCTGGGTGAAATTAAATTTGTGACCCTCGTAAAGCTGGGGAGCAAGCTGACTGAAGCGTCCGATGGGACCCTGTGTAATCTGCGGAAAGAATGAAACAAAGAGAGCAACCTTTGCAATATTTTTTTCTGCGGAGAGCTTTCCGCGGTAAACGTCGATTATATAGCTTGTTGCCTGAAGGGTATAGAAGGAAATGCCGAGAGGGAAGGCAAGAGAGTGCTTGGGTGCCTCTGCATCCACACCGAAAAGTCCGAGGAAATCGAATGCCTGCCCGGAAAGGAAGTTGAAGTATTTGAGAAATACGAGGAATCCGAAGCAGATAACAAGTCCTGCTGTGAGGATAAGTCTTTTCTTTTTCTGGGTTGACTGCTTGAGTGCCTTCTTTTCATCTCGTGTAAGCTCGGGGTGATCCTTGAGATGCTGCTTCAAGGAAACGTTGAGCTTATCAAGGAGCAAGGCGGCAACATAAATTACTGCGATGGTAAGCAGCATAAAGTAGCCGGTTCCGATACCGCCGCTGAAATAAAAAACTGCGCTGGCGGCAAGAAGAACTGTCCAACGGTATTTCAGAGGAAAAATAAAATATACAGCTGCGGTTATGAGCCACAGTAGTGCAAATTCAACTGATATAAGAGTCATGGTTAGTTATCTCGGACGCAAATCCGATTTGAACCTCCTTTGATTTTACAGTATAACACTACCTTGTAAAAAAGGTAGTGTCGTGTAGTATTAGTCTAAAAGGTCATTTAAAAGCTGTACCATTGCATCAACGGTATCAAAGTTTTCGGGTTCAAGGTCTTCAACGCCGATTGAAACATCGAACTCACCGTTAAGCTCGGCAACGAGTGATACGATGTCAAATGAGTCGAGAACACCGTCGGTTACAAGAGCGGTTTCGTTTTCGAAATCAATGTCAGGACGAAGCTCGCTGAGAATTTTTAAAATCTGTTCTTTCATAAATTTATCTTCCTTTCTTTCGTTTCAATATGCTTTCAAATTGCTTTATTAGTATATAATTACGACAAATTATAACATAATAAGAAGAACAAGTCAATAATACAAATTATGAAACCGGTTCCTTTTTTTAGAAAAAAGGAGGGCTGAATTGCATGAAACTCAGTCCTCCTGATGATGTTTATAGTTTTTGCCGTTGTGTTTGCCGTTACTGTGTGTTGATTCTTCGTGATGCTCACTCTTGGATGAATGAGAGGAGCTTTCCGTTGAGCTCTTACAGGTAAAGCATCTGATTCTTTCGTTGAGCTCGCTCATTGGGGTGTCGCGGATTTCTTCGATTTTCAGGTCGGGTTCATACTCCTTTAAGGTAAGGTAAGCCTTGTATTTACCGGTACTGATGCCGTGGGAGTGCGCTGTCCGACTGAGATTTCCGTCGGCTGAGTGCCAGGTGATTTCCAACTTCGATGAGGTGCCAAGTGAAATTGCGTCAGCAATTTTCTGCGACCTTTCCTTGCTTTTACAGTTGACTGTAAGTGTGGCGGAATATGCGTTTTGTTTTTTGTTTTCCGTTCTTTTCATAATCAGCCTGACTGCATCTTCGCAGGAAAGGCTTTTAAGCTCAGTTTCAGAAAAAATTTTTTCTTCACCGAAGCAGGTAGCCTTAATAACTCTGTTAAGACTGTTGAGCTCAATCTCTACCGAGGAATTTTCAACATCAATACTGACGGCACTTACGGGGATTGTTGTTGTGAAAATGCCGAATGAAAGCGCCACGGTAAGCACGGCAATCAGCGAGGCAAGTATGAGTCTGTTCAAGGGCTTACTCGGGGAAGTATCATGTTTTTTATAGAATTCATAAAGAAAATATTTGGTATCCGTTTTTAGCTGTTGCTCGGCTTTTATTTCGTCAAACGCCGAGTGTATTTGATTTTTCATCCTCTTCACCTGCCAATTCTTTGCGTAGTAATTTTTTTGCCCTTGCCAGAAGGGTGTACACGGTGTTTGTTTTTTTGCCAAGAAGCTTTGCTGTTTCAATTGCCGTGTAGCCTTCGTAATAGTACAGATAAATGACCTGACGGTATTTTTGAGGGAGACTCATAACTGCGGATAGGATTTCCGTCGATTTCGCTGAAAGCGTTTCTGTGTAGTCGCGCAGAGCGTCAAGTGGTTCTGTACGTCGGTGCTTTAATGCTCTGAAAAAATCTCTGCAGCAGTTAATTGTCACCTGAATAAACCAGGCTTTTTCGTGCTCCTCGTTTTCGAAAACCTGGGGAGAAAGAACATACTTCATAAAAACAGTTTGAAAAATATCTTCTGTATCGGCATAGTTTTTTAGATTAACCATACATATACGCCGTATCATATCGGCGTATTTTTCTACAGCTTTGTTTGCTTCTTCTTCACTTCGCATGCTCTCCCTCCTTTCACGGTTTATCTGTTTTTGATTGTTATCTGTTGCCTTTGCAGCGTGCACCATAACCGCTGCCGTTTGCAGGTCTGTTGTCACAGATTCCGTTGTTGTCAACGTCAGCATAGTTTGTGCGGTTACAGCTTTTACCCGCATTCTGTGCGGGGCGGCTTTCTGTTCTGTTGTCACAGATTCCGTTGTTGTCTGCGTCAGCGTAGTTTGTGTGGTTGCAGTTTTTGCCTGCATTCTGTGTAGGGCGGCTTTCTGTTCTGTTGTCACAGATTCCGTTGTTGTCTGCGTCAGCGTAGTTTGTGTGGTTGCTGTTTTTACCTGTGTTCTGTGCAGGACACCTTTCAGTTCTGTTGTCACAGATTCCGTTGTTGTCTGCATCAACATAGTTTGTCTGTTTCGCGTTTCTTGCTGCCGTGACAGGAACAGCAATAGCTGTAACAAGAACGAGAGCTGTAATGATGATTGCTAAAAGTTTTTTCATTGTGATTACCTCCGTAATACGTTTTTTTAAAATCCGTTTTGTTCGGGTTTATTAGTAATACGTTCAAAAAGCGGAAATACTTTCATATTATAACATATTTTTTTAAAAAAATAACTCCGTTAAAAAAACGGAGTCGGTTGTGAAATATAAAGCTCAGGGATTTGTTGCTGCTTGGGAGGTTGTTGCAAAGCTTCCTGATGTGGTTGAGGATGTGCTTTTCTCCGTAGTGCTTTTCTCTGTTGAGGCTTTATCGGAGGTCATTTCCTCAAAAAGTCCTGTTGAGGAATTATCCTTGGTAACATTGCCCTCTGCGGTGAGGCTGCTGTCAAGGCCGCTTACCGCTGAGCTGACTCCGTCCATCATCGAGGTTTCATCATTTTTCATTGAACTCATCTCGTTTTTCATATCATCTTTGGTGTTGCCACCGCAGGCGACAAGTACAAAGACCAAAGCGACGATCAGGGAAATGACTAAAATTGCAGATGTTTTTTTCATGTTGAATCTCCTTTTCAGGTTTAAATATTTTGTGATTAGTATTGCTTTAAAATAAAAGGTTTATTCAGGGTTGTTAAATAAAAGTAAAAATAAGTTTTTTCATTGACTAAATACACAGTTAATGGTAAAATAAGCTGAATAATTATTTTTGCTCTATTTACCGTAGGGCGGAAAAAGGAGAAAACATTATGAAACCTAACAAAAACCCGTTGTGGCAAACTAACCCGACTGAAAGAAAAAGCTATTATTTTTACTTTTTCGGTCAGAATATGATCTACAATATGATTGCTGCTTACCTTACAACCTATCTGCTTCTTATCGGTGTGAATCCCGTTAAGTCAGCTTCCGTTATGCTTGCGGTTAAGGTATGGGACGCAGTCAACGATGCACTTTTCGGTGTAGTGTTTGATAAGATAAGCTTCAAAAGCGGAAAAAAGTACATTCCCTGGCTTAAAATTGCATGTGCACTTACACCCATTTCAACAATTGCAGTTTTCATTATCCCCAACACTCCTTCAACAAGTGAAGCATTCAAGCTTGCATGGTTTGCAATTGCTTACATAGTATGGGATACTGCATATACTCTTTGTGACGTTCCTGCCTTCGGTATCATTACCGCTATGACAAGCAACGTTGAAGAAAGAAACACAATCCTTTCACTCAAGGGCATCACCGGCGGTGTAGGCTCAGCACTTACAACCGTGCTTGTAACACTCCTCATCAGCGAATTTGTAGGTCTTGGCTATGGCTGGGTTTCAATCATCGTTGCCGTAGTTGCTGCTGCAACAATGTTCCCCGTATGCTTCAAGTGTGAAGAAAGAAACAAGAGCATCGATGAAGAGCAGTTTACTGTAAGAAGAATGCTCAAGTATATCGTAAGCAACAAGTATCTTCTTATCTATTATATCGGTTATGTGTTCTATTCAGGTGCACAGACCTACAATGCGCTTCATCTTATCGTTGCATACTATATTTTCAACAATACCCTTGCATCACTTATCACAGGTACAGTTGCTGCACTTCCCCAGCTCTTTATGGCTCTTCTTGTTCCCAGAATCATCAGAAAAATGGACAAGACAAAGCTCTTCAAAATTTCAGTTGTTGCTGCAATCGTATTCTCATTCCTTCTTATTCCTGATTTCGCAAGAAGCAACTTCATCATCTTCACAGTCATATTTATGCTCAGATCTATCCCTCTCGGCATTATCGGTGTTCTTTCCTTCACCTTTACTCCCGACTGTGCAGAGTATGGTCAGTACACAACCGGTACAGAGGCAAAGGGTATCACTTTCGCTATCCAGACCTTTGCAGTTAAGCTTGCAGCTGCTATTTCGGGCTCACTCGGTCTTGCACTTCTCGGTTTCTTCGGCTTCAAGACCTTTGACGGCGTTGACAGCTTTGAGGCTCTTGAAGCAATCAACGCAAGAGCACAGCAGACTGCCGAGGCTATTGACGGTCTCTGGTTCACTTACAACGCAGTACCCATCATCGGTCTTGTAATTGCACTTGCAATCTGGGCATTCTATAAACTCAACGACAAGGACGTTCAGATTATGGCGGACTACAACGTAGGTAAAATTACAAAAGAGGAAGCAGAAAGCAAGCTTTCAAGAAAATATTGATCTTAAGCTGTCAACAATAGTTACAGTAATAAAATTCTAAGGAGATACTCAATGGAACCCATCAAAGTAGATTTTACAGGCAACGGCGGAAACGGAAAGGGTGCAGGCAAGAATGCTTACCTTGTTCCCAAAAAGGCCGGACTTAAAATGCTTATCAGCATTATCGGTACAATCATCGGCGGAGCAATTGCATATTATTTTATGCTTCCTCCCCTTAATTTCAAAAGCACAGACACCTATATGTTCCTCGGAACAGTGCTTGCGATTTTTGTAGCACTTCTTTTTGTTACAAGCTCTGCACATATCAGACCTGAATACACACCCTATGTTAAGAAAAAGGCAACCGTTCCTGTTATTATTGCACTTATTCTTGCTGTAATCGTCGGTATCGGATATGTTGTTTCATCTGAATTCTTCAGAGCAAAGACTTACAGCAACATCATTGACGTTGATGAAACCAAAAGCTTTGCAAGCGATATTGCAGAAGCTGACTTCTCAAACGTTCCCGTGCTTGACAATGCTTCAGCAAAGGCTCTTGCAAACCGTACACTCGGTGACCTTGCAGCAATCGGTAAGGTTTCACAGTTTGAAATTTCAACAGCCTTCACACAGATTAACTACAAGAACAACCCTGTTAAGCTTACAACCCTTGCTTACGGTGACCTTTTCAAGTGGCTTAAGAATACAAAGAGCGGTCTTCCCGGCTACGTTGTTGTAAACATGGTTACACAGAAGGCTGAGCTTGTTACTCTTCCCGAGGGTGAGTATATCAAGTACGCAACAACAGAGCACTTCGGTAAATATCTTATGCGTCACGTACGCTTCAGCTATCCCACATACATCTTTGATACACCCCGCTTTGAAATTGACGAAAGCGGCAGACCTTACTGGCTTTGCACCGTGCTTGATAAGACAATCGGTCTTTTCGGCGGTACAGATGTAAAGGGTGTTGTTATTGTTGATGCTATCACCGGTGAAATGAATGAGTACACTGTTGACGAGGTTAAGACAAGCGCAGAGCTTCAGTGGATTGACGGTATTTACTCCGATACACTCCTTGTTGAGCAGTTCAACTACTACGGTCAGTACAAGAACGGCTTCATCAACTCCATTCTTGGTCAGGAAGGCGTTAAGGTTGCTACCGAGGGTACAAACTATATTGCAAAGGATGATGACGTTTACGCTTACACAGGCGTAACCTCTGCAAGTAACGACCAGGCTATCGTGGGCTTTGTTCTTATGAATATGAGAACAAAGGAAGCAAACTTCTATGAGGTTTCAGGTGCAAAGGAATACTCCGCTATGGCGTCAGCTCAGGGTGAGGTGCAGAACTATAAGTATCAGGCAACCTTCCCCATTCTCCTTAATATCAGCGGTGAGCCCACCTACTTTATGTCCCTTAAGGACAGCGACAGCCTTGTAAGACGTTATGCAATGGTTAACGTGCAGAACTATCAGGTTGTTTCAATTGGCACAACAATCGCAGAATGTACAAAGCAGTATGTTGATACTCTTAAGATGAACAACATTAAAATTGACGTTGACATTGATGAAATTGAAAACGCTACAAATAATACAGAGGATGAGGGTGACGAGCTCGAGGTTGCTATCCTTACAAAGAGCGGAGCAATCGACGATATCCGCACAGCCGTAATCAACGGCAATAGCGTTTACTATATCAGCCTTGCAGAGGATAACACCTACTATGCAATCAAGGCAAGCGATGAAGAGGGCGTTGTTATCCTTAATGTTGGCGATACCGTAACCGTAAGCTATGAAAAGGCTGAGGGCGGAATTGTTGACGCTGAAAGCATCAGCAAATAAAAAGAGAAAGTTATATTATATAATCACAATGAAAGGGTGATAATTTATGGCAGCAAATAAGGTTAAAGTGACAATTATGGGAGCAGACTACTCAATTCTTGCAGAGGACGATCCCAGATATGTTCAGCTCCTCGGCAAAGAGCTTGATGCAAAAATGGCGGGAATTATGAAGGTTAACAGCCGACTTTCCACAACTCAGGCGGCGGTTCTTGCTGCTCTGGATTATGCCGATGAAAGCAAAAAAGCAACTGCAACGGCAGACAGACTCCGTGAACAAATCAAGGATTATCTTGATGATGCCTCTGCGGCAAAGAGTAAGGCTGACCTTGCAAGACATGACAGCGAAAAGCATAAGAAGGAAGTTGAGGCTCTTCAGGCTGAAAACGAAAGACTCAGAAGAGAGCTTGACGCTGTGCTTAACAGATTAGACGGCTGAAATGATGAAAAAGAAAGTTGAAATACTCGCACCTGCCGGCTCCTTTGAGTCGGTAGTTGCCGCAGTACGCTGCAAGGCCGATGCGGTATATATGGGTGCCAAAGCCTTCAATGCCAGAATAAAGGCGGATAATTTTGAAGGCGACCTTCTCAAAGAGGCTGTGAAGCTTTGTCACAGTCACGGAATGAAGGTTCACGTTACAATGAACACACTTATAAGCGACGGCGAAATATCCGCCGCTTTAGCTGTTTTGAAGGATGTGTGTGACTGCGGTGCAGATGCGGTTATTCTGCAGGATGTGGGTTTTGCTACACTAGTGAAAAAAGCCTGTCCCGATTTGGAACGTCACGCCTCAACACAGATATCTGTTCAGACGGTTGCCGGTGTAAAGCTCCTTGAGGAAATGGGCTTTGACCGTGTTGTGCTCCCCCGCGAAATGAACAAGTCCGAGGTAAAAAGAATCAAGGACAACACCGATGTTGAAATTGAAATGTTTGTCCACGGTGCTCATTGTATGTCCGTTTCGGGACAATGCTATATGAGTAGTATGTTCGGCGGAAGAAGCGGTAACAGAGGTCTTTGTGCTCAGCCTTGCCGTCTGCCCTTTGCGGCGGAGGGCGGAACGGGTTTTGACCTGAGCCTGAAGGATTTATCCCTTGCGGAAAGAATTGATGAGATTTCCTCAATAGGTGTGGATTCACTTAAAATTGAGGGCAGAATGAAGCGTCCTGAATATGTTGCGGCGGCGGTGACTGCAATAAGGCAGAGCCGTGACGGTGAGCCGAATGAAGATATGCTCAAAAAGCTCCGCGGTGTATTTTCCCGTTCAGGCTTTACTGACGGATACTTTGAAAATAACCGTGGCAGAGATATGTTCGGCACAAGGCAGAAGGAGGATGTCACCTCTGCAACGAATGTGCTTTTAAAGGACCTTGCAAGGCTTTACGAAAAAGAGCAGCCCCGTTTTGCCGTTGATTTTCACCTTACGGTGCTTGACGGTGAAAGGGTAAGCCTTTCCGCTTCAAGTGAAGGTAAGTTCACTTTTGCTGAAAGTGATGCCGTGCCCGAAAAGGCACTGAATAAACCTCTTACAAAAGAGGGGCTTGCAGAGAGAATTGCAAAATGCGGCGGCACGCAGTTTTATGCCGATAAAATTGAAATTGACCTTGATGAGGGCTTGATTGTACCTGCAAGTGTTATAAATGAGCTTCGAAGAAAGGCTCTTGAGGAGCTTGAAAATAAGATCGCAGGTGTAAAGGTGTATAACTTTACAGAGTTAGATGCGTCTGCAATGCTCGGACAGCTTCAGAATAAGAATCTGTCAGGTGAAAATAAGCCGAATTTCAACGTAAGGGTGGCTTCGATAAATCAAATTCCCGACAATCTCGAAAATGTGGAAAACTTATATATTCCCATAATGACTGCGGAAAACTCGGTGGAAAAGTTGAAAAAGCTGCCTGTTTCTGTAGGAATTGAGGTTCCAAGAGGCATTTTCGGTGCAGAAGAGCTTGTTGAAAAAAGACTCCTTATGTTCAAAACTCACGGCTTTAAAATTGCATATTGCTCAACTCTTGACGCTGTGGCAATTGCAAAAAAGCTCGGATTTGAAATTCATACAGGCTTTGCACTTAATATTTTCAACAGCTTCGCAGCGGACTTTTTTGAAGGGTTAGGTGTAAAGGGAATAACCTTGTCACCTGAGCTTACACTCGCTCAGCTTGAAAAAATCAGCACGGGTGCAAAAAAGAGCATAATTGCTTACGGCAGACTGCCGCTGATGCTTACAAGGAACTGTCCCGTAAAGAACGGAACGGACTGTGAGGAGTGTAAGGGTAGGGGTGTTCTTACGGACAGAATGAATAAAAAGTTCCCCGTTGTCTGCTCCTTCGGCTGCAGTGAGGTTTTAAACAGTCAGCCGATTTATATGGCGGACAGACTTCACGAAATTAAAAATATTGACCTTTTAACCTTGTATTTCACAAGGGAGAAAAAGGAGATTGCTGAAGCAATTCTTGACGCCTACCGCAAGGGTAAGGCTGTCAAGGGTGATTATACAAGAGGACTTTACTACCGCGGTGCGGAATAAAATTACAAAAAGAGAGGATAGAGAAAAATGGCAAAGAGAGAAGATTACTTATCCTGGGACGAGTACTTTATGGGGATTGCGGTGCTTTCCTCTTACAGGAGCAAGGACCCCAGCACTCAGGTTGGTGCTTGCATTGTTAATCAGAATAACAGAATTATGTCAATGGGCTATAACGGCTTCCCGGCAGGCTGTGACGACGATGAATTCCCCTGGGACAGAGAGGGTGACACCTACGATACAAAGTATCCTTATGTTTGTCATGCAGAGCTTAATGCCATCCTCAACAACCGTGGTGCAAACCTTGAGGGTTGCAGAATTTATGTTGCTCTTTTTCCCTGCAACGAATGTGCAAAGGCAATCATTCAGAGCGGCATAAAAGAGGTTGTTTATCTTTCAAATAAATATGAAACCACAACAACGGTACGTGCATCAAGGAGAATGTTTGAGGCGGCGGGCGTGAAGCTTACAAAGCTTACTCCAAAGCGTGAGAGCATTACTCTGAGTCTTGACCCGAGCAAGGTGTAACTTAAGGAAAATAAAGTTCTTTGGGTTACCTTTCTTTCAAGAAAGGTAACGGCACGCGCCGAGCGAAAAAAAGAAAAAATTGCTTTTTATTTTAATCTTCACATTACACAAAATAAGTGAGGGTGAATAAAATGAAAAGCAACGAAAAAGATCCGTACAATTTTGAAAAAATAGGGGGCTTTATCCGTGAGTACAATATGAAGACGAACGGTAAAAAGCCGACAAACGGGAAGATTTATCAGAAAAGCCGTAACATAAACGGCGATATAAAAAATGAAGGTCGCGAATAAATCGCGACCTTTTTGCTGTTTATTAAAGTTTAAATAATTTTTCGAAGAAATCAATAATGCTGTTCAGGAATTCCGTAAGGAATGAGAATACATTAGCTTCCTTCTTGGGTTCTTCAGGTTCATCCGGTCTTTCTGGTGTATCGGTTGCGCCTTCATCCGGATTAGTGTCATCAGGGACGATTGTATCTGAAAGCTTTGTGCTGCATTCATCACAAATGTTATCACTGTCATCGTCGGTATGTCCTGTTACGGGGATAACCTCAGATTTTATGTTTGAGCAACGGATACAGGTTGTTATCTGTACGCCTCTGTCGGTGCAGGTTGCAGGTAAGAGCAATGTCCATTCTTCGTTGTAGTTATGGCCGAGAGCGGTGCCTTCAACGGGAACGGTTTCTAATTTGTTGTAAAATCCTTCGTAACACATGCCGCAATACGCAGTTTTTGTACTGTCTTTTGTGCAGGTGGCATCATCGTTAAATATCCAATCTATAGAGTGTTCTTGGGGAGCTATGTATACATATTTTGTAGTACCACAATTGCAACAATAATAAGGCAATGTTCCGCCTTCGTTGCAGTTATCAATAATGTCAACAGGCGACATAAAATCAGGTTCCCAATCATGTTCACACGAAGTTTCAAGTGCGCTTGCTCCAAAGTAACACAGTGTCAGCATAAGCATTAAAATTGCCGTTGCTAACAAAATTCTTGTTATTTTTCTCATTTTTTCATCCTCCAAATAAAAAAATTATAAAACTTTCCGAATAGGACTTGTTTTAGTCCTATTTTAACACTCAAAAATGGTAAAGTCAACAAAAAGAACTAAAATAAGTCCATTTGTGAGGTGTTGAAATGAGTGGCTCTAAAATTAAATATGACGAAATAAATATAGGACAAAATATAAGACGAATAAGAAAAGAAGCAAAAATCGGTCAGACGGAGCTTGCAATACGCTTACAGCTTCGTGGCGTTGATATGACAAGAGAAAGCCTTGTTAAAATAGAAAGAGGAATACAGCATATTTATGCAACACAACTGCGTGCAATTCGTGATGAACTGAGCACAACCTATGACGAATTATTAAAATAACCCACTCCCTGAAAACTAAAATCAGGAAGTGGGTTTTAAATTTACCAATGAAAAAAGCCGTGGATTTCTCCACGGCTTTTTCGTTTGATTGTGTTTTTTCGCTCGCCGCGTGGCATTACTTTTCTTGAAAGAAAAGTAATCAAAAGAACTTTACATTTTGTTCTCTTTTTTTGTTATCAGCTCTGTGCTTCCGCACCCGGTCTTCCGCAGCACTTCTTGTACTTCTTACCGCTACCGCAGGGGCAGGGATCGTTAACACCGACCTTTTTACCCTCGTTCTTGACGGGTCTAGCTTTTTCACTGCCGTCGCCGCCGGTTGATGTTGAGGTGATTTTTGCAACCTCTTCACGCTTGATTTCCTCGTCGGTTTTGAAGCGTACTGCAAGCACGGTCTTGACTGTGTCCTCTCGGATTGAGGTAGTCATTTCATCAAACATGTCATAGCTCAATTCTCTGAAAGCAACAACGGGGTCCTTCTGACCGTATGCGAGAAGTCCAACGCTACGCTTTAATTCATCCATAGCGTCAATGTAGTCCATCCACTTCATATCAACGTTGCGAAGGAGCATTTCACGCTCAATGTTACGCATCATTTCCTCACCGTAAAGTGCTTCTCTTTCCTCGTGAAGCTTGTGAGCACGGTCTGTAAGGAGGTCATAGATTTCCTCGGACTTGTACTTTCTGTCCTCGGTGAAGTCGTCCTCGGTTGTGAGCCAGCCGAGATATTTTTCCTTGAGTGAGGGCAGATGCCATTCATCGGAAGGAATGTTTGCAGGGCAGAAGAACTCAACGGCATCACCGATTGAATCGTCAATCATTTTTGTAATAACAGGCTTCATATCCTCGCCCTGAAGCACCTTGTCACGCTGGGTGTAAATGATTTCTCTCTGACGGTTCATAACGTCGTCAAAGGAGATAACGTGTCTACGTGCGGCAAAGTTGTTGCCTTCAACCTTACGCTGTGCACCTTCAACCTGCTTTGAAAGCATACCGTTTTCAATGGGTGTATCCTTGTCAACGGGCATGCTGTTCATAATTGCAATCATTCTGTCACCGCCGAAAAGACGGAGAAGGTCATCCTGCATTGAAAGGTAGAAGCGGCTTTCACCGGGGTCACCCTGACGTCCGCTACGTCCGCGGAGCTGATTGTCAATTCGTCTTGAATCGTGACGCTCTGTACCGATGATGTAAAGGCCGCCTGCCTCGCGTACCTTTTCGGCTTCCTCGGCAATTTCTTCCTTATACTGCTTTTCAAGGCGCTTGAAGGTTTCGCGTGCCTCAATGATGTCCTCGTTGTCTGTGTCACCGAAGGCTGTTGCCTCGCTGATAAGCTCCTCAGAATATTCCATCTTTCTCATCTGGCTCTTTGCAAGGAATTCAGCGTTACCGCCGAGCATAATGTCGGTGCCTCGGCCTGCCATATTGGTAGCAATTGTAACTGCACCGAGCTTACCTGCCTGGGCAACAATTTCAGCTTCCTTGTCGTGATGCTTTGCGTTAAGAACATTATGCTTGATACCGCGTCTTTTAAGTGCGGCAGAAAGCTTTTCACTCTTTTCAATTGAGATTGTACCTACAAGCACGGGCTGACCCTTTTCGTGGCACTCTAAAATCTTTTCGATGATAGCGTTGAACTTGTACTGCTCTGTCTGGAAGATAACGTCGTTGTTATCCTTACGAAGCAGAGGCTTGTTGGTGGGAATTTCAACAGCGTCAAGGGAGTAGATTTCTCTGAATTCGTTAACCTCAGTCATAGCTGTACCGGTCATACCGGAAAGCTTGCTGTAAAGGCGGAAATAGTTCTGGAAGGTAATTGTTGCGAGGGTTTTGTTTTCGCGGGCAACCTTTACGTTTTCCTTTGCTTCAATTGCCTGATGGAGACCGTCGTTGTAGCGTCTGCCGAGCATGATACGTCCCGTGAACTCGTCAACGATGAGCACCTGGCCGTCCTTTACAACGTAGTCGATATCCCTTGTCATAACACCGTGTGCCTTGATGGCAATGTTGAGGTGATGTGAAAGGGTAAGGTTTTCAGGGTCGGAAAGGTTTGCAACGTTGAAGAAGCGTTCAGCCTTCTGTATACCGCTTTTTGTAAGGTTACAGCTCTTGTGTTTTTCGTCAACGATGTAGTCTGCACCACTTTCAGCTGCAAGGTCCTCAAGATTCATTTTTGAATCGGTTTCAGCAATTTTGAGGCATTTGAGGGTGTTTACAAAGCTGTTTGCAACAGAGTAAAGCTCTGATGATTTTCCTCCCATACCTGAAATGATAAGGGGTGTTCGTGCTTCGTCGATAAGAATTGAGTCAACCTCGTCGACGATTGCGTAGTTGTGACCTCGCTGTACCTTGTTGTCAATGTAAAGCACCATATTGTCACGAAGGTAGTCAAAGCCCATCTCATTGTTTGTGCCGTAGGTGATGTCTGCGGCGTAGGCTTTTCTGCGGTCCTCGTTGTCAAGTCCGTTAACGATGAGTCCTACGGTAAGACCGAGGAAACGGTAAACCTTACCCATCCACTCACTGTCGCGTCGTGCAAGGTAGTCGTTTACGGTAACGATGTGTACACCCTTGCCTGAAAGTGCGTTGAGATATGCGGGAAGGGTAGCAACAAGGGTTTTACCTTCACCTGTTTTCATTTCGGCAATTCTGCCCTGATGAAGTACAATACCGCCCATAATCTGTACAGGGAAGTGTTTCATACCGAGTACACGCCAGGAAGCCTCACGGCAAACAGCAAATGCCTCGGGGAGAATGTCGTCAAGTGTTTCACCCTTTTCAAGTCTTTCTTTGAATTCAGGAGTTTTTGCTTTGAGTTCGGTATCGGTAAGCTTCGCAAAATCTTCTTCATAGGAAAGAACCTTTTGTACAAGGGGCTTTACTCTTTTGATTTCTTTTGCGGAGTAGTCACCGAAAAGCTTTTTAAGAAAGCTCATATATTTCACCTCATTAAGAAAATTAAAATGATTCAATTACATATTGTTTTATTCTATCATAAAAACACAAAGTTTTCAACTGTTTTGATTATACTTAATACATAGCGGGGCTTTTTGTTAATATTTAAATGTTGCTTTTTAAGTTGCACGGTGGTATAATTATCACAGTTAATATCGATTTATGTGTTCGGTGTGATTTTGTTGTTGAAAGGAGACGGTAACAGTGAACAGCTTTGCAGAGACAGTAAAAGGCTTTGTTGAATTGCCTCAGGTGGGATATGCACTTGACGCAGTTGTGAAAATGCTGCTTGCAGTTCTTTTCAGCGGTATCATCGGCTATGAAAGAGAGCATTCACACAGACCGGCAGGCTTCAGAACACATATTCTTGTGGCTGTAGGCTCAACCCTTGTAATGATGACCTCGGCCTATGTTTTCAGGGAATACGAGGGACTGGCAAATTTTGACCCCACCAGACTCGGTGCACAGGTTATAAGCGGTATCGGTTTCCTCGGTGCAGGTACAATTCTCCGTGAAGGCTTTTCCGTTAAGGGTCTTACAACAGCGGCATCACTCTGGGCGGTTTCCTGTATAGGACTTGCCGTTGGTGCAGGTTATTATGTGGGTGCACTTGTAACAACGCTGTTTATTTATCTTACACTCAATACCTTCAAGCGTTTTGTCGCAAGAGGTAACCCGTCGAAAAATATCTACATTGAAGCCGAAAACATGTCCCGTCAGGCGGCTGAAATCGGCGCAATTGTAAAACGCTACGGCGGCAACCTCCATAAGCTTGAGGTGCTTTATGCCGACTCATCACCGACAAAAAGAAAAAGTGATTCCGTTGTGCTCAAGGCGGTTGTATTCCCGCGTGATGATGAAGGCTTAAGTCTGACCCTTTCCGCAATACGTACCCTTGAGGGGATCAGAGATATTTATGTTGATTAAAATAAAAGAGGCTGTAAAAACGAAGGTTTTACAGCCTCTTTTGTTTTTTTACTTTTCCACGGGGAATGTGGGAGCTTCCCCTTCAACTTCGTCTTCTCTTTTGAAAATGAGAAAGAGATATTTTTTGATGGTATCGAAAACCATAGTGATTATGTCAAGTGCTTTTTCCATAGTTTCAACCCCTTTTGCTTTATTTACATTATCATAATATCATCAAAGAGAAGACAAGTCAAGCAAATGCAGGGTTTAAAAATTTGTTAAATTCAGTCATATTAAATAAACAGTTGCCTTTTTTTGAAAAAGGTGATACAATAATAAAAAAATAAATGAGGAGATTGTTGCAATGAAAAAGACAACTCTTATTGTTATGGCAGCAGGAATGGGCAGCAGATACGGCGGACTCAAGCAGATTGATCCCGTAGGTCCTTCCGGTGAAATTATTCTTGACTATTCTGTTTTTGATGCCGCAGAGGCAGGCTTTGATAAGGTTATTTTTGTAATCAAGCACGAAATTGAAGAGGATTTCAAAAATATTACAGAAGGCAGATATGAAGGTAAAATTGAGGTTGAATATGCATTCCAGGATATGGATGACCTTCCTAAAGGCTTTACCGTTCCCGAAGGCAGAGTCAAGCCCTGGGGTACAGGTCAGGCTGTGCTTGCTTGCAGAAAGCTTGTTGACGGACCGTTTGCCGTTATCAATGCTGTCGACTATTACGGCAAGGAAACCTTCCGCCTTATTCACGATGAGCTTGTTAAAAATGAAGATTGTGACGGCAAGTATTCCTTCTGTATGGTAGGCTTCAAGGTTGAAAATACACTTACCGAAAACGGAAGCGTTGCAAGAGGCGTTTGTCAGACAGATGAAAACGGCTTGCTTACAGACATTGTTGAAAGAACAAAGATTGCTATAAACGGTGATAAAATTCAGTTTACCGAGGATGACGGTGCAACCTGGACGGATATTCCGAAAGGCACAACTGTATCAATGAATTGCTGGGGCTTTTCAACTGCAATGATGACAGAGCTTGAAAAAAGATTTGCTGCATTCCTTGAAAAGGGTATAAAGGAAAATCCCCTTAAGTGTGAGTATTTCATACCTTTTGTTGTTGATGAGCTTCTTAAAGAAGGTAAGGCAGAGGTAAAGGTGGTTGACACTACGGAAAAGTGGTACGGTGTTACCTATAAAGAGGATAAGGCTTTTGTAAAGCAGGCACTCACACAGAAGGTGGCTGAGGGCGTTTATCCCGAAAAGCTTTGGTAATAAATTAAAAAAAGGAGCCGGTTTTGTGTTTTTGAAAAATCGGCTCTTCATTTTTTTACAAATTTAATCAACAAGGTTGAAATCGAAGGCTTTTTGTTGTAGAATAATATAGATATAAAATTATAACTAATTGGAGGAAAAATATTATGGCAAAACCCGTTTTAGTAGAAACTTCAGCAAGACATGTACACGTGAGCAGAAGAGTACTCGATATCCTTTTCGGTGAAGGCTACGAGCTTACAAAGAAGAAGGATCTTTCACAGCCCGGTCAGTATGCTTGTGAGGAAAGAGTTCAGGTTATCGGTGCAAAGGGAAGCTTTCCCGGTGTTTCAATCCTCGGCCCCGTCCGTCCCGAAACTCAGGTTGAGCTTTCAGCAGGTGATGCGCGTTCAATCGGCGTAAAGGCTCCCATCCGTGAATCAGGCGACCTTGAAGGCAGCGGTGGCTGTAAGCTTGTTGGCCCTAAGGGTGAGGTTGAGCTTAAGGATGGCGTTATCATTGCAAAAAGACACATCCATATGACTCCTGAGGATGCTGCAAAGTATGACCTTCAGGACAAGCAGATTGTTAACGTTAAGGTTGAAACTGACGGCAGAAGCCTTATCTTCGGTGACGTTATCGTAAGAGTAAGCCCCTCATATGCACTTGCAATGCACATCGATACCGATGAAAGCAACGCTGCATCCTGCACAATGGGTCTTGAAGGCGATATTCTTTAATTAAATACGGAATTCAGAATGCGGAATTCGGAATATCTGTCCGGATTCCGTTTTTTATTAAATTTATCTGTGAGGTGAAACAGATTATGGCAAACAACTTTTTTGCGATGCATTCAAGAATGAAATATATCAACCGCTGGGCATTGATGCGTAACACGGCCACGGAGAATATAAGTGAGCACAGCAACGATGTTGCCGCCATTGCTCACGCTCTTGCTGTTATAAAAAATATCCGCTTCGGAGGAAATCTCAATGCGGAAAGAGTAGCATTTTTAGGCCTTTATCACGATATGCCAGAGATAATAACAGGTGATATGCCTACGCCCGTGAAATATCACAGTGAGGAAATGCGTCAGGAATTCCTTAAGGTTGAGGAAATGGCATGCAACAAGCTTCTTTCAATGCTTCCCGAGGATATGAGGGACTACTATGAAAGCGCCTTCTTTCCTGAAGAGGAGGATGAATACCTCTGGAAGCTTGTTAAGGCGGCGGATAAGCTTTCCGCACTTATCAAGTGCATTGAGGAAAGAAATGCGGGCAACAGAGAGTTTGAAAAGGCTTATCAGAGTACAGAAAAGTCCATAAGAAAAATGGCACTTCCCGAGGTTGATGTTTTCCTTGAGGAATTCATACCCTCCTTCTGCCTGAGCTTGGATGAGCAAAGCAAAAACTGAAAAAGGCAATAAAAATACCACGGATTTTCAAAATCCGTGGTTATTTTTTTTGTTAGCCGATGATTGAAAGAATAAAGTTGATGAGATTAACAACTGCATCACCGAAAGCTGTGAGAAGAACAGCAGGAACTCTGTCTTCGTCAACATTAAGGTCGGCAATGCCGGCTCTTTCGTAAATCCACTCTGAAATGGGATTCCAGCTTGCTGTGTCCTTTGAAAGAGAAGCAAGAATCATATGAAGTGCAAGCTCACCTGCGATGTGGCTGTAGCTCATTGCAGCGTAGCCGTTACCTGCGATGTCAATGCCGTTTTCCTTTGCAACCTCGTCACACTTGTTCTGAATCTTTTCGATTGCAGCAAGGTAAACGCGTGCGTCGTAAATTTCGGGGAACTTTTCAAAGTCGATACTGCAGTAAACAGTCTGCTTGCCGTCAGCAATAACCTTTACGGTGTACTTTGAATTTGCCACGATGTCAGCGGCAACAGCTTCCGCCTTGTCTTTTTCAACAAAAATGAAGCCTGAAAGAAGTCCTGAAATTTCCTTGGGTGTGTCAGCATTTTCAGCAACATCATTTTCAAGGTTGTCACTTGCAACAACAGTTGCACCTTCGGGGGCGTCAACGATTGCTGAAAGAGCAACGGTGAGAGCGTCCTGAACCTCTGATGCTGTAAGCTTCTGATCCTCTTCACTTACTGCAAATGAGGGCAGAGCAAGTGAAAATGCCATCAGAAGGGCAAGTAATAATGAAACAACTTTTTTCATAATAAACTCCTTAAATTATGCGTTTGCATCTGTTTCAGCGTCGTCTTCAGTCTTGTTGAAATAGCCGCCGAAAATTTCGCCGAGATAAGCGAAGATTTTTGCAAGCATATTGATTACTTCACGAATTGTCATTTTATTTTTCTCCTTTCGTAAGAATTATTATTTTTTTCATTGTAGCATAGTGTTAACAAAAAATCAATATTTTTTTAGGCTTCAATACGGGCGGCAGCCTCTCTCTTTTCTTTAAGAGCGTTTTCAACCTCTGCCATATGCTCTGCATCGTCATTGTCAAGGAAGAGGATAACAACGAGGTAAAGAACTGAGCCGATAGCAGGACCGAGGATGAAGTGATGCCAACGGTATTTAAGGAAGCGTGTAGCTGTCTGTGCATTGATAACGGTCTGATTTGCGGCAACCTTTACGTTTGCATCGAAGCCGAGCCACTTGAGGAAATAGCCCTGAATGAACTTGGGGATAGCACCTGTAAGCTTTGAAACGAAGTTCTGCATTGAGAATACGATACCCTCAGTACGCTTGCCGGTTTTAAGTTCAACCTCGTCAATGGAGTTTGTAAGAAGTGAACGGTGAGCAATATCCTTCATATTGGTGAAAATCTGTGCCGTACCGAGAAGTGCCATAACAACAGCAAGGGCGCCGATGTTGAGGAAGCGGTCGTTTGCACCGATAAAGAAGGCGAGGATACGTGCCGCAACAGTAGCAACCTCGGAGAATACGAGGAGCTTTTTGTTGCCGCCGAGTCTGTTGATAAGCCTAACGGCAAAGAACATTGCAAAGGCACCGGGGATACCCATAATGAAGCCGTAGGCAACCTGAGCCTTACCGCCTGAAATTTCGACGCTTCCTAATTTGTAAGCAAGACCTTGTGTTTCAAAGAAGTATTCCCAGGGAAGAGCAAGAGAGATGCTCTGAACGGTTCTTGCAAGGCAGACGACGATAAGAGTCTTGTTGTGTCTTAAGTCGAGAATATCCTGAATAATACTTGTCTTTGCAGCATCCTCTGTCGGCTCAACTTTTTCCTTCATTCTGTAGGCGAGCATTGCGATAAGCATACCACCTATTGCAAAAATACCTGCACCGATGATGTAGGTGTTCTTTTCTGTCGTGATTCCCTCTGTGACAAAAAAATCCTTCATTGCAGGGAAAAGACTTGCGATTGTACCGCCGAGACCCGCGGAAATGGAAATCCACTGAATTACACGCCTTCGTTCGGCTGAATCAGGGCTTGACATTGCAGAGATCCCCCAGATGGAGATGTCCTGCAGGGAGTAGAATACATCAAAGAGTATGTAAAGAACAAGCACAAGGGCGATAGTCTGCATTTCGGGTAAGCCGAAGTCAACAAACATCAGGAAAACGAGAATACCGATGATTATGGGAGTCCATAAAAGAAAGGGACGGAGCTTCTGTCCGGGCTTGTGCTTTCTGCGGTCGATGAGTCCACCGATGAGTGGATCGTTGATTGCGTCCCAGAGGGTGCTGACACCTGTAATCCAGCCGGTTTTTTCCGAGGGGATTTTCAGAATGGTGTTCAGGTAAACAAAAAGTCTGCCCGAAACGTAGCTGTAGGTCATATTCTGACCCGTGAGACCTGCCGCGTAGGAAAGCAGTCGGTCATTAGCTACCTTTGTTTCGCTTTCTTCTCTTGAGAACATGAAAAACGGATTGAATTTCATAAAATTTCTCCTTTATTCTTTAATAAAATGATTATATTATATTGAATTCTATTTATCAATAAGATAGGGAAAAGTTTGGAGATTCTGTCAAACACAGAGTATGTTTATTGGAGTTATTGACAAATAAATAATTATGCAAAAACACCGATGCTCTGCAGCATCGGTGTTTTTGCAGTAATTTGAATGAGGTAACTATGAAAATGAAAATGTCTGAATTAAGTAAACGATAGTTTAAACTATATTCATAGTATCACTTGAGGTGAAAATAATCAATGTTTTTTTAACAATGTTTACACACAGTTAATAAAAATCTGTTGCATAAAAATACAGTTAACTAAAATGTGTATAGAAAAAATATGTAAATATATTTCGGGCTGTACGCTAAAAAGCGTCAATTTTCTCCTTCGTGAAAATATATAATCCCTTTGGAAAAAATAAGTGAAGGGATGGTTCTTTTGACGGAAGTTAAGGAAACGGAAAAGATTGACTGTTATCTTGAGGAAAAGCTTAAGGAAAGGGAGAGTGAACGGTTGCATAAATCTCTACCCGTTGTTATATCGGCATTGGTGGGCTTCTGCTTCAGTCAGGTTGACGTGCTTGCGGATATGTCACCTTTTGCGTCGGCTTTTATTGCAGTAGTTCCTTTTGAATATTGCACGGGAGTTTTTATCGGCAGCGTTGTAGGGTATCTGTCGGCTTTTTCCTTTGGCCTGACGGTGAGATATATCCTTTGCCTTTGCTTTATCTGCCTTGTAAGATTGCTTGTACATAAAAGATTCAGAAGAGCAGATGAAGGTAAAATAGGGATAGCGGCATCACTTGTTGCTGTTACGGGCTCTGCGCTTATTCATCAGGCTGTTACAGGCGTGACTTTTATCGGTGTTGTTCTTGCCTTGCTTGAGGGGGCGATTGCTTTCTTTGGCAGTTATTTTTTTATGAGAAGCTTCAGAACACCTGTCAGCCGTATGGGACTTTTCAATCTTCCTATGGGTGACAAATTGAGCCTTGGTATAAGCGTGTTTGTTTTTGTAATGTGCTTTTCGGGGGTAAGACCCGAGGGCTTTTCTCCTGCAAGATTGCTTTGTTGCTTTGTTATTTGCTTTGCCTCCTACTGTAACGGTGCCGCTGTCGGAAGCGTTGCGGGAATATGCCTTGGTGCGGCCTTGAGCATAGACCCCGAGGGCAGGTTTGTTTTCCCTGCCTTTGCTCTTTCGGGCCTTATCAGCGGTGCCTTTGCACCTATGGGGCAAATTGCCGTGGGAATAGCCTGCTGTATGACCTTCTGTTCCTGCTGTGTGATAGGCGGACTTGATGAAAGCTTCTGGCTTCCGATGATTGAGTGTGCTGTAGCGTCGGCGGCGTTTATGCTTGTGCCGTCGGTGTGGCTGTCAAAGGCAGTGGAGCTTATAAGGAAAAACGGTGTTATCAATGATGATGTGGTGAATTTGCAGGTGGCCGCAATTTTAAAAAGAGCCTCGGGGAATATATATTCCTTTTGCAAAACCGTCGACGAGGTGAGTGAACGGCTTGACCGTGTGATAAATCCCGAGGTCAACAAGCTGTTTTTTGAAATACAGCAGAATGTGTGTGACGGGTGCAGTCGGAAAAGTGCTTGCTGGAGTATGGATTTTGACGCTACCGCCGGGGACATACTTGCCATAATGGGCCTTGAAAAAAGAGGTAAGGGTAAGCTTCAGCTTGAAAAGCATTGCTCGCGACTTCACGAGCTTAAAGGACAGATTGCCAAAGGAAAAGCTCAGTACAGCATGAGTATGCTTTCTAAAACTAAAAACCGTGAAATGAGAAGGCTTCTTACCGAGCAGTTTTCGGGTATGGGGGATTTCCTCGGTGAGCTTTCGTGCAAAATTGAAAAAAGCCGTACAATAGACAGCGTAAAGTCTATGTCGCTTCGGTCGGTGGTTATTGATAACGGTGTTTATATTGATGCACTCAGCTGCTTTTGCTGCGATGAGGGCAGGCTGGGTATTGAAATTTCCTGCTTCGAGCGTCCCTTTGAAACGGACTACAAAAGCATTAAAAGGATACTTGAGGAGGTGACAGGTCATATTTTCGATGAGCCCGATATAAGTGTTACGGAAACGGGAACCTTTATCCGTTTTGAGGAAAGGGCAAATTACGGTCTTATTGTAGGTACGGCTCAACGGCCCTTTGTCAAGGACGCTCCCTGCGGTGACAGTGTTGCCTGTTGCACAAGAAGTGATGTCAGCAGTGCAGTTCTTTTGAGTGACGGTATGGGTACGGGAAGCTCAGCGGCGCTTGACAGCGGTATGGCGGTAACTTTGATGCAGAAGCTTGTAAGCAGCGGATTTTCCTTTGAAAGTGCAGTTAAGCTTGTCAATTCATCACTTATAATGAAGTCAACCGATGAGTCAATGGCAACAATGGACGGACTGAGTGTAAACCTTTACACGGGTGAAGCGGAATTTTATAAGGCAGGTGCGGCAATAAGCCTTATAAGAAGTGACAGAGAGATTTTTGTTGTGGAGGAAAGCTCCTTGCCTTTAGGAATTTTGCGTGAGGTGAGATTTGCAAAAACAAAGGTTACTCTTAAATCGGGTGATATAGTGCTGCTTGTAAGTGACGGTATAACGGCAGGTGACTGCGGCTGGATAAATGACGAGCTGCTTTCCTGGAGCACCAACAATATGGAGGACCTTGCAGGACATATTGTTCAGCTTGCTGCTTTAAGGCAGGATCGCTTTACGGGTGATGATCTGACAGCGGTGGCGGTGAAGCTGGTGGAGAGGAGACAGGATAGTAGGAGGTAGTAAGGATGCGCCTGGCGGCGTTGAGAACATCATAATGTAGGGGCGGCAATGTGCCGCCCGTTTTGTTTGCACATAACAAAAAGCACAAGGCGTAAACCTTGTGCTTTTAATATTAACTTAACTGTGTTCAGTTTTAAACCACATTCCAGGTTTTACCGTTGTTGATATCGAAGGTCATGCTCTTTGCTTCGCCGTCCTCAATATAGTCAAGCTTGATGATTGAGGAGGTGATATATTCAGCGGCTGTGACTTTGTAATCCTTTTCGGTGAAGAATTCCTTCATAAGGGTAAGTGACTTGTAGTCGTAGTCACCTGCATTGTCGGAAACAAAGAGAACGTTACCGCAGATTGCATTGATTTTACCGAGAAGGTACTTCTGCTCGTCGGTAAATGTAAGGTTTTCCTTGCGGAGGAAAAGAACGTCGGGGTCGTTACAGAATGCTCTGCCGTCAAGGTGACGACGGAAAATTGTGTTGTTGATTGCGCCCTGTGCGGAGGGAACCTCGTTGTTGATTTTTGCAAAGTTGAGAAGGTTGCCCTTGAATACCTTGTTAACGTCGCAGGTTACACGGCAGGCATCAAAAATACCAAGGCATGCGCCGAGGGGAACACCGCAGCCGAGGATGAGTTTGTCACCGCAGGCCTCACGGAGAAGGTCCACACCGTCGCACATAATTTCACCGCGGGTCTTACCTGCTCTGGGTGAGAGACACTGAGTGAAGAGGAAGTCGAGCTTAACCATATCGAAGCCCCAATCGTTGAGGATAACATCAAAGAAATGCTTGATGTATTCTCTTGCTTCCTCGTTGTAAATATCGAGAGCGTAAGCACCGCCCCAACCGATGTGGCGGAGAATCTTCTTGCCTGTTTTTTCGTCCTTGATGAGCCAGTCGGGATGCTCTCTTGCAACCTTACTTGTAATCTGTGCACAGAAGGGAGCAAGCCATATGCCTGCAAGGTAGCCCTTATCGTGGATTTTCTGTGCAAGGCTCTTGAGACCGTGGGGGAACTTCTTTTTATCAACGCTTAACCAGTCACCTGTAGCAGTCTGGAAGCCGTCGTCGAGCTGAAAAATGTCAACACATTCCTTTGCTCTGTCCATACCGTCAAGGTCACGAAGGCAGATATCCTCGGTGATTTTTGAGAAGTAGTTGTACCATGAGGTATAGCCTGCAAGGTGCTTGATTTTAGGCTCCTTGATGCCCATAAAGTCGAAGAAGTATTCATCGAAGGCTTTTTCATATTCATTTTCGATGATTGCGATGTCGAACATCTCATATTCCTGACCTGCAACGAGTTTAAGTCCTTCAACGTCCTTTCTTATGGTGAAGGTGTTTTCGGTCATGTCAGCCTCAAAAATTGTGAAGCCCTTTCTTTCACTTCTTGAGCCGTAGATGGTGATGTTGTAGTCACCCTTCTTACGAAGATATGTATAAGTGTATGCACGGAAAAAGTTGAGCTTTCCGTAGTGAACATAGGATTTGAAGGTGTAGTCTGCAAATACACCTGCGGCAAATTCTGCAAAGCCGCCAAGCTTTCTTGCAGCGGAGATGATGTCGTGGGTCTTGTCACCTCTGCTGTATTCCTTTGAGGTTGACCATGACTGATAGCCGTTTCCGAAGAAAAGAGTATCGTTGCTGTATTCCATAGGCTTTGTAACAGCGAAGGTTTCCATTTCTATATCTGTTTTTGCCTTGAGGATACCCTTGATAAACTTGCCGTCGTCCTTAAGCTCAAAGCTGAAGTGACAGTTGTCAAAATCCTTGTGACTGACGCTTGCATTGTTTACTCTGATTTTTGATGCTAAAGTATACATAGTTCTTCTCCTTTATTTTAATTCCATTACATTATATATATATTTAATAATGTAGTCAAGGGCGAAAAAATTAATAATGGGTAAAATTGTAAGCTATAGCTTTGTTAGCTTTAAGCGGTACGTTTTTTTCGTCTTACTATAAGATAACAGAGAGGTAAAACATACAAAAAGCAGGCGGCAAAAAGGCTTGCGGTGGGAGCACCTGCCGAGGTAAGCGGCACTGCACCTGCAATTGACCAGGGGATAAGCGGTGCAATGACCACAACGGAGTTTTCGAGGTCTATTGCAAACTGCTTGTTATCCTTTTCAAGCTTACTGCAAAGGCTGTCGGAAAGTATGATTGCGAGGGTCTGGTTGCAGGAAATCATTGAAGTGAAAATTGAAACGAAAACCGTAACGGCGAAGCTTCCCGTTTTCTCTGCAACGGCTTCAAGCTTTTCAATCAGCTTTTGGAGCATTCCCGTAGCGTTGAAAATTCCCGAATATGCTGAAGAAATACAGACTATCAGGATTACCTTCACCATTGAGGAGATTCCGCCGCCATCGAGCATCTGCGAAAGCTCGGGAAGGCTTGCCTTGTATCCCGTAGCGATAAAGGAAAGCAGCTCGGTTATTTCCGTTTTCTGTACAAAAAGGCTTACGAAAAAGGCGGCAATAATACTGCAGAGCATTGAATATCTCGTTTTGACCTTGAAAAGGGCAAGGGTGAGAATAACCGCCGCGGGAATGAGAGCGAGAGGTGTTATATTAACCTCTTTTGCAAAAAGCTCTGCAATGTCGGTTTTGCTTTCGCCTGTGTGTGAAAAAAAGCCTGCAACAATATAAATAATACTTGTAACGGTAAAGGGAATTGCCGCTGTTTTAAACATACGTTTTATGTTTTCATAAATGTTTGTGCCCGTAAGCTCACTTACCAAAAGGGCACTTGTTGAAACGGGGGAGCATCGGTCGCCGAAAAGCACACCCGAAAGCATAGCACCGCCGGTAAGCACGGGATTTGCCCCCATTGCCATACCCATTGTCACACATATTACACCCATTGTTGCCGCCGAGCCGAAGGAGGTGCCGATAAGAAAGGACACAAGACAGCATAGTACAAAGGTCATAAAGATAAAGGAGTCGGGATTGATTAAATCCACGGTATAGGCAATGATTGTCGGAATTGTTCCGGCGGCACGCCAAAGTGCAGTGAGGATACCAACAAGGAAAAATACAATAAGTATGTTCTTTGAGGTTTTAGCTCCGTCGATAACCATTTTTGTGATTGCCTTAAGGCTGTTACCTTTAAGCTTTGCATAAAGTGAAAAAATGAAAAGCCCGATTAAAAGGGCAAGGACAATTGACCAATCAAGGGCGATAAAAACTGTAAGCACAAGGGTGAAAAGAATAAGAAAAAGTGTTTCCATATATTATAAATAAAACTCCTTATATAACGGATAATGACAGATTATACCATTATATGAGGAGTTTTGCAATTGGAAATTATAAATCTTAAACGCTGATATAAATACTTTTATCGTTTGTTTGCTTTTCTGCTGAAAACATAAGCAAGAACAATGCTTATTACTATACCTATAACAAATGGGATTGCATAAAGAAAGGCTGTCGAAGCAGGAGCGCTGAAGCCGGAGTGTTCAATTCCGCAGAGCATAGAGGTGTAGTTTGACGCTACAACAATGCACATAGCGTGGGAGAGGATGAGGGCGAGGATTAAAAATAAAATACTGAGCTTTTTCATGGTGTAAGCCTCCTTTATTTTCCTTGATTAAATTATATCACGGGTGTGGCTGTTTTTCAATGTTTTTATCGCTCGCCGAGTGGCATCGTCGCCGAAGTGCGTCCGGCGGACGATGAAGCGAGGCGAGGATGGCGCAGCGGTCAAAATTCATAGGCGCCGTTGACGACGGCCGTCCCCTCTGTCAGCCTTTGGCTGACATCTCCCCACACTGTGGGGAGTCACCAAGCCGTAATGAATTTTGGGAACCGCAAGAGGGTTTTCTTGTGAAAAAAGTGACCCAAAGAACTTTTGATTTTGCGCCCGAAGAAAAAGAGCAGACTTTTCAGCCTGCTCTTTCTTTAATTTAAGTCATAAACTTAACCGTTACATCGGCGCGTTCGTGTGCGCTTATCTTAAGCCGTCTTACTCAGCGTCGGGAGCGTAAAGATCCTTGAGCTTAAGAAGATGTGCATATCTTGCCTTTGCAACTTCTTCACTCTTCTTGAAGAGTGCTTCTGCTCTGTCGGGGAATTCACGCATAAGTCTTGTGTAACGTGCTTCGTTCTTGATGAATGCCTGATAGTCAGCGTTGGGTTCCTTGCTGTCAAGGATGAAGGGATTCTTGCCTTCTGCCTTGAGTGCAGGATTGAAGCGGAAGAGGTTCCAGTAGCCGCATTCAACAGCCTTCTTCATTTCAGCCTGGCAGTTAACCATACCGCCCTTGATTGAGTGCATCTCACAGGGTGAGTAGCCGATGATGAGTGAGGGACCGTTGTAAGCTTCTGCTTCCTGGATTGCCTTGAGTGTCTGATTCATATTAGCACCCATAGCAATCTGTGCAACGTATACATAACCGTAGCTCATAGCAATTTCAGCAAGGCTCTTCTTGTTGATGTCCTTACCTGCTGCTGCGAACTGTGCAACCTGACCGATGTTTGAAGCCTTTGAAGCCTGACCGCCGGTGTTGGAGTAAACCTCTGTATCGAATACCATTACGTTTACATTCTTACCTGAAGCAAGAACGTGGTCAAGACCGCCGTAACCGATATCGTATGCCCAACCGTCGCCGCCGAAGATCCATACGGATTTCTTTGAAAGGTATTCCTTATTGTCAAGAACATCCTTGCAGAGTGCACATGTTGCACCTGCTGCTTCAATTGCTGCTGCAAGAGCCTTGGAAGCCTTTGCGTTCTTTTCGCCGTCCTCGAGAGTTGCAAGGTATTCTTCACCTGCAGCCTTAACCTCGGGCTTGCATTCGTCGGAAGCAACCATAGCCTTAACGTCATCGATAAGTCTTGAGCGGATAGCATCCTGACCGTAGTACATACCGAGACCGTGCTCAGCGTTATCCTCGAAGAGTGAGTTTGCCCAAGCAGGACCGTGACCGTCCTTGTTAACGGTGTAGGGTGATGTTGCTGCGGGGCCGCCCCAGATTGATGAACAGCCTGTAGCGTTGGAGATGTACATTCTGTCACCGAAGAGCTGAGTGATAAGACGTGCATATGATGTTTCAGCACAGCCTGCGCATGAGCCGGAGAACTCAAGGAGAGGCTTCTTATACTGGCTGGAAACAACGTTGAGAACCTTTGTTGTTTCTTCCTTTTCTGTAACGTTTGCTACGCAGTAATCGAATACTTCCTGCTCTGCAAGCTGGGATTCCTTGGAAACCATTTTGAGTGACTTTGTGGGACATACGCCGATACATACGCCGCAACCCATACAGTCCATGGGAGAAACAGCAAGAGTGTAGGTGTAGTTTGTTTTAACAACGGGCTTGTCAGCCTTCTTCATCTGTGCGGGTGCTGCTGCAACCTCTTCCTCATTCATAGCGAAGGGACGGATTGTAGCGTGAGGACAAACGTAAGCACACTGGTTACATTTTGCACAGGTTGTGGGATCCCATTCGGGAACGAGAACAGCAACGCCTCTCTTTTCGTGAGCTGATGCGCCGTGCTCGAAGGTACCGTCAGCGTGGTCAACGAAAGCGGAAACGGGAAGTGATGAGCCTTCCATAAGACCAACGGGCTTAAGGATTGTGTCAACCATCTTAACAAGCTTTTCTGCGCCTTCGGACTTAACAGCTTCGGTGTTATCCTCTGCAGTTGCCCAGGCGGCAGGAATTTCAACCTTGTGGTATGCGGTTGCACCTGCATCGATAGCGTTGTGGTTAGCGTCAACAATATCCTGACCCTTCTTTGAGTAGGACTTTGTAGCGGCATCCTTCATATACTGAATTGCTTCGTCTGAAGGCATAACATTTGCAAGAGCAAAGAAAGCAGACTGAAGAATTGTGTTTGTTCTCTTGCCCATACCAACCTTAACAGCAAGGTCAATAGCGTTAACCGTGTAAAGCTGGATGTTGTTCTTTGCAATATATCTCTTTGCATCTGCTGCAAGGTCCGTGTCGAGCTCTTCGTCTGATCACTGGCAGTTGATGAGGAATACACCACCGGGCTTAACGTCGTTAACCATCTTGAAGCCCTTGTCGATATATGAGGGGTTGTGACATGCAACAAAGTCAGCCTTGTTGATGTAGTAGGGGCTCTTGATGGGCTTATCACCGAAGCGAAGGTGAGAAATGGTGATACCGCCTGTCTTCTTTGAGGCGTACTGGAAGTAAGCCTGTACATACTTGTCAGTGTGGTCACCGATGATTTTGATGGAGTTCTTGTTAGCACCAACTGTACCGTCGCCGCCGAGACCCCAGAACTTACATTCGATTGTGCCTTCTGCAGCTGTGTTGGGAGCAACTTCCTCTTCGAGTGAAAGGTTTGTTACGTCGTCAACAATACCGAGAGTGAACTGAGCCTTGGGAGCATCCTTCTTAAGCTCGTTGAAGATTGCGAAGATGCTTGAAGGAGGAGTATCCTTTGAGCCGAGACCGTAACGGCCGCCGATAACCTTGATGTCAGCTCTGCCGTTTGTTGCAAGAGCAGTAACAACGTCGAGGTAAAGGGGTTCACCGAGTGAGCCGGGCTCCTTTGTTCTGTCAAGAACAGCAATCTTCTTAACAGTTTCAGGGATAGCTGCAAGGAGGTGCTTTGCGGAGAAGGGTCTGTAAAGACGAACCTTAACAAGACCTACCTTTTCGCCTGCTGCTGTAAGGTAATCGATAACTTCTTCAGCAACGTCGTTGATTGAGCCCATTGCGATGATGATCTTTTCAGCATCGGGAGCACCGTAGTAGTTGAAGAGCTGATAGTTTGTGCCGATTTTGGCGTTAACCTTGTTCATGTATTCTTCAACGATTTCGGGAACTGCATCGTAGTACTTGTTGCAAGCTTCTCTGTTCTGGAAGAAGATGCCGTCGTTTTCGTGTGAACCGCGCATTACGGGGCGCTCGGGGTTGAGAGCTGCCTTGCGGAAGGCTTCAACAGCGTCCATATCGCACATTTCCTTGAGGTCGTCGAAATCCCATACTTCAATTTTCTGAAGCTCGTGAGATGTACGGAAGCCGTCAAAGAAGTTGAGGAAGGGAACACGGCTCTTGATTGATGCAAGGTGAGCAACAGCACCGATGTCCATAACCTCCTGTGTGTTTGTTTCAGCAAGCATTGCGAAGCCTGTCTGACGGCAGGCGTAAACGTCGGAATGGTCACCGAAGATGTTAAGAGCGTGAGAAGCTACACAACGAGCGGAAACATGGAAAACGCAGGGGAGAAGCTCGCCGGCGATTTTGTACATGTTGGGGATCATAAGAAGAAGGCCCTGTGAAGCTGTATAGGTTGTTGTGAGAGCACCTGCACCGAGTGAGCCGTGAACTGTACCTGCTGCACCGGCTTCTGACTGCATTTCAACAACGTTAACTCTTGTGCCGAAAATGTTTTTAAGACCCTGTGCGGACCACTGATCAACATAGTCTGCCATGGGGCTTGAAGGTGTAATGGGATAAATACCTGCTACTTCTGTAAACGCATAGGATACGTGAGCAGCGGCATTGTTACCGTCCATGGTTTTCATTTTTCTTGCCATTGGATATTTCCTCCTGAATATTTCAAATTTTTAAAATAATAATTTGCAAAGAAATTACCACTTGATATTCTAGCACGGATTTATCAAGTTGTAAATATAATTTCAATAAAAAACTATACAATAATAAATGTAATTTTATCTAAAAATGACATAAAATGCATCTCGGGCACGTCATTTTTGCCCGGATAACGGTGCGAAAACAGGGTTGCTGTTGCTGTTCATAAAACATTGACATTTAGGAAAGAATGCATTATAATCATTTTGTGAATAATTTGAAAAGGAGAGCTTTATAATGAAAAAGTTCGTATCACTTCTTTTATGTGTTGTTCTTGCATTTTCACTTTGTGTTCCTGCATTTGCAGCTGACGGATATGAAGAATATCCCACAATTTACATAACAGGCGCACAGACAAATGACATTTACGATGTAGACGGCAATAAGATTTCCGATTTCGATATCGATCTCGGAGCAGTTCTTGAAGAGCACGGAATGGGTCTTCTTTCAGAGTTCCTTTTCGGTATGCTTTCAGATAACTATGAAAAGTGGGCAAAAAGCTTCCACGATGTTTTTATAGGTATCTACGGTGATTCTGCTCTTGATAAGAACGGTGAAGCAAGTAACGGTTCACATCCTGCAAACCATTCATCAACAGTAAATGTTACAGAAAAATCATCAGGCTTCGGTATGTGGGATTACCGCTTCTGGTATGACTGGCGAATCAGCCCTATGGTAACAGGCGAAGAGCTTGAAGCTTATATTGACAGAGTTCTTGATGCAACAGATGCCGAAAAAGTTAACCTTGTAGGCCGTTGCTACGGTGCAAATGTTATTGCAGCATATGTTGCAATGAATAAGGATCACGCTGAAGCTTACGTAGACGATATTGCTTATCTTGCTCCCTCAATCGACGGTATTGATTTTATGACAGCTCTTTATACCGGTGAGCTTTACCTTGATGGCGAAGCACTTGATAACTTCCTTAACTGGTATGTGGAAAATGAAAACCTTATTGAAGATGATGCTATTGCCGCTCTTGTGTTGACACTTGTTGAGCTCTTTGAGCAGGCTAAGGTATTGGGCTTTACAGCTGATGCGATCGATCTTCTTATCGACAGAATCAAGAGTGACCTTATTCCTCCCATTCTCCGTGACAGCTTTGCTTCATGGCCTTCATACTGGGCAATGGTAACAGAGGGTAACCTTGATAAGGCTATTGATTTCGTTTTCGATGGCTGTAAGGATGAGTATGCGGGTCTCATTGCAAAGGTAAGAGATTATTATGACAATGTTCAGTCAGTTCATAACGCAACAGTATTCGAAATGATGGACAAGGGCGTAAGATACAATATCTTCGCAAAGTACAACTTCCCTGAATATCCCATTTACAATGGTGCCGCACTTCAGAGCGACGGTGATACAACAATTCCCAGACAGACCTTCGGTGGTACTGCCGCAAATTACGGCAAGGTGCTCAGCGCAGACTACATCGCATCTGTATCAGAGGAAAATCAGAAGTACATTGCACCCGACTATAAGATTGATGCATCAACAGGTCTTCTTCCTGAAAACACCTGGTACATCAAAAACCTTCATCACAATTACTGGGCTGCAATTGAAGGTATCTGCCTTGATATTATGAACAATGATTACAATGTATCAAATCAGGATAAGTACCCTCAGTTTATGGATAACAACAATAATATGGCAGAGGTTACTCCTGACGAGGATTACGACAAGCCTGCAGACAATACTCTTGCAAGTCTTTTCCGTTTCCTTTCAGCATTCTTTAATTTTATTACAAAGCTTCTCAGAGGCGAGATTTCACTTGGTAAATAATTAACCTGAAAAAACAACGGCAGTTTCAACTCCCGTTGTTTTTTTGGGCAGTAAATTATGTTAACAGAATTTTAACAAAACACTGCTCTGCATATTGACATTGGAAAAAGTCTGTTTTATAATTATGGTACAAATTGTCCTAAAAAGGAGAGTTAATTATGAAAAAATTTGTATCATTCCTTTTATGCGTTGTTCTTGTGCTTTCACTCTGTGTGCCTGCTTTTGCAGGAAACTACGATGAAAAGCCCTCAATTTATGTTATCGGCGCCAGAGTAACAAATCTTTATGCTGCTGACGGCACCAGAATTTTCCCCAACGACTCCGTTGATGAGGGAGAGGTTATAAAGGAGGCAATCAAGCCCTGTCTTGAAAAATTCGCACTCGGTATGCTCACTAATGATTACGAAGCATGGGCACAGGAATTTTACAATGCAGTTATAAAGGCTATGGGCAATCTTGCTCTTGATAAAAACGGTGAAGTAAGTGACGGAAGTTACGCTGAACACCCGTACAATTATTCCCTTCCGAGAAAAACATCAAACTATAACGAATATGACTACCAATTATGGTATGACTGGAGAGTTTCTCCTATTGAAACCGCTGAGCTTCTTAAAAAATACATAGATCAGGTAAAAGAAGCTACAGGTGAAGATAAGGTTAACATTCTCGGTCGTTGCTATGGCGCAAATGTTGTGCAGGCTTATCTTACACTTTACCCCGAACATGCTATTGCAAATGTTGATGATGTTGCTTACCTTTCATCTTCTGTTGACGGTATTGATATTCTCGGTGCCCTTTTCACCGGTAACATTGAGCTTAACGATCAGGCAATCGAAAACTTTGTCAACTATTATATGGAAAACAAAGACCTGATTGAAGATCCCGACACAAAATCACTTATTTCTGCTACTGTTGAGGTTTTGAATTATATATCAGTACTTGGTCTTACCGGTGATGCTCTGGAGGTTCTGGTACAGAGATTGAAGAAAGATATATTCCCTCTTGTTCTCAAGGATACCTTTGGCGGATGGCCTTCATATTGGGCTATGGTTCCCGTTGATCAGTATGAGGAAGCACGCGATTTCATTTTCGCAGGTGTTGAGGATGAATACGCAGAATTTATCAAGAAAACCGACAGATACCACAACGAAGTTCAGCTTAAAGTAACAGAAACATTACTTGCTCTGGATGAAGCAGGTATTGACTTCTATATGATTTCAAAGTACAACTTCCCCGATGTTCCCATCTATGAAGATGCAACTGCTCTTTCCGACGGCAACACCACCGTTTTAAGACAGTCATTCGGTGCAACCTGTGCTGACTATGGCGAAATTCTTTCAGATAAATATATCAAATCACTTAAGGATACAAAATATCTTTCACCTGACCGCAAAATTGATGGTTCAACATGCCTTTTCCCTGAAACATCCTACTTCGTTAAGGATATGCATCACGAAACCTTCCCTTATCCGATTAACAGATTAGCTCTTGATGTTATGAACCATGAAGCAACTGTAAGCGGCGGTGAATATGCACAGTATCTTCGCTTTGACGGTAGTTCAACCCTTAAGGTTATTGAAGGTCTTGATGAAGACGGAACAAAGAAGGAAACACCTGCACAGATGCTCTTTATCCGTTTCTTCAACGCTATCATTAAGTTTATTACAAAGCTTTTCAAGGGCGAAATTTCCCTTAAGAAATAAAACAAATCAAAATGAACAGGGCAAGTGCTCTGTTCATTTTTTTGAACAACATTTTTAACATTTTGTTAAAAAATATTGTTACAGAATGTGGTAAATTATTTTTGAGAGATAGTCCATTGATGAAAGGAGAAAATGAAAATGGATCTTAAGAAAATAATTGACAAAAAAGACATTGCCGCACAGTATATGGTTGATGAAATCACATATATCTGCAACAAGTTTGAAAAGCGTGGTCCCGGCGACCTCGGTGAAAAGCAGGCTTGCGAATATGCAGCAGAGCAGATGAAGGAATACGGTTGTGACCGTGTTTATGTTGAAGGCTTTAAGGAAAATCCCAACTCGTTTTACGGTTGGATTTATTTTACAATCACCTGCTGCTTCCTTGCACTTGCCTCATACTTCTTTATGCCCGTGCTTTCAATAGCGTTCATAGCAATCGGACTTCTTATCTGTGTGCTTCAGTTCGGTCTTTACAAAAAGTTTGTAGACAAATTCTTTAAGGAAAAGACAGGTCACAATGTTGCAGGCTTCAAGAAGCCCACAGGTGAAGTAAAACGCAGAATCATCTTCAACGGACATCCTGATGCAACATGGGAGTGGCCCTTCAAATACAAATTTACATATCTCGGCTTTGATATTCACATGATGGTCTGCTTTGTCGGTGCATTCTATACACTTGCAATTTCCATTGCACGTCTTGCAGGCGCTCTCAGTGAAGAGCTTGCAAAAACACTTGGTCTTGTTGCACTTGTGTTCGCACCATTCTGGTTCGGTCTTTACTTTATGTGGAATAAAAAGAGAGTTGTTGACGGTGCTAATGACAACCTTACAGGCTGTTACATCGGTATGGCAATCCTCAAGATGCTCAAGGATGAGGGCGTTGAGATTGAAAACACTGAAATCGGTGTTGTTCTTACCGGTTGCGAGGAAGCAGGTCTTCGCGGTGCAAAGGCATGGAGTGAAAAGCATTGCAAGGAATTTGACGATGTTCCTACCTTTGTTTATTCCTATGACACCATTGCACAGAATGAGCAGCTTATGGTAAACTACCGTGACCTCAACTCAACCGTTAAGGTTGACAAGGATGTTTCCGATCTCTTTATGGAAGCTTGTCAGGAGCTTAATATTCCCGTTAAGAAGGGCTTTGTTCCTCCTCTCGGCGGTGCAACAGGCTCAGCTGCTTTTGCTCAGGCAGGTATGCGTGCAACAGGTATTACCGCACTTAACCATGCACTTCCTGATTTCTATCACACAAGACTTGATACACCCGTGGCACTTAATCCTTCCTGCCTTGCAGATTGCTTTGCCGCAAGTGTAAAGGTGCTTGAGATGTTTGATAACGGTGCTAAGCAGTAAGAATAGCAATACAAACAAGTAAAGTTCTTTGGTTCTTTCTTACAAGAAAGAACGCCCGACCGGCGAGGTCATAAAACATTTACACTTAAAGAAAAGGTCACGGATGCTGTAATCCGTGACCTTTGTTTATAATTTATTGTTTTTTTCGCTCGCCGCGGGGCATTACTTTTTTGAAAAAAAGTAATCAAAAAACTTTTATTGTTTCTTACATCGGCTTTGCTTCAAGTCTGTAAATCGGCTGCCCTAAATCAGAAAATCTCTTTTCATATTCAGTCACAATATTACCCTCAAATCCGCTGTTGTGAAGGTCAAGAGAAACATTCTCAAGCCTGAAATGTTCCCCACTGAACTCCTGAAGTGAAAACTCAAAGAAGTGCATATTGTCGGTTTTCTGATGAATGTCACCGCCAGCCTTCAACAGCTCACGGTAAATTTTAAGGAAAAAGCTGTGGGTAAGGCGGTGCTTTCTGTATTTCTCCTTGGGGAAGGGACAGGAGAAATTGAGATAAATTCTCTCAATGCTGTGAGAGGGGATAAACCTCGGCAGATACTCGGCACAGCCTGAAATAAAGCGGACATTGGTAAGGCCTGCCTGTTCTATTTTTTCAACGGCGGCAACAATAACGTTTCTGTCCTTTTCAACGGCAATGAAGTTTATGTCGGGGCATCTTTTTGCCATTTCGCACACAAACTGACCCTTACCGCAGCCGATTTCAAGGTGAACGGGATTTTCGTTGCCGAAAAGCTCCTTAAAGTCAAAGTGCTCTTTTATCTGTACGGCTTTTTCAAAATCCCTTTCCTCTCTGTCAGTGTCGAGGATATAGCTTTTTACCGCGTCAAGTCTTTCGTCAAGGTACTTCTTTTTTCTCATTCTCATGGTTAACACCTCGGGTTTAGTTTTCGGTGTAGATTATAGCTTATTTGACGGGCGGTGTCAATAAGCTATCTTCACCGATAATATCAGACTGACACGGAAATGCAGTAATAGTTGTAAGTTTCAGTGTCGTATACAAACAACAGCTGATGCTCTGCTCCGATATCATACAAGCAGGCGTAGAGTTTCCCTGTCGGAGCTTCAATGTCAACAATCCTGAAAAACATATTGTGGTTGCTCGGCTCAAAGACTGTCCATTTTCCGTTATCCAAGTCCTTTTCCATCAAAGCAATTTCTTTTTCGTTTAAAGAATACAACCACATTCTGCCGTCTTCAAAGCTCATTGCCATTGTGTCCTTGTATTTATTTGCAACGCCGGACGGAATGAAAATGTCAAAGTTTTCATCTTTGAACTGTTTTGAAAATGTTCGATTGTTGATTGACATACCGCAAGACAGGATTGAAACTATAATGAGAATAACAACAAAAAATTTAAGTGCTTTTTTCATTGTATTCATCCCTTTCTGCAGGTGTCAATAAGTATGGTTTTCATAATCGTGCTCGCTTAACTCGTCAGCCTCGTATTCATTCTCATATTCGTAGTCATCATAATCCACATCTTGGTAATAGATATCTCTACCATAATCATATTCGTAATCCCAGTAAACTTTCTGACAAGCCTCTGCAAAGTCACGGTTATCTCTCATATATTCCCAGAAAAGGAAGTCCGAGAGAGAGTAGGATGTAAAAAAGCTTTTGAATGTAGTCATTTCAAGCTTTCCGTCAAGGCTGTAATCGGAATAAATAACTAAAGATTCGCCTATCCAATATTTAGCCGCAATGTCCATTTCAGGTACAGCCTGTGCAACCTTGTGAAGGCTCCTTGCGGCAAAGTACGGATTTCCTTCATAGCACACAGTTTGAACATCAAGCTCCTTGTGATATCCCTTGAGATAGGCATTTGTGTTAAAGCTTGCAATCAGCATACCGTCACCGACAAGCGTATAAAGGCTCAGCACCGCACAGCAGAGGCTGACGATGATTTTCATATAAGGAAAGCTTACCTTGTAAAGCTTGATGAGCACGCAAAGCACCGTTGCAAAAAGTAGGATGTCAATAATGCACACAAGGATACGCTTGTGGGTAAGTCCCATTTCTGTAATGTAAAGCGCCATTTTTGACATAGCGGTGATGATAAGAAGCTCCGTGAAAAGGCAGAGGAAGGTGAAGACGCCCTTGAAAAGCGGTGAGATTTTTTCTTTGGCTCTGCGTTTTACAAAAATCATACCGAGAGCGATTAAGCCGAGGTTGATAAAGGCAATTGCGCTCATTTCAAAAAAGCCGCGTCTGGCATATTCGGAAAGGCTCATATTTACAGCAAGGGGGATTTTGCCCGAGAAGGCACCGAAGAAATAGGAAAGCTGTGAAAACAGGTAGAAAACGTAAAGCACACAAACGGTTACAAAAAAGCCTGCCGCAACATTTTCGGGGATGAAGCCTGTGGAGACACTTTCACTTTTCGGTGTGTTTTCCTTGACCTTTTTCTGTATGCCGTATCTGAAGCAGAAAAGTGCCGAGAAAACTGCAGGGCCGAAAATCAGGGTCATAAACACCGACTCACCCATAAGGAGTAAAAAGTCGAAATTATCAAGGAACAGCTTGTCGAGGGCTTCGATTACAAAATCCGTAAGCTTTGAGGTGACATTGCTGAAGGCGGCATCGCCCGAGGAAAGCAGACCGAAGAGAACGGCAACAACAGGAATTGCAAAAACAAAACCGAGCAGAGCACCGCCAAGCTTTTTGTTCTTTTTTATGCGGATTTTTCCGAAAATAGCTTTAAGGGGTAAAAGGCAGTATTTTAAGGGGTAGCCGAAAATATCCTTAAGCTCCTCGAAAAGGTAGCGGTAACCGTTGCGTTTTTGTGTGAGACTTCCCGTTTTTGTGACACACATTGCTCCTATAAGGTAAAGGAAGGCAGGCATAGTATAAAAGTCTCCGCCGTTTAAAATGTAGGAGAACAGAAAGCAGATACTGCACAGTGCGAAAAACGCCGTTGAGGATTTTGATGCGCCCGGTTGTTTTTTTACATAAAACAGCGAAATAACAAAAACAATAAAAAGGCAAAGGAATTTTACGTAACCTGTAAAGGTTGCGCCAAAGAGAAAATCAATTGATACGGGTGAAGCGTAAAGGGAAAAAACAAATACCGTAGCAAATATTGCAAGGCAGGTGATAATGTCCTTGCGTTTTATTTCCGGTATTTCCGGTTTGTAGGTCGGGGTAAAGTTGTGATAAGGATATGAGCTGTTTTGGTTACTCATTATTATTCCTCCTCGTCTTTGAATTCAAGTACATCTCCCGGCTGACAGTCAAGGTGCTTGCAGATTGCCTCAAGAGTGGAGAAACGCACAGCCTTTGCCTTGCCCGTTTTGAGTATGGAAAGGTTAGCCTGAGTGATGCCGACCTTTTCCGCCAACTCTCCCGAGGACATTTTTCTTTTTGCAAGCATAACATCTAAATTTACAATAATGGGCATAATCTGTTCTCCTTTAAATAGTAAGCTCGTTTTCTTCCTTGATTTTTACAGCCTTGCCCATAACATTGCGAAGCACACGCAGAATCAGGGACATAAATGCGGCACCGAGGGTAAAGGTGAAAAAGATGTGGCAGAAATAAATTGTGATAAAGCAGATTACAGCCACAAAAAGACAGCAAAGAGAAAGCTGATGAAGAAGCTTTACCGATTCGCCCGAGAAAATGTTATCTGTGAGAACGTTTTTTAGCAGAATGCGGATTTTGTAAAGGGCAACCCATGCAGCAGGACAGCAAATGTAAAAAGAACTTACCGCGGCAAGGTAAGCAGTCCTCTGATTGGGACCGAGAACATTCTTTGCAATGGGATAAGCAAAGAGCATAAGTCCTATAAGGACAAGGCCGAATAAATAGGTTACGTAAAGGGTGAGCTTTGTGCTTTTATCTGATGTGTACATGGTAAAAATCTCCTTTAAATATTGTTTGCAATTTTAAAATAGCACAAGTTTTATTGTTTGTCAATAAAAATATAATAAAAAACAGAAAAAAACAATCGCCCATTTTTAGCGGACGATTGTGCTGTGGTGATTTATTTAACAATAAGATTTGATTTTTCGTACTCGGGCTCGCAGGTGAGCTGTAAGCCAAGCTTGTTGAACATAATTGAATCAACACTTGAGGGAATGACAGAAATGTGTGCCTGGCATCCGCGAAGCTGTGGCAGGCAGGCAAGCGCCTTTGCCGCATCCTCATCCGTTGCTGCACTTACTGAAAGGGCAACAAGAACCTCGTCAACGTGAAGACGGGGGTTTTTACTGCCGAGATAGTTTACCTTGAGTCCCTGTACCGGCTCAATAAGGTGCTCGGGCAGAAGCAGAAGCTTGTCATCAAGACCTGCAAGGTGCTTAAGGGCATTGAGTACAGCCGCCGAAGCTGCACCTAAAAGCTCCTTGGTTTTGCCGACTACTATTGTGCCGTCGTCAAGCTCAATTGCGGCGGCAGGCTTTGAGGTTTCCTCGGCAATGCGATTTGCTCTCTGAGCAACAAGTCTGTCCTCAAGGTTTATGCCTGCTTTGTTCATAAGCAGAAGCATTTTGTCCTTTTCCTTGCTTTGACCGATACCTGAACGGGCATCGCAAAGGCAGTTATAGTATCTGCGTAAAATTTCCTGCTTTGCGGCGGCGCATACAACAGCGTCATCGGTTATGCAGTTGCCAACCATATTTACACCCATATCCGTGGGTGATTTATAGTGTGAGAAGCCGTAAATTTTTGTGAATATAGCCTGAAGCACGGGGAAGATTTCAACGTCACGGTTATAGTTGACCGTAGCCTTGCCGTAGGCTTCAAGGTGGAAGGGGTCAATCATGTTCATGTCGTTAAGGTCGGCTGTTGCCGCTTCATAAGCAAGATTGACGGGATGGTTAAGAGGAAGATTCCAGATGGGGAAGGTTTCGAATTTTGCGTAGCCTGCTTCAACGCCTCTTAAATGCTCGTGATAAAGCTGTGAAAGGCATACTGCCATTTTTCCGCTTCCGGGGCCGGGAGCTGTGACAACAACAATTTTACGCTGGGTTTCAACAAATTCGTCCTTGCCGTAGCCGTTTTCGGAAACGATAAGGGGTACATCCGAGGGGTAACCGGGAATGAGATAATGAGTGAAAACCTTTATACCAAGATTTTTAAGGGTTTCCTTAAAAATGTCGGCGGCTCTCTGTCCGTCATACTGTGTGACAACAACGCTGCCGACAAAAAGACCCACACTTCTGAAAAGACCGATAAGGCGGATAACCTCTTTGTCGTAGGAAATGTTAAGGTCACGGCGAAGCTTTTTCTGCTCAATTGCCTTTGCACTTACGGCAATTACAATTTCAGCCTCGTCCTTTAATTCGAGGAGCATTTTTAGTTTACTGTCAGGTTCAAAGCCGGGAAGCACCCTTGCGGCGTGGTTGTCGTCAAAAAGCTTGCCGCCGAATTCAAGGTAAAGCTTGCCGCCGAACTGCGACAGTCTTTTTCTGATGTGCTCGGATTGTGTTCTTATATATTTGTCGTTGTCAAATCCAATTCTCATTTATTATCCCTCGCTTGAAGGCGACTGCGCGCCTGTGAAAATCATACTCTACAAATATACCACAAAAAACTTTATTTTTCAACCGAAATTATATCTTTCCGTTAGAAAATACTGTATAATAATTGTGCAATATTATTAAAAGTAGTCAGTAGTTAGTAGACAGGAACGTCTGTGAGCGTTTGAGGTTTCTTTGTTAACTGCAGACCAAAGTGTAATAAAAAGGATGATGAATATGAAAAGTAAATACGAAAGACTTTATAAAAAGGCTAAAGATATAATGGAGGACAAAACTCCGCTTAAAAAGGACTGTGGACTTTTATGCGGCAAGGCCTGTTGTAAGGGTGACGGTGAAACGGGTATGCTCCTTTTTCCTTTTGAGGAAACAACTCTTAATGTAATTGAAAAGGACGGGGTGCGACTTTGCGTTTGTGACGGAAGCTGTAACCGTGAGGTGCGTCCTCTTTCCTGTATGATTTTTCCTTTCTTTCCTTATATTACTCCCGAAGGCAGAATAAAGGTTATTCCTGATATAAGAGGCGATGAAATCTGTCCTATTGTGCGTAATTTTACCGAAACAAGGCTTGACCGCCGTTTTCTCCGCCGTGTGAAAAAGGTGGGAAGACTTCTCAATGAGGATGAAGAGTGCAGAGTATTTATTGACGGAATAAGCCGTGAATTTGATGTTTATTTTTCACTTTTGGATAAATAACACCGTTGCAACACATTGTTGCGTCGCTTTTTGAGCAAAAATCCTTTATTTATCATATGTAAGATGCTAAAATTAAAGCACACCAACAGAAAGGACGGTGAAGCTTAATGAGCAAAATTTCAAAGAATATCAAAAAGCAGAGAAGTCTTTGCGGTATGACCCAGGAAGACCTGGCAACAAAAATTCACGTTACAAGGCAGACTGTCTCATCCTGGGAAACGGACAGAACTCAGCCCGACCTCGAAATTCTGCTTTCACTTGCAGATGTCTTCGGTATTGAGGTTGAGGAACTGATTTACGGTAAACGCAAAAATACCGCAGAGGAAAAGGAAAAGCTTCTTTTCGGCAACACACTTGTTACCGTGCTCTCTATTCTCGGATGCCTTTTAATCGGTGCAGGCGTTGTGATGATCTTCATTAAATTCTGGAAGAGCTTCCCCGATGCACTGAAAATTCTGACCTGCTTTATTCCTGCCCTTCTCGGTCAGAGCGTCGGTATTTATACATATATAAAGAAAAGGGAAAGCCTGCCCTGGTGCGAGGGTGCATCGGTGCTGTGGCTTCTTGGCGTGATTGTTACAACAGCTGTTGTTTTAGGCAATGTCAACACCCATTATAACTGGGTGAGTGACAGCTGGATGTATCTGCTTTTCACGGTAAGTGCATTTGTGCTTATGCTTGTGTTCAGAACACTTTCACCGCTTGTGGTTTATCATACCTGCGGTGTAATATGGTTCAATATGCTGCTCGAGGATAAAAGGCTGCATTATATGCACAACGGTGTAAGCGGAGCCGATGTTATCAGCTTTCATCTTATTGCTCTTGTTATGGCGGTGATAATTGCCGGGGGCTTTTATGCTTCGGGCAAGCTCTATAAAAAGGAAAGCAATATTATCCGCTATACCTTTGCCTCCTGGTTTAATTTCATCGGGCTTGTGGCGGCAAGCTGTCTTACCGTTTTCAGAACATCCTTTGACGGTGCATGGATTTCAATTGTTATCCTTGCCGCGATAATATGCTTTATTATCGGTCAGAAGCACACTGATTTCGTTTCACCCTACAGAGCTCTCGGCCTACCCACTTCGGCGGTGGCTGTCTGCTTCCTTGCAATAATATTTGTACCGGCCTATGTTTCCGAAGGCTGGGCGAATGTGCTTGTGTTTGTTGCGGGGCTTATACCTTTTGTGCTTATATTTATGGAAAAGACAAGACCGCAGAATGTTTATCCCCGCCTTTATTCGGCTTTTCTTACCTGTGCACTTGCGGTATATAATATCTGTGTTTATCTTGAATATATGCTTGAAGAGGAGGATTATCTGAACGGTACCTTTGAGGCTTATGAGCTTGTTCGGAAGAGTCTTTTCAGCATAAGCTTTCTTGTCTGCCTTGCGACACTTGTTATGCTTATCGTTTACGGTGCAAGGGAAAGAAAGCTTCTTCATCTCAACCTCGGCTTTATTCTTTCCTGTGTCACTGTAATTGCAAAGCTCTATCTGCTTGATATGGGACTTATCGTGACGGGACTTCTGCTTATCGTCTGCGGTGCGGTGCTTCTTTTTATCAACCTTAAAATTTCACGCCTCAGAGAGAAAGAAAGGCTTGCTTCGCTTACCGAGGGAGAGGAGGAACAGCAATGAAGAATAAGAAAATAATTGCAGTTCTTTTAGTGGTTGCTCTCTTTCAGCTTCTTTTCCCCGTAGGCTTTACAGCTTACGAAAACAGTCTTATTGACACCGTTATTGAAAAGGGTGAAAAGTATACCCTTAAGTACTGCTATATAAATCATATGAATAAGACCTATATGTACCTTGACACAGAGGACATTTACAGAGTTGAGGAGCGTTACGCTTCGGTGAGTGATATTTTTGATATATACGGTGGCAGACTCGGTGGCTACGATGTGGTAGGCATTGAAAAGGCTGAGAACGGAGCGGTACGCTTTTACGATACCGATGATCTGAGTGTGGGTGCAACGGATTATAACCGCCTTAAGTATGACTATAACCTTTTCTATCTTTATTTTGAGGATTATGAATTTGTCACTCCTGACTTCGGTCTTAAGGAGCTTGCTGAATTGGGAATACTTCTCTGTGAGAAGGAGAACAACCCTATAAATTCCTATGAGGAGTTTATGTATGATGAGGGCTATATAGGTATGCTTTATCAAATGCCCCTTGACGGTAAAATCACCCTTTGTGTATACAAGGATTATGCCGTTGTGAGTGAATTTTACATCGGAGATGAGCTTGTTTTAAGGCGCAAATAAAACATTTCAAAAATAAAAATAAAAAAATGTTAATACTTATTTATTTTTTTAGTGAGTAGTGTTATAATACCTTCCGCATAGAATACTATGCGGAAGGTTTATGCTTTGGAGGTGTAGCTGATGAGCATAAAAAATAAAAGACTTATGATAAAAGCTTCAACGACGGTATTTGTGTTGCTTCTGCTTGTTGCTGTGGCTGTGTTTATTTACGGAAATTCGCCCCTGTATCCTGCTAATATAACCAATCAGACGGTGATTGAAAAGGGCGAGGAGTACAGAATAAAAATCAGAGGTATTACGGAGTGTGACGAAAAGGGCTTCACGCTTGCCACGAACGGCTTTAGCTTTACATCGGATAAGCTTTTTGTTTACGTGGACGAGGAGGGCTTTGCCCGAACGACCGATGCAGGTGACAGTGAGGTTTATGTTCTGGGTAAGTTTAACTCTGCCGATGTTATTTACGATGAGTATATTTTTTGCGGTCAGGAATATAAAACAAAGAAGGACCTTGAAGCGTTTTTTGAAACCTATGACCCTATATACAATTTTGATATAGATAAGTTATCATATTATATTTCTGATATAATAAACTATAAAAAGCAGTTTTACGGCACAGCGACGCTTAAAATATATAAGGGCAGATGTGTTATTACATCGGTGAGCGTGGGTGACGAAAAGGTGCTTGAAATTAAAAACGATTTAACAGCGTAGAGGTGTGTTTTATGGAAACGCAGCAAATGTCCGCCGGTATCGGCGAGTGGGATATTCTACTTCAATTCCTCCTTGGAGTTGTGATGGCATTTTTTGGTTATCTCATTTTTCAGAAAATCAGAAAGGCTGAAAACAGCAATGAGCTTACCCTTAATGTGATTGCAGGCGTATGCTTTGCAGGTACAGCTGCTATAATTGTGGAAATTGCGGAATTTTTCATTGATTTCTACAAAGGTTCAAATCTGCTTCATGCTGACCTTGTGACAAATGAGCATTGGCTTTACCGCCTTGTGGGACTCGGAATGTCCCTTGACGGGCAGAGATATCTGCTTGATACCGACGAGGATATGCTTTTGACGCTTCTCGGCGGAATTTTGACCACGGCGGGAATGTACATATATCAGCGCATAAAAAACAAGGCAATGTTTGTAAAAGTGAAAAGAGAAAGGCAGAAGCTTACGTTTTCAGGGTGGGCAAAAAACAAGCTTGAAGTTGAAAAAAGCAAGCTTATGAAGGATTGCTCCGTTGCCGACATAACCTTCTGGTGGTGCACAAGGGCGGTTATGCTCTATGCTTTTATTGTGATGGAGAACAGAGCTGAGGCAATACTGCTTTGTGCAAATCTTATTGCAACCTTTACAATAACTCTTGTTCACATTGTTTTCCCTGAAGGAACATTCTTTTCAAGGGTCAGCTACCGTGCACAAAGTCTTATAACAGTTATTGTATTTCTTGGCTCTTATTGCGGAAACTATGTATTGATTTATAACATTGTTCCGAGATTTGACCTGTTCCTTCACCTTGTTTCAGGTGTGCTTTGTGTATTCGGCGGTTATTATATTGCCCGTACACTTATCAGTCCTGACAGCAGGAAAAATGTGATTATCTTAACAGGCTTTGCATTTTTGTTCTCCTGCTTTATAATGCCTGCCTGGGAAATCAGCGAGTTTATCGGTGACTTTATCTGGGGTACAACTAACCAGGGCTTTTATTGGGGTCCTTCTGACAGCAGCTTTTTGTTCAAGGTGTTCGGCAGAGGTGCTTACAATACTGCGCTTCATCCCTTGTATGACACCTTTTACGATGTTATGCTTGCGATGATTACTACCGTAATCAGCACCGCGATACTTTTCGTTTCTCTCTTTTCAAAATCTCCGAAAGAAAAGACAGCTGTTGCGGAAGCTGCAGCAGAGGAGAAATGCACAGTAAAATGTTGACATTTTTAACGGTATGTGTTAGAATATCAGCATAATATTAAAGGGGAGTAGCTCCAGTTGCAAATCAACATCGTGCCTTTTAAGGCTGGTTTGCAAGCCTTACCAAGGTGGCAAGACCTTTGACGAAGTTGAAAACTGCTTCGTTAAAGGTCTTTTTTGATATATAAATAAGATAAAGAAAAAATATAAAAAATGAAAGGAAGACTTGTATGAAACATTATCTGCACTCTGCTGATGAAGTTTTCACCCACGTTGCTTCATCGGAAAACGGTCTTACCGAAAGTGAAGCTCAGGCAAGACTTGAGAAAAACGGTAAGAACAAGCTTGAGGAAGGCAAAAAGAAAACTATGCTCAAGAGAGTAATTGAGCAGCTTTCCGATCCTATGATTATCATTCTTATCATCGCGGCTATTATCTCCGCTGTAACGGAATGGTTTGAAGCAAAGGGCTTTGTATTCCCCACAGACACAGTTATCATTCTTGTGGTTGTTATTATCAACACTGTTCTCGGCGTTCTTCAGGAGAGTAAGGCTGAAGCGGCTATTGAAGCACTTCAGGAAATGTCCGCCGCAACAAGTAAGGTTTACCGTGACGGCAGGATGGTTTCTGTCAGAAGTGAGGACCTTGTTGTGGGTGACGTTGTTGTGCTTGAAGCAGGTGACGCCGTTCCCGCCGACTGCCGTATTTTTGAATGTGCAAGCATGAAAATTGAAGAAGCCGCACTTACCGGTGAATCCGTTCCCGTAGGTAAGCTTATTGAAGTGCTTGGCGGTAAGGAAAGCGATGAAATTGCCCTCGGTGACAGAAAGAATATGGCCTATATGGGTTCAACCGTTGTTTACGGCCGCGGTAAGGCTGTTGTTGTTGCAACTGGTATGGAAACCGAAATGGGTAAAATTGCCGATGCTATTGCTCAGGCAGAAGAAGGTCAGACTCCTCTTCAGATTAAGCTTTCACAGCTTTCAAAAATTCTCACCTGGCTCGTTCTCGGTATCTGCGTGTTTATTTTCGGCTTCCAGGCAATTATGGCTTACAAGAACACAGGCTCAGTAAGCTTTGAAGTATTCCTTGAAAGCTTTATGGTTGCTGTTTCTCTTGCAGTTGCCGCAATTCCCGAAGGTCTTGCCGCAGTTGTTACAATCGTTCTTTCAATCGGCGTTACAAATATGTCAAAGAAGAATGCTATTATCCGTAAGCTTACAGCTGTTGAAACTCTCGGCTGTGCGCAGATTATTTGCTCTGACAAGACAGGTACACTCACACAGAACAAGATGACCGTTGTTGAAGCCTTCTGCTCTGACAAGGACTTCTTTGCTACAGGTATGGCTCTTTGCACCGACGCGGAGGTTGACGGTGACAAGGTTAACGGTGAGCCTACCGAAGCCGCACTTGTTTACTATGCTCTTTCAAGAGACCTTAACAAAAATGACCTTAAGGTTAAGTATCCCAGAGTTGCAGAGCTTCCCTTTGACTCAGGCAGAAAGATGATGTCCACCGTACACGAGTATGAGGGTGCATACATTCAGTTTACAAAGGGTGCTCCCGACGTTGTTCTCAGCCGTTGCAAGACTGCAATTATTGACGGTAAGGAAGTTCCTATGACCGCAGAGGTTATGGATGAAATTATGGCAAACAACAAGGCTATGGCTGACAGAGCTCTCCGTGTTCTTGCTCTTTCAATGAAGAAGCTTTCATCTGTTCCTGCTGAAATGACAACAGAGGAAAATGAATCCGACCTTGTATTTGTAGGTCTTTCAGGTATGATTGACCCCGTACGTCCCGAGGTTAAGGATGCTATTGCAGAGTGCCGCAGTGCAGGTATCACTCCCATTATGATTACCGGTGACCACAGAGACACAGCCGTTGCAATTGCAAAGGAGCTTGGTATTCTTACTGATGCTTCCGCTGCAATCACAGGTGCAGACCTTGACAAAATCAGCGACGAGGATTTTGCCCAAAGGGTTACAGAGTTCCGTGTGTATGCACGTGTTCAGCCCGAGCACAAGACAAGAATCGGCAACGCTTGGCGTGCAAAGGGTATGATTACCGCTATGACCGGTGACGGTGTTAACGACGCTCCCTCAATCAAGAGTGCCGATATCGGTATCGGTATGGGTATCACAGGTACCGACGTTACAAAGAACGTTGCTGATATGGTGCTTGCAGACGATAACTTTGCAACCATCGTAGGTGCTGTTTCCGAAGGCAGAAGAATTTACGATAACATCAGAAAGGCTATTCAGTTCCTTCTCGGCTCAAACCTTTCAGAGGTGCTTTCAATCTTTGCCGCAACAATTCTTAACTTCACAATTCTCAAGCCTGTTCACCTTCTTTTCATCAACCTTGTAACAGACAGTATTCCTGCTCTTGCTCTCGGTCTTGAAAAGCCTGAAAGAGATATTATGCAGCGTAAACCCAGAAGCAGTAAGGAAGGCGTGTTCGCCGGCGGTATGGGCTTCGACGTATTCTATCAGGGTGCACTTGTAACAATTCTTACACTTGCCGCATTCTTCATCGGTGAGTTTCTTGAAACAGGTCATTGGCAGTTTACAAACATTGAAAACTGCGAAGAGGGTATGACAATGGCATTCCTTACAATGTCAATGTGCGAAATTTTCCACTCCTTCAATATGCGTTCACAGAGAGGCTCTGCTGTTGCAATGAGCCTTGGTCAGAAGTCACACAACGTTGTGCTTTACATCGCAATGGTTGCTTCACTTCTTCTTACAACTGCAATTATTGAAATTCCCTTCCTTGCAAACATGTTTGAGTTCACTCACCTTGATTTCAAGGCATACGCAATTTCAATCGGTCTTGCCTTCCTTGTAATTCCTATTGTTGAAACTATCAAGGCAATCCAGAGAATGATCGCTAAAAAGAGATAATCATATGTTGATAAAATCACCGCTTGCTGTTGGTAAGCGGTGATTTTGCATTTGATAAATAAAGTTTAAATAAAGTTAAAATATCTTGACGGTGTAAGCTTTAAAGTGCTATTATGTAGTTACAGTCAGTGTTGCTGACTAAAAAAACACATAAGGAGTGTTATTTATGAAGAAAATCATTGCTGCCTTGCTTGCACTTGTTATGCTTACTGGTATGTGTGTGCCGGCAATGGCAACAGACGGAAACGTCACAAATGACGAGGCTGTTTTAAGAGTCATCGTTCCCGAAAACTGGGAGCTTGAAATTGGTGACAGCAGAACAGTTGATACCGTAATGTCAGGTACACAGAACAGAATGCTTTCATGGAGTGTTGACCCTGCTGATGTTGCAAGTGTTGATATGTGGGGCAGAGTTACCGCTCTTAAAGAAGGTACAGCAGTTGTTACTGCGCAGAGCGGTGAAGGTCTTACCGACAGCGTGGAGCTTACCGTTGTAAAGGAAAGCACAAAGCTTGAAGCAACCGGCATTAAAAAGGTTGACTTCGGCGGCGAGGCAGTAAAGGAAAGCTCAAACCTTCAGAAGATTGTTACCCGCTACGAAAAGGACAGCAAGGATGTTCCTGCTGAAATCACCGACGCATCAAAGTATGCCGAAGCACAGACCGTCATAACAGCTGACGGTGCAAAGTGGGAAATTACCGCTTACGGTGTGCTTCGTACAGATGAAAATGCAGAGCTTGAGAGAGATATTGAGCAGCGCTTTATGGGTGACAGATATTTCTATGCAAACGATACAACCGACGGCAAGGTGCTTGCAATCTTTGCTGACGGTGAAAATGGCATCTGGACTGTTATGGAGGAAGGCTATTCACACATTGAAATGCTCCCCATCAACGGTACAGACAAGGCCGCAATGATGAGTGAGGAAACCCAGAAGTATGTTGCAAGACGCGGTATGGTTTCTAACGCTTACCTTATTGACGGTGAGTGGGTTCCCGAAGAAAGTGACAACGACGGTCTCTGGACATCAATGTACGGCGGCGGTGAGCTTATGCGCTATGCAGTGCTCAAGAACGACCCCAACGCTACAAAGGAAGAAATTGAAGCCGCAAGAAAAACTGCAACTCTTTCAGTTGAAGCTGTGCTTCTTCTTACATATATCTCAATGCGTGAGGGCACAGTTGAGGCCTATAACCGCGCACAGAGAAACGGTAGCGCAAACGATTACGAAAAGGGTAAGTATTACACCAACGAGGCAATGCTTGTCGGCGGTGACTATTCACAGAATATTCCCTTTATGAGCCCTGCTGATGCTTTTACCGATATGTTTGATAAGTATATGAAGTCAGGTAAGCGTTCCTATGTTCAGGACTTTGAGGATAGCGACAACCTTGCTCTGTTCAACACAGAGGGATGGGCGGATCCTAACACAACCGACGGTGAATATGCAATGCGTACAAGACTGCTTGAAGGCTTCTGGTCAAGAACCTATTCCTTCAAGAGCGAAAAGGAAGCAGGTCACAGTGACTATGACGGCTATGCTTACTGGTCACACAACGGCGACGGCACCGCAACAGGTATGTCAACAAAAACCTACGGTGACGGAAGCGACTTCCTTCTTCACAATGAAAACTACAGAGGTCTTAAGGTAAACGCTACAGGCTCAATTCCCGAAAGACTTTGGAATGATCTTATCGGTGCAGATTATGATATTTCCGATATAGTTTACAAGGGTGACACAAGCTCCGACGAAATCATCGGACACCTTTTCCTCTACAAGCTTGCTTATGACATTCTTGCTCCCGAGGATCCCGAGCTTAAAGCAATGCTTGAAGAAACAATGGAAAAGTTCGCACAGCACCTTTCCGATAACTCTTACACAATGGTTGACGGTTCAGGTCAGCCTACAACATGGGCAAAGTTCTCAAGAACCTACTTCCACAACGGTCAGGTTCTCGGCGGCGCAGCGCTCAACTCACTTGTTATGCTCACCGGCTTCAAGGTTGCCGCATATATCACAGGCAATCAGAAGTGGGAGGACGAATACAGAATGGCAGCTCTTGATGAAAACTATGAGTTTGCTGAAATTATGACCCAGAACAAGGATCGTTACAATATGTGTATCCTTGAGGTTGTAAACGGAGTTTCACCTGTTCTCGGTTTCATTCTCCGTCCTCTTGTAGGCACAAAGCTCTTTGACGCACTTTATCGCCTTATCCTCAATTATTCCGACGAGGAAATGGCAATGCTCGGCTTCTACACACTTTTCCAGCTCGAGGATGACGAAGAATTGCTTGAATATTACAGAGAAGCAATTGACAGCTGGTGGTACTCAATGAGCTTTAGTGAAAATGCTCTCTGGTATTACATTTATCAGCTTGCTTATCCCGATGAGGTAAAAACCGACGCTTACGGCAACAATCTTGTTGACACAGCGGCTTGGGTGGTTAACCGTCATCCCATCGACCTTCGCCGTCTTGGTGCAAGTAACTCAAAGCGTGATGATATTTTTGAGCTTGATCTTGACGATGTAGGTATTGGCGAAACAGAAGAGCTTTCCTTCGATGCAAGCAGCTATGTGCCTCCCTTCTGGAATTCTGAAAATCAGACGCTCAGATTAATCGGTATGATTCTCGGTCTCGGAAAGCTTGATTGGGCAGTTGCTCCTGCGGATGAAAGAGCACTTCACAAGTATAACGGCTCAACATATGTAATGGATGGTGCCTATAATCCCGGTGAAATGGAAGGCTCAACAACCTATTCACTTCCTTATTGGATGGGCAGATATCATAATATGTTGGTTGAGTGATAAAACAATAAAAGTTTTGGTTGAGCTTTTTCAAAAGCTCATAGGGGTTCAAGGGGGCGAAGTCCCCTTGATGTAAAAAAGCAAATGACGCGGAATTTCCGCGTCATTTTTGTTGGTTGGTTTTAGTTTTATATTATCCAATTAACTGATGAACAGTATTGGTCATTGCTTTGAGGAAGATAACCACTGTAACAAATGTATCTTACGGTGTTGGTTTCGTCATTATACGCAAATGCAAGACATCGTTGCGAATACGAACCTATGTATCGGTTGAACACTTTTATGGTGAAATCACCGTAGGTGTATTCCGTTCCGCCTAAAGAGTATATTCGTTCGAGTTCATTTTTGAAATTTTCTTCCGATAGAGTCCATTCGGCGTACATTTCGAAAATATCACTGTCCCACGAATAATAATTTGTATAAAAATATTTTGTGTTACTGTCAAAAAAATTCAGATCGTTTTCCAATTTGATATATTCAGGGATGCTTTCGGGAAAAATATATTTTTCGTCTATTGAGTGGCTTTCTCTATCGTGGGTTGTTATCATGTAGTCTTCAAAAGCTTCTGTTTCAGCCCTGTAATCGGAATACAAAATCAGAGGAATAGTATAAAGCCTGATTGGCCAAATGGAGATGACTAACAGTGCTGCTAAGACAACCGTGTTATGTAGTATGGAAAATCTTTTTATTTGCCGTGCTTTTTTTATGAGAAAAGAAATCAGAAAAACAGCAGCCGGAAAAAATGCGCATACCCACGACATAAGGTAACTAAAAAAGTTTTCATCAGGAATGGTAAGAAGTTCTCCATATTGGTGTATTGCGGTGAACAAAAAGTAGAGCATACAGGCAATGGGATAACTGACTACAAAACCGGCAACAATTATTTTTGCCCATTTTATAATTATGTACCATGAATCATCTTCATCTTGTAATGCTTCTACGTTTTTTGCGGGCTCACGAAGCGCGTCGGCAATTTCTTTTACCGTATAAGCCTTCTGTGGGTCAAGTGCATATAAAGCTTGATTTATCTGCTTGTTTTCCTCAATTTGCCTTTCTTTGGTTGAAATAATATATGCTATTATATCTTTGCTTTTTTGATGTTCCTCTTGAATTTCTTTAATTTGAGCAACTGAAAAGCCTGCTTTTCGCAAGGTCGCAATGTCGTTCAGCTCTTCGCAGTTTTGCTCATCAAAGGTAAAGGTTCGTCTTCCCAGGTGATTCTGGGTGCATTGAGGAGTTATAAGATTGTTTTCAATATAAAAACGGATTGTTTTATCGGTAAGTCCTGTAAGCTCGCATATTTCTTTGATTTTCAAGAAAAACACTCCTTTCTGCCTATATAATAAGCTTTTACCTTGGGTAAAAGTCAAGTGATTTTTTGAAAAAATATATAAAACTATGGTTTTATATACAAAAAAGCAGGTGTTAATTTGTTACACCTGCTTTATTATTTGTTTAACGACCTCGCCGCGGAGGCATTCTTTTTTGTAAGAAAGAATCAAAGAACTTTACGCTTTGGAGTTTACTTTACAATAAATCCGCACTTCTTCATAGCCTTATGAAGTGTTCTGTCAGCAATTCTTGAAGCTGTTTCAGCACCTTTTGCCGCCATTTCCATAAGATATGCCTGATCCTTCATAAGCATATTGTAGCGCTCGCGTACAGGACGAAGCTCTTCAACAACAGCCTCACCTACAGCGTTCTTGAAGTCACCGTAGCCCTTGCCTGCAAAGTCCTTTTCAATCTGCTCCATTGAAAGACCTGTACAGCAGGAGTAGATGCCCATAAGGTTGTTTATGCCTTCCTTGCCCTCGCCATAGTATACGCCACCTTCGGAGTCGGTAACGGCACTGCGGATTTTCTTCATAATGGTGTTAGGCTCGTCAAAAACAGAAATGAAGGACTTGGGGTTGGGATCGGACTTGCTCATTTTCTTCATAGGATCCTGAAGTGACATAACTCTTGCACCCTGCTTGCCGATGTAGGGATCGGGGATGGTGAAGGTCTTGCCATAAATACCGTTAAAGCGTGAAGCAATATCTCTTGCAATTTCAAGGTGCTGCTTCTGGTCTGCACCAACGGGAACAAGGTCAGCCTGATAAAGAAGGATATCAGCAGCCATAAGTACAGGGTAGGAGAAAAGACCTACATTTACGTTGTCTGCGTGGGACTGTGATTTATCCTTGAACTGAGTCATTCTTGACATTTCACCGAACTGTGTGTAGCAGTTGAGAATCCAGCCGAGCTGTGCGTGGGCAGGTACCTGGCTCTGAATGAAGATGATGCTTTTTTCAGGGTCAAGACCGATTGCAAGAAGAAGAGCGAAAACCTCTGTAATCTGCTGACGGAGCTTTTTGGGGTCCTGTCTTACGGTGATTGCGTGAAGGTCAGCAACAGCAAAAGCCGAGTCAAACTCGTCGGAAAGAAGCTTCCAGTTTTTGAGTGCACCGAGATAGTTTCCGTGGGTGGGGATGTCTGAAGGCTGAATGCAGGAAAGAATCTTCTTTTTACTTTCAGGCTGTGCGTTTTCTGCTGTGATGATTTTTTCTTCCATTTTATGTCATCCTTTCGGGAATTTGCTTTATTTTTAGTATTATATAACTTTATTACGAAAGGGTCAAGTGAATTTTAGTGTTCAGGGGGTTAAAACTTGGTAAAATTTGAAAAAAACCAAAAAAATTCTCTGTAATACTTGAAAATAATGTTTTTTACGTGTTATAATACCTTAATAAATTTTTCAGCCTATGTGCGGACGCTTGTGCGGCTTCACAAAACAAATTGCGGAAAGGAAAATGATTATGGAATTCAATTCAAAGTTCGTAAAAGAAGGACTTACCTTTGACGATGTTCTTCTCATCCCTGCCGAATCCGATGTTCTTCCTGCTGATGTAAGCCTTGAAACACAGCTTACAAAGGGCATCAGACTCAACATCCCTGTAATGACTGCCGCTATGGACACTGTTACTGAATCAAGAATGGCTATCGCTATTGCACGTGAAGGCGGTCTTGGTGTTATTCACAAAAATATGTCCATCGAGGAACAGGTTGCAGAGGTAGACAAGGTTAAGAGAAGTGAAAACGGTGTTATTACAAATCCCATGTTCCTTGCTCCTGACAATTATGTTTACGAAGCAGAAGAGCTTATGCACAACTACCGCATTTCAGGTGTACCTGTTTGTGAGAACGGCAAGCTTGTAGGTATCCTTACAAACCGTGACCTTCGTTTCCTTTCTGATTACAATATCAGAATCAGTGAGGTTATGACAAAGGATAACCTTGTTACAGGTAATGAAGATACTACTCTTGAGGAAGCAAAAATCATCCTCATGAAGCACAAAATTGAAAAGCTTCCCCTTGTTGATGCCAACGGCTTCCTTAAGGGACTTATCACAATCAAGGATATTGAAAAGGCTGTTCAGTATCCCAATTCAGCACGTGACAGCCGCGGCAGACTTCTCTGTGCAGCAGCTCTCGGTGCAACTGCAGACGTGCTTGACAGAGCAACTCCTCTTGTTGCTGCAGGCGTTGACGCATTTGTTCTTGACTCAGCTCACGGTCACAGTAAAAATATCCTCAAGGCTGTTGAAAAGGTTAAGGCAGCATTCCCTGAGGTTCCACTTATTGCAGGTAACGTTGCAACTGCTGCTGCAACAAAGGCACTTCTTGAATCAGGCGCTGACTGCGTAAAGGTTGGTATCGGCCCCGGCTCAATCTGTACAACCCGAGTTGTTGCAGGTATCGGTGTTCCCCAGATTACCGCTATTTATGACTGTGCTGAAGAGGCTGCAAAGTACGGCAAGAACGTTATCGGTGACGGCGGTATCAAGTACTCAGGTGAAATTGTTAAGGCTATTGCCGCAGGTGCTTCCGCAATCATGGTAGGCTCACTTGTTGCCGGTTGTGAGGAATCACCCAGCGATACAGAAATCTATCAGGGCAGAAAGTACAAGGTTTACCGTGGTATGGGCTCCATTGCTGCAATGAACAAGGGCAGTAAGGACAGATACTTCCAGGCAAACAACAAGAAGCTTGTACCCGAAGGCGTTGAAGGTCGTGTACCTTACAAGGGAACTCTTGGCGAAACCGTATATCAGATGATGGGCGGTCTTCGTGCAGGTATGGGCTACTGCGGTTGTGCAACAATTGATGAGCTCAAGACAAAGACCCAGTTCATCCGCATCACAAGTGCAGGTCTTATTGAAAGCCATCCTCACGATATTTCAATTACCAAGGAAGCTCCCAACTACTCAATGGGTTCAATCTGATAAAATAAGAAAAGTTTTGGTCAAGCTTTTACAAAAGCTTGTCAGGGGTTTAAGGGGGCGACGCCCCCTTTACTTTTTTATATAAGTGTAAGAACAAAAGCAGGTGTTAAAATTACACCTGCTTTTACTGTTTGTTTTCTTGTTTTCGTTCGCCGTGGGGCTTTCTTTTCTTGGAAGAAAAGAAACAAAAGAACTTTACATTTTTTACTTTAAAAGCTCTTTGTACATCTTAATGTACTCATTGGCGCTCTTGCCCCAGCTGCAATCACATTCCATTGCACGGATAACAAGTGCATCCCAGTGCTCTTTGTTTGCGTAAGCATCAAGACCTCTTCTGATAGCACCGAGCATATCGTGTGCATTGTAGGTCTTGAAGGTGAATCCGTTACCCTGACCGTCACCGCTGTCGGAAATGGAGTCACGAAGACCGCCTGTTTCACGTACGATGGGCACTGTGCCGTAACGGAGTGCAACCATCTGTGAAAGACCGCAGGGTTCACTCTTCGAGGGCATAAGGAAAAGGTCTGCACCTGCATAAATCTTTCTTGCAAGGGAGGGAACAAAGCCGATTCTTACTGCAAGCTTGTCGGGATACTTGTTAGCCATTTCCTTGAAGAAGTTTTCATACTGCCAGTCACCTGAACCGAGAACGACTACCTGAACATCGCTTGTGTAAAGAAGCTCGTCAAGAATACCCTTGATAAGGTCAAGACCCTTGTGGGAAACAAGGCGGGTTACAAGACCGATAACAGGTACGTCTGCACGCTCGGGAAGGCCCATGTTCTCCTGAAGCTGACGCTTGTTCTCTGCCTTGCCTTCCTGTACATCCTTAACGGTGTAGTTGCGGACAATGCTTTCGTCGGTTTCGGGGTCATAGTTAACTGTGTCAATGCCGTTGAGAATACCCTGAAGCTTCCATTGACGGTCACGGAGAATAGTGTCAAGACCGTGGCTGTACCAGGGGTCGAGGATTTCATTTGCATAGGAGGGTGAAACAGTTGTAACCTTGTTTGCGCACTCAATAGCACCCTTCATAAAGTTAACATCACCGTCGTATTCAACGATATCTGTATCAGCAGGATTGAGGCCGATAACATCGTTAACAAGCTCCATACCGTAGGTGCCCTGATACTGAATGTTGTGGATTGTGAAAACAGTCTTGATGCCCTGATACCAGGGATCCTTGCTGTAAATTGTAGAATAGAAAACGGGAGTAAGTGCTGACTGCCAGTCATTACAGTGAATGATGTCGGGCTTGAAGTCAACAACGGGAAGAATTTCAAGCACCGCACGGGAGAAGAAGGTGAAACGCTCCGCGTCGTCATAGTGACCGTAAATGGTGTCACGCTTGAAATAGTACTGATTGTCAATGAGGTAGTAAATTACGCCCTCATGCTTTGCCTGGAAGATACCGCAGTACTGTCTTCTCCATGCAACGGGAACAGAAATGTTTGTAACGAAGGTCATCTTGTCCTTCCATTCCTGCTTGATTGTGTCATAAAGAGGCATTACGACTCTGCAGCCGATGAGCCTTTTTCTTAAAGCCTGAGGCAGGGAGCCGGCAACGTCACCGAGTCCGCCGCTGGCCATAAAGGGCAGCGCCTCACTTGCTACGTATAATACTTTCATAGTTTTAGTTAGTCCTTTCTGGAAAATCGGAAAGTTTTTTGAACACTTTTTTGAAAAAGTGTTGCCGGTACGGCGAGGTCAATTTTTTGTCGCTCGCCGCGGGGCGTTACTTTCTTGAAAGAAAGTAACCAAAGAACTTTTATTGTTTTTTAAACTGTAATTCCCTTACCGATGTAAAGTGGATAAGTTTCAGCACCGCTGATTTCACGCCCCGGCTTGATTACAACATCCTTGTCAAGGATTGCACAGTTCACCTTTGCACCTGCACTGATGAAGCTGTCCTGCATAACGATGGAGTTTTTAACAACTGCACCCTCGGCAACGTGTACGCCGCGGAAAAGTATTGAGTTTTCAACAGTACCCTTGATGATACAGCCGTCTGCTACAAGTGAATTCTTTGCATTGGAGCAGATGCCGTAAATTGCGGGCATATCGTCTCTTACCTTTGTGTATACGGGATTTTCAGCGTTGAACAGATCTCTGTATTCACCTGAAAGAAGCTCCATGCTGATGTCGTAGTAGCTCTGAAGTGAATCGATAACCTTTGCATAGGTGTCGATCTTGTGTCCTCTGATGTTAAGAGCGCTAACATTAGCTGCAAAAATATCTCTTTCAAAGCTCTTTGCACCCATAATCTTTGCGCTGCGGAGAAGTCTTTCAAGAAGAACTCTGCTCATAACAACAATGTTGAGTGAGTAGTCACAGGCTGTGTCGGTTGATTCACCAACCTTTACTGCGGTGATTCTTGATGCGTCGTCCATATCAAAGGTCATAACGTGGTTTAATTTGGGAGCAATACCTCTCTTGTAAGCAACGGTGATATCTGCACCACTTGCCTTGTGACCTTCGATGATTGCTGTGTAATCGAGGTTACATACAACATTACAGTCAGCCATAAGGACATATTCGTTTGTTGATTTTGAAATGTAGGGGAGCATAGCTTCAAGAGCGCTGAGGCGGTTTTCGTATTTCTCACCTGCAAAGGGAGGAAGGAAGGTGATGCCGTCTCTTTTTCTTGAAAGGTCCCAGGGCTTACCTGAGCCGAGGTGGTCCATAAGTGACTGATAATTAGCCTTTGTGCTTACACCTACCTTGCCGATACCGCTGTTGACCATGCTTGAAAGAACAAAGTCAATAAGTCTGTATCTGCCTGCAAAGGGAACGGAGCCCATTGTGCGGACACTTGTAAGCTCGCTTAAAATTGAATCATAAGCGTTTGAATAAATAATTCCGAGTACGTTTGAAGCAGCCATTATTTAACCCCCTTTATATCTTCGTCGATCATTTCTTTAGCCTTTACCTCGGCACCCTTGCCGATTGTAACCTTTTCACCGATAACGGTTACGCCCCAGTTTTCAAGGTCGTCAATTGCTTCGGGACTTTCACCAATGTGAGCGGCTTCCTCGATAACTGCGTTTTCAGCTATCATTGCATATTCAACAACTGCGCCCTTTTTGATTGTTGTGCCGGGCATAACAATTGAATATTTTACGGTTGCGCCTTCTTCGATAGTTACATTTGAGAAGAGAATTGAGTAGTCAACCTCACCTGCGATGTAGCAGCCTTCACCTACCATTGAGTTTTCAATTTTTGCTGTGTCTGCAATGAAGTGAGGAGGAGCAATAGGATTGCGTGAGTAAATTTTCCAGCTGTCGTCGGAAAGGTCAAGGTCAACCTTGGGATTGAGAAGGTCAAGGTTTGCCTCCCAGAGGCTTTCAATTGTACCAACGTCCTTCCAGTAGCCGTCAAACTTATATGCAAACATTCTCTCACCTGCCTGATGCATTGCAGGGATAACGTTGTGACCGAAGTCGTTGTGTGATTCGGGATTTGCTTCGTCGTCAATAAGATACTGACGAAGCTTGCTCCAGGTGAATATGTAAACACCCATAGAAGCCTTGTTGCTTCTGGGATTCTTGGGCTTTTCTTCAAAGTCTGTGATTGATCCGTCGTCGTTTACGAACATAAGACCGAAGCGTGATGCTTCCTCCCAGGGTACCTCGAGCATTGCGATTGTACAGGCTGCATCGTTTGCCTTGTGGAATTCGAGCATCTTGTTGTAGTCCATCTTGTAGATGTGGTCACCTGAAAGAACTGCAACATATTCGGGATTGTAGCGGTCGATAAAGTTGATGTTCTGATAAATAGCATTGGCTGTACCCTTGTACCACTCTGTGCCCTTGATCTGCTGATAGGGGGAGAGGATATGTACACCGCCGAAGGCACGGTCAAGGTCCCAGGGCTGACCGTTGCCGATGTAGTCGTTCAGTTCGAGCGGCTGATACTGTGTGAGCACACCGACTGTTTCAATGCCGGAATTGATACAGTTTGAAAGAGGGAAGTCGATTATGCGGTATTTCCCGCCGTAGGGTACTGCCGGCTTTGCAATGTTTTTGGTAAGGATACCAAGTCTGCTGCCCTGTCCGCCTGCAAGAAGCATAGCGAGGCATTCTGTTTTCTTGAGCATAGAAATTCCTCCTGTAGATTTATTTTGAATTGGTTTTTTTGACTGTTTTCTTTGCTTTGCCCTTGTATTTCAGAAGAATGAAGGAAAGTCCGGGAAGGTTGAGTGTAATGCTGTTATCAAATCCGTGCATTCCCTTGTTCTTTGAAGTAACCTTTGTTTTTGTGCCCTGACCTTCACCACCGAAGGCAACATCGTCGGAATTGAGGATAACCTCGTAGGTACCTTCCCTTTCAACACCGAAGGAGTATTTTTCTCTCATTACGGGAGTGAAGTTTGCAACAACAACGAGCTCGTCACCCTTGCTGTCTTTTCTTGAAAAGGCGATTACGCTGTTGGTGTTATCGTCGCTTACAAGCCACTTAAAGCCTTCCCAGCTGTAATCGATTTCCCAAAGGGCGGGATTTTTAAGGTAAATGTGGTTAAGCTTTTTAACATATTGCTTTAACTGTCTGTGTTTTTCATAATCAAGGAGTACCCAGTCAAGACCGCTGTCATATTTCCATTCAATGAACTGACCGAATTCCTGACCCATAAAGGTAAGCTTTTTACCGGGGTGAGCCATCATATAGCCTAGGAATGAGCGGATACCTCTGAACTTATCCTCGTATTCACCGGGCATTTTGCCGATAAGTGAGCATTTGCCGTGAACAACCTCGTCGTGTGAAATCGGAAGCACGAAGTTTTCCGAGAAGGCGTAGAAGAAGGAGAAGGTGAGAAGGTTGTGGTTGAACTTTCTTGAAAGACCGTCCATTGAGAAGTATCTGAGGGCGTCGTTCATCCAGCCCATATTCCATTTGAAGTTGAAGCCGAGGCCACCGATATCGGCAGGCTTTGTTACAAGAGGCCAGGCTGTACTTTCCTCTGCGATCATAAGGGGATTTTTGAATTCACGGAAGATACCGCTGTTCAGCTTGCGGAAAAATTCAACAGCCTCAAGGTTTTCGTTGCCGCCGTGCTTATTGGCAATCCATTGGCCGTTTTCTCTGCCGTAGTCAAGGTAGAGCATTGAAGCAACAGCATCAACTCTGAGTCCGTCAATGTGATACTTGTCAAACCAGAAGGTCGCTGAGCTTGTAAGGAAGGAAATGACCTCGTTGCGTCCGAAGTCGAAGACCATTGTTCCCCATTCCTTGTGCTCGCCTTTTTTCGGGTCCTTGTATTCGTAGCAGGGCTCTCCGTCAAACATACGAAGTCCGTGCTCGTCCTTGGGGAAGTGGGCAGGTACCCAGTCGAGGATAACAGAAATTCCGTTTTTGTGGCAGGTGTCAACAAGATACATAAAATCATTCGGTGTGCCGAAGCGTGATGTAGCGGAAAAATAACCTGTTACCTGGTAACCCCAGGAACCGTCAAAGGGATATTCTGAAAGGGGCATAAATTCAATGTGAGTGTAGCCCATATCCTTCACATAGGGAACAAGCTCGTCTGCAAGGTCACGGTAGGTGTAGGGGTTGCCGTCCTCGTGGAGCTTCCAGGAGCCTGCGTGTACCTCGTAAATATTCATAGGGGAAGCATAAATATTAACGCTTTCCTTGTTCTTCTGCCATTTTGTGTCTCCCCATTTGTAGCCGTCCAGTTCAAAGTATTTTGAAGCTGTACCGGGTCGCGTTTCGGTATGGAAGGCATAAGGGTCAGCTTTTGCGGTTTTTGTGCCGTCTGCGGCGGTAACGAGGAATTTGTAAGCATCAAAAGCTTTGATACCGCTGAGGTAACACTCCCACATACCGGCATCGTTGATCTTTGTCATAATGCCGCGGCTTTCGTCCCAGTCATTAAACTGACCGATAACGCTTACCGCTTTTGCGTGAGGAGCCCATACACGGAAGGAAAAAAGGTCTTTTTCGCCTTTTACTTTATGGCAGCCCATATATTCATAGGCTTTCATATTGTTTCCCTGATGAAAAAGATACAGTGCGACATCGTCACCGAGGATTTTTTTCTCAGCCATTTCAACACCTCTTCAATTTAGATTTTTATACATATAACATAATAGCACTACGAAAAGAAAAATTCAATAGAATTTGTGAAAATGTAACATATTGGTTAAAAACACTTGTGTTTGTTTGTGCAGTTTGTTAGAAGGTTTGTTAGAGGTGTTGATTGCAAGGCGGAAAAATGATACGGGAAAATATTTTAATGCACCGTGTGTGAATAAAAAGTCGTAAAAAGTTAAGATTTTTTGAAAAATCATATTGAAAGATTGTTAAATTTTTTCTGTTCTATTGACAAAATGACTTTTTTTGAGTAAGGTATAATAAATATATTATAATTCCGTATCGGATGCCGTGCGTCCGGTCTGTATATTGTTCTAAAGGAGACATGATCAATGAAAAAAGAAGTTAAGGCAATAATTGCAGTAGTACTCGCAGTATGGATATTACTTATGGGTATTGAAATAGGCGCAATGCGTGAAAAGAAGAAGTATGCAAGCATAAGCACAAATGCTCCCACAAGCCAGACTCAGCAGGTAACACAGCCCTCTACCGAGCCTTCAACTCAGGCTCCCGTTGTTATCGAGCCTTCAACACAGCCCAGCACACCTGCTGTTAACCCTTCAACACCTGATAGCGCTGCAACTCCCGGTGCTGATACAAGCGTTGATGTTTCAGCTCTTTCAAAGGAACAGATTCTCGCAAAGGTTTCCGAGGGCGTAAATAAAATCAAGAATGAGCAGAATATGACTGCACACAAGACAGAAAATGTAACTGTTAACCTTACTGCACTTTCAGTTGAAAGCCTCAGAAGTCTTGTTAACGGTATCATCAGCAGTCTTGTAGGTGAGCCTGTCGATGAAACAATCACGGTTGCAGGTGGAATCGCAACCTATCCCGATGGCAAAACAAAGCCCGTCAAGGAAGCAATTCCTCCCTCAAACGATGTAACAAAAGATTTTTCACTCACAATTGACGGTGTTGCAAGTGCAACTGCATCAAAGCAGGGCGAAAATACAGTTTACAGCGTTGTTCTTGTTGCTGAAACCACAACAGGTACCAATCCTATTCCCAACCACAACTCAAAGGCTATCGGTTATCTTAACATTATGAGCTTCAACGATGACCTTCCTTCAGGTGCTCAGATTATCGATGCAAATATGAGCTATCCCGGTTCAACTGTTGAAATCACCGTTAACCCCGCAGGTCAGGTTATCAAGTTTGTTAACAAGATGCCTATGAATGGTGACGGTACAGCAAAGATTGCATTTGCTGAAGGTAAGGCAGAATTTGAGGGTGAACTCATCGAGATGTGGGAATTCACATACTAATTTCTGGTATAACTGAAAATACATTTAAAGGCGGCATCCGCAGGGATGCCGTCTTCTTTTGTTTTGGGGCTTTACTTATCAGGAATTTTGTGATATTATATGTTGTCTTATAATTTTAACTTATAATTAAGCTTTCTCGGATAAAATAAATAACACACGTTTAACAGAGGATATCGGATATGAACAGTAAAAGTGTAACTCCTAATAAGCAGGAAAAAATAATCCTGTATTTTATGAAGCTGCTTATAACTGCGGTTTTTTCGGGCAGCCTTTATTATAGCTGGCTTGTATATTATAACCCCAACATTCCCACACCCTTCTTCCGCTTGGGTAACTACCTTATGGGTGTACTTATTGTTGCTGTATATATTGCTTTTGTAAAGGTATACGGCGGCTTCCTTGTAGGTACATCTCCCGTGTGGGACCTTATTTTTTCACAGATAATTGCAGTCGGATTTTTGCAGGGTATATGCTATGTTGTTTTCTCACTTCTTAGCTATAGGCTTTTGTCTGTATGGCCTTTTGTGATAATGTTCCTTGTTTTTTCAGTTGTTGCCGCAGGCTGGTGCTACCTCACCGATCATTTTTATTTCAAAATACATAAGCCCAAAAAGACAATTGTTGTTTTCGGCAATGTTGATTCTTACCTTTCCCTTAAGGGCATCAAGAGTATGGATAAGCGCTTTACGGTGCTTAAAACAGTTGACTGTACAAAAACTTCTCTTAAGGATTTGTTCAAGCAGATTAAATCCGTTGATGCGGTTTTCCTTTGCGGTGTTCCCTCCGATTACCGCAATGAGGTTGTAAAGTTCTGCATCGCTAACGGAAAGGTGGCTTATGTCAAGCCTAAAATTTCCGATACAATTATCCGCGGCGGCAGAACAATTCAGCTTCTCAATGTGCCTGTTTACCGTTGCAGAAGAAGTGACGCAAGTCTTATTTACCTTGTTGCAAAAAGATTTTTTGACATTGTGCTTTCTCTTATTGCAATTATCATTTCTTCACCCGTTACAATTCTTACAGCAATTGCGGTCAAGGCATATGACGGCGGACCTGCCTTCTATAAGCAAGTAAGACTTACTACTAACGGTAAAACCTTTAAGCTTATAAAGTTCAGAAGCATGGTGCAGGATGCTGAAAAGGACGGCGTTGCAAGACTTGCCTCAGAGGGTGACAGCAGAATCACTCCCGTAGGTAAATTCATAAGAGCCACCCGCCTTGATGAGCTTCCTCAGCTTTTCAATATACTTATGGGTGATATGTCCTTCGTAGGCCCCAGACCCGAAAGACCCGAAATTGCGGCACAGTACGAAAAGGATATGCCTGAATTTGCATTAAGACTTCAGGTTAAAGCAGGTCTTACAGGCTATGCACAGGTTTACGGTAAATATAACACACCGCCTTACGATAAGGTGCAGATGGACCTTATGTATGTTGCAAATCAGTCCTTGCTCGAGGACTTCAGGCTGATGCTTATGACCTTTAAAATTATGTTTGTTCCCACAAGCACAGAGGGTATTGACGCATCACAGACAACGGCTAAAAGAGAGAAATAAGCCGTGAGGAGTAATTATATGAATAATAATTTCAGGGATTTTCAGCACCTTTCCGGTGCTGTTTATCCCGACTTCTTTATACGCAAAGAAAATGAAAAAAGAACACTGAAGAGACTCGGTTTTTATACCGGCTGTGCAGTGCTTATGTCTGTTGTTGTGCAGAGCATAATGGTGCTGTCACTTGAGCTTTTCGGTCTGACGGACAGATATTACAGCAACGCTTATTTCAGCAGTGCCGTTGATATTCTGGTTGTTATCATCGGTATGCTTCTGCCCTTCCTTTTCTTCGGTAATAAAATGAAGGTGGCTTCGGGTGTAAGCACGGCTCCCGAGCTTGGAAGTCCCTTTAAAAAATCCCTTATGCTTCCTGCTGTAATTGCAGGTGTGGGATTTTGTATGCTCGGTAATATAATCAACAGCTATATTACTATGTTTTTTGACAGCTTCAATGTGGAGCTTACCTCACCTGATATCCCTATGGCTGACGGTGTCAGCGGAGTTATCCTCACCTTTTTCCGTGTGGCTGTTACTGCCGCAATAGTTGAGGAAATTTCCCTGAGAGGCTATGTAATGGGTACGCTCCGATTTTACGGTGACGGCTTTGCCATTGCGGTTTCATCAGTCGTTTTTGCCGCTATGCACGGAAATATGGTGCAGGCTCCCTTTGCCCTTATGGCAGGCTTTGCCCTCGGCTATCTTTCCGTCAAGACAGGTACAATATGGACGGGTATCATTATTCACCTGCTGAATAATTCCTTGTCATTAGTGGTTTACTATATGAGTGAACGCTTCGGTCAAGAGCAGATTGCTCTGCCCTATACCTTTATGCTTTTCGGCCTTATCGGCATCGGTGTGATAAGCTTTGTTTATTTTATAAATAAGACAAAGGATATCAGCCTTTCAAATGGCGGAAGTGTTCTCAGTACGGGTGAAAAGGTCAAGGCTTACTTTTTAAGTCCTACAATGATACTTACCCTTGTTTATACTGTTTATATAACACTTCAATACATCAATCCTGCACAGTAAGGACGAGGAAGCTATGATAAAAGAGGAATTTATGCAAAGAGCCGTTGAAAACGCAAAAAAAGCGGCACAGGCGGGAGAGGTTCCCGTCGGAGCGGTGATTGTTAAAGAGAATAAAATCATTGCCGAAGGGTATAATAAAAGGGAAGCGAAGCAGAATGCACTTTCCCATGCGGAAACAGAGGCTATAAACGCTGCCTGCAAGGAGCTTTCCTCCTGGAGGCTTGACGGCTGTACAATGTATGTTACCCTTGAGCCATGCCCGATGTGTACGGGTGCAATTATGGCTTCAAGGATTGACCGTGTTGTTTTCGGTGCCTACGATGAAAAGGGCGGTGCGATGGGCGGAGTATGTGACCTTTGCTCTATGCCGTTTATGAATAAGCCTCAGGTTATCGGCGGCTTTATGGAAAAGGAATGTGCCGATGTTCTTGTGAAGTTTTTCGGCAAATTAAGGTGATTTTTGAGGCTTTCAAAAAAGTTAAAAAAATTTCAAAAAAAATCGAAAAAAGGTATTGACAAATAAAAGATTGTATAATATAATATGCAAGCGTTGTGTTGAGCGGCGTAGACATGGCGGCATAGCTTAGTTGGCTAGAGCGTTCGGTTCATACCCGAAAGGTCGTAGGTTCAAGTCCCACTGCCGCTACCAATTCAGTAAAATAAAGAGTGTAGGAAACGCGATCCTTCCTCTTTTATATATAAGGCCCGGTGGTCAAGCGGTTAAGACACCGCCCTTTCACGGCGGTAACACGGGTTCGATTCCCGTCCGGGTCACCAAAAAATTCCTGTTCTTCGGAACAGGAATTTTTTTATCCAAGCCGACAGGCTTGGTATATCATCAGCCCGACAGGGCTGTATATCATCGCCGCACAAGGTGCGGCGTATATCATCACACCGAAGGTGTGCATTTGTCGGCTTGATGATATGCAATTCCTACGGAATTGATGATATGCAATGCTTCGCATTGATTTTGTTATGCTTTTATAGTATAATTTGCTTAAGGGAGTGAGAAAATGGCTGTAAATTATTTGATTGTTTATTCAGAGCAGTTAGCAACTGAAATTGAACTGGTTTGTCAAAAAAGTGAAAGCACCGTCAAATACGGTTTTTCAAATCCGAAAGAGCTCGAGTAGCGTTTATGCTAATATACGTGAAGTAAATTATGGACAAAGCAAAGCGGACATGCTTTCAAAATTTGAAATAGCATTGAAGGAATGCAGTGAAACTGAAGGTTGGTTAAAGTTGCTCTTTAACACCAAAGTAATTGACGATGCAACCTATAAAAAACAAAGAAATTTATGCGGTCGTATAAGGCGGATGTTGATTCCAAGTTGCAAAACATTGAAAGAAAATATCGGCAAAGCAGAAAAATGATTCAATGCTATTTAAGTGAACTGTTATTATGAATATTTTGAAAGTCGGCATTTGCATTGTCGGCTTTTTTATGTGTTACAGCTTTCCCTTCCAAAATTGTAATAAATCTGTTATAATTATAATCACCACTTTTAATTTTTACCCCTTATAATAAAACCGTACCCTGAAAGGAGGAGATTAAAATGTACAATGTTCTCGTCTGTGACGATGATAAAGCCATTGTCCGTTCAATTGAAATTTACCTTAAGGCTGACTCCTATAATGTATTCTGTGCCTATGACGGGGCGGAAGCTTTGGAAATTATGGAAAAGGAGAAAATCCATTGCATTGTTATGGATATAATGATGCCGAGGATGGACGGTATTTCGGCAACCCTGAAAATCCGTGAAAAAAGCAATGTACCCCTTATTTTCCTTTCGGCTAAAAGTGAGGACACGGACAAAATTGCAGGCCTTACCTTCGGCGGTGACGATTATGTTACAAAGCCCTTTAATCCTCTTGAATTGTGTGCAAGAGTCAAAAGCCAGATAAGGCGTTATGTTTCCTTCGGCGGGGTTGAGGAGGAAAGCCACATAATAAAAACCGGCGGACTTGTCCTTGACACAAAGGCAAGGAGTGTTACCCTTGACGGTGAGGAGGTCAGGTTTACGGCGACGGAGTACAAAATTATTGAGTATCTTATGCTCAATATGGGACGGACTCTCTCCTCTAATCAGATTTACGAAAGCGTGTGGAACGAAAAGGCGTTTTCAACGGAAAAAACAGTTACGGTACATATAAGGAGAATCCGTGAAAAGCTGGAGTTCGACACCAAAAACCCGAAATATATAAAGGTGGTGTGGGGAATTGGATACAAGATTGAAAAATTTTAACGGCAGAACACTTTTAAAAATTGTTGCATTTCTGCTTTGCATCTGCTGTGTGGTCAACTGCACAAACTGTGCGTTGAGCACAATTTACAAGGTTGATGAGTATAACATAAGCGACCATGCTTATTGGGATGCAATAAGAAGTATTTATATGAATCAGGAGCTTACGAAAACAAGAACCTTCAAGTATCATATGAGTGATTATACCTATATGCTTGAAGGTATGATAGGCCGCTACGGTGACGGAAGCGAAAAATCTTACAAGCTCTGGAAGGACAGCATTGAAAAAAATAATGAGGAAATCTTCAATCGTTCAAGGGAAAACCTCATAAAGCATATAATTGCCGATGAGGTTACGCTTTATCTTGCCCTTGTTGAGCAGGGACTTGTAACACCGCTCGGTATGATAGCCGATGCCGAGTACAGCGGAAGCACAAGAGAGCTTTTTGTGTGGAGCATTGAGGACTACGGATTAAGCTACTCTTACCTTTTTGAAAACGCTTCAAACAGTATTGTTAAATACACGGATAACGAAGAAGTAAAAAAGAAGGCAGACGAGCTTAAGGCGGACGGTGTTTTTATACTTAACAATAATTATCAGATACTTGATACCTATGATGAATACTCTGACGCTTATGAAAGTGATTACCGCATTGTTACAACCTACAAGCCCGGCTACTATGCCTTTAAAATAAACGACAGCATATTGAAGCAGAAGCTTGAGGACCATGACTTTTACAGCTATGATACCTTTGGCTCGGCGGCGGAATTCAAAAAGGGCTATCAGGATTATGTTGACAGAAGCAATGAAAATTATCCCTCGGGCAGATATTATATCAATGCGGGTAACGGTACGGTTTACACCAATGTTGAGGGACTTGATAAAAACAGCACCCGTGAGGAGATAGTATCAAAATTTGAAGCCCTCGGATTTTATTGCAACGGTAACGGTGCAGGTGATTTGCATCTTCCGAACGGTGAATATTACAACTACGGTGGATTCGATAACGGTCATTACTACGATGATGAATACGGATATTACTACGAAACAACAACCTTGATGCCGTCAACGACAACTGTACCTCAGGTGCATACAACAATGGTTACTGTTGATGTGAACGGTGAAGCGGTAAGCACTCCCGTTGTTGAGGCAACATCTGTCACAGCTCCCGAGCCGACAACGACAATGCATTATCTGCGTGACGACGGAACACCCTTTGTAAATGAGGGCGGTGACGGCTGGGGCTGCTTCTTCGGTGTCGATATGTACGGCGAGGGCTACCCCGAAAGCGACCGCTTCAGGACATCGGCAACGCAAATTGAGCTTGCAGAGGAAATTTTAAGCGACCTTGCACTTACCCTCGGTGTTCTCGGAACACTCTTCCTTGTATGCTTTATCTATCTTATTGTAACGGCAGGCAGACGCAAGGGCGAAAAGGAAGCCTACCTTTTAAAGACCGACAGAATTTTTGTTGATTTAAGAATTGTAATTGATGTGCTTCTCGGCTGGGTCGTATTTATGCTCTTCGTGGTTGCTGTTGATGAGCTTGCCGACGAGGTGCCCAAGACCTTTATCAAGGTCTGCTGCGTGCTTGCGGCTTTGTTCACCGCACTTGTGCTTGACCTTCTGCTCTTTATCACAAGGCATATCAAGGCAAGGACGCTTCTTAAAAGGCTTTCACTTGTGTGGGTTATCCGCTGGTGTATAAAATTCTACAGAGAAAAGATTAAGGCAATTATCAATGAAAAGTTCCTTTACACAAAGGACTTTGCAAAGGGTACGCTTGTGAGAATAGGCATTGTGGTTATTCTCAATCTGTTCCTCGGCTTCTGTGCTTCGATTGAAGTAATGGATAACGGAACATGCTTCATCAGCGTTCCGTGGGTGCTGTTCAATATCGGCGTGCTTGTATGGGTTATCCGCTTTGTAGGCGGTATGCATAAGATATTCACCGCCCTTGAGGAAATCCGTCAGGGTAACTACAATGTTTATATCAACACCTACGCTTTGCCGAAAACCCTCAGAGAAAGTGCGGATAAGGTGATGAGCCTTCGTGACGGACTCAAGACCGCCGTTGATGAGGCTGTGAAGCAGGAGCAGACAAAAACGGAGCTTATCACAAATGTTTCCCATGACCTGAAAACTCCGCTTACAAGCATAATCAACTATGTTGAGCTTCTCAAAAAGTGTGAGATAAATGACACGGATGCAAAGGAATACCTTGATGTACTCGGAGAAAAAAGCGACAGGCTCAAGAAGTTGATTGAGGATTTGGTTGAAGCATCAAAGGCATCAACGGGCAACATAAAGGTTGAGTTTGTTGAGGTCAGCCTCAATGAAATGGTAAGTCAGCTTCTCGGTGAGCACGCTGACGGACTTGAAAGGAAAAAGCTTAATGTTATAGCTGAAATCCCTGAGGAAAGTCTTACTGTCAGGGCAGACGGCAAGCTGCTTTACAGAGTGATGGAAAACCTGATTGTGAATGTCGAAAAATACTCGCTTTACGGCACAAGGGTTTATGTTACTGTTAAGCGTGAGGGTGAATGGGGAACCGTTACCTTCAAGAATATTTCCGAGCAGCCGCTTAACATTACTGCCGACCAGCTTAAGGAGCGTTTTGTCCGCGGTGACGAGTCACGCTCGACAGAGGGCAACGGACTTGGGCTTTCCATTGCACAGAGCCTTTGTGATGTGCAGGGCGGCGAGCTTGAAATTGCCATTAACGGTGATTTGTTTACTGCTAAGGTAAAGCTGAAAAAGTAAAAAATTAAAGTTCTTTGGGTTACCTTTCTTACAAGAAAGGTCACGCCCCGCGGCGAGCGATGAAATGTTATGTGCAGATTTGTTGCTCGTTAAAATGGTAGAATGAAAAGAGTGATAAAATGAAAAAAACGATTATCGCTGTACTTGTACTTGTTATTTGCATTTCTGCAGTTGGTGCGGCTAATTGGGTCTTTGGTAATCCCGGGGGCGTAAGGGTTGATTATAACAACTGTACCGAATATTCTAAAGAGGACATAGATTCGGCCGCGCAGGTTATTGTTGAAAATGTTGATGCAAGGGAAGGTTGTGTTCTGTTTTCGTTAAAATTCATAACGGCAGATGAGCTTGACTATTGCAGAAGCTTGAATAAAGATGTGGATTATGCAGAATGTATTGTATTCAAGTCAGCCTTCCGCAGTCCCTTAAAAAGCCGCTTCGGTGCTTGGAATGCAAACAGGCTTTATACATGGGATTGGTACCTTGCAAGAGAAAAGGGCGGTCAATGGGAGATTGTTACTGAAGGGTATGCATAAAAACAGCACGCGTCAGAGGTGGTTTTAATGTTAAAAAATAGTATCGTTAACACTTTGTGTTCATTGTTAACGCTGTTTTTGTTGAGTGTGATTTTCATTCTTTCCGGATATTTCATTTTGGACGTCTTTGAGTCATTTGCAGGTGTTGTGCTGATAGTTGATTTCTGTATCTTGTTATGTGCAGGCTATATCATAGGTCGTAAACTGCATTGTGCAAAATATATCAGCTTAATTTCAATTGTTATGCTGCCCTTACTTATGATTGCTGTGTTATATGGTATAGGGTTGTTAGGCGTTCCTGTTATCCGCTTGCTGGAATATCCGTCTGCCGTATGGTTAGAAGGCTTCGGTTTAAGGTTGGGAAGCAGTTTTGTAGGCGGTGATGCGGTCTATAATCTGGTGTCGGTTTCACACTACCTTATAAGTTCATTTTCGTTGTTTGCAGGTGCATATATTAACCATAGGAAACAAGATGACATTGCTGTTGAGTAATAAGTGACAAATTAAAAGAATCAGGTGTTTTACCTTTGGGTAGAACACCTGATTCTTTGTGGTGGTTATTATATTTGTTTGTCGCTCGCCGCGGGGCTTTCTTTTCTTGGAAGAAAAGAAACAAAAGAACTTTTCTCTTTTCTTACTTCTTAACCTTATCCCAATACTCCTTCGCCGCCTGCTCAGTCTTATTCTCACCGTGAACATAGTAGGTCTTGTTCTTAATCTTATCAGGAAGATATTGCTGTGCGGTCCAATGATTCGGATAATCGTGAGGGTACTTGTAAAACTGACCCTTGTTCTGATTGTCCTCACCGTCAAAGTGCTTGTTCTGAAGCTGACGGGGGATAGGACCTGAGTTTCCGCTTCTTATATCTGCTGCCGCCATATCATAGGCAAGGTAGGCGGAGTTTGACTTGGGGCTGTTGCACACAAGCACAACGGCATTGGCAAGGGGAATTCTCGCCTCGGGCAGACCTACCATAAGTGCAGTATCAACCGCCGCTTTTACAATAGGTATAATCATAGGATAGGCAAGTCCCACATCCTCGTTGGCACATACAAGCAAACGCCTTGTTGCGCTCGGCAGGTCGCCTGCTTCAAGGAGTCTTGCAAGGTAGTGAAGTGCCGCATCGGCATCGGAGCCGCGCATACTCTTCTGAAAAGCGGAAAGTATGTCGTAATGCTCGTCACCCTCACGGTCATATTTCATTGCACTTTTCTGTGTCAGCTCATTTGCCGTTTCATAGGTGATTGTTATTTCACCGTTTTCGTCGGGCAGAGTGCTTAAAACACAAAGCTCGGCGCTGTTCATTGCCTTTCTTACATCGCCGCCGCAGGAGCGTGCAATGTGAAGCATAGTTCTGTCGTCGGCGTTGATTATGATTCCTTTTTCCTTTTCAAGGAAGTTAAAGGCTCTGTTCACCGCAGGGATAATATCCTCAGCGGTAACGCTCTTGAATTCAAAAACCGTGCTTCGGCTTAAAATTGCCCCGTGTATGTAAAAATACGGGTTTTCCGTTGTGGAGGCAATGAGGGTGATTTCTCCTCGTTCAATATAGTCAAGGAGAGTCTGCTGTTGCTTTTTGTTGAAATATTGAATCTCGTCAAGATACAGTAGTATGCCGTTGGGTGCGGCAAGGGTGTCAAGCTCGTTTACAATTGCACGGATGTCCGCTGTGCCTGCACTTGTGCCGTTCAATTTGTGGAATTTGCGGTTTGTTTTACGGGCAATGATTGAGGCAAGGGTTGTTTTGCCGATGCCTGACGGCCCGTAAAAAATAAGGTTGGGAAGCTCACCTGATTCAATGATGTTGCGAAGAGCCTTGCCCTCACCTAAAAGGTGGTGCTGACCCACCATATCATCAATTGAAAGGGGTCTTATTCTGTCTGCTAACGGAGCTTTCATTATATTACCTCTTAAAATCCGAGATTGTCGTTGACGAGAAGAACGATGATTCTTTCCTTATCTCTGCTTCTTCTTGTAATTACAACCTGATTGCAGATGCAGTCGGGGCTGTAGCAGTCGTGGCATCTGCCGTCAAATGCACAGGGAGTGTTTTTGTTAAGGCGTACCGTGTTCGGGGGAGAGGCAATGTTTCTCACTCTGTGGAGCGCCTCGGGAATGTCGGTGGAAACCTTGTTCATACCTGCAATTACAATTACGTGTTCAGGTCCGAAGATAAGACTTGCAAGGCGGTTGCCGAAGCCGTCGATGTTTACAAGCTCACCGTCAAGGGTGATTGCGTTTGTACCCATAATGAAATAATCGCAGAAAAATGCGGTTTTGTAAAATTCGTTCAGCTTATCAGCAGGGTAGTCCGCTCTGTCAAAAACGGTGCATTCGGGATTTGCCTTGAGCGCCTCGGGGATGCCGCACTCCTTTGAGCTCATTGTACCGCCCCAGCTGACGCTTTTGCCGTTGCCGATGATTTCAAGTACCTTTTCACGGCAGGCATCCTTGCTTTCGCAGTAGTATGCCGTCATGTTGCGCTTTTCGAGATTTTTTATAATTGATTTTGCCTGATTTTCTCTTGCTTTTTTTAAGTTATCCATAGAAAAATCACCTCGTTTTGTTTTACTTTGAGATTATATCAAAAAAGAAAAAGGTTTTCAACATTCTTTTGTTTTTGTGCTTAAAAAATTGTCAGTTGTTTATAAAAGCTTTTGTGAAAAACTAAAATCAGGGCAGTTTACAGGCATTTTTATTTTGTTTTACAACTAAAAAAACAAAAAGATAAGAAATATTTAGTGTATATTGAACAAAAAGAGTGAAAATGTCTTTTCTTTTTTGATTTTTGGTGGTATAATACAGCAGTTGAATAGTGACCTTTAATCAGTAAGGCGGATTTTTTGCTTTGATTCCTTGGTTTTTGTACCGCCTTGCTCTATGGATATATACGGGACTTTGAGTCCGGAATCCGCAGGGGCGGATTTCAAGAGAAAAAATGAAAGAGGAGATTTAATTTTGGAAAAGCTGGTTATTCACGGCGGTAACAGACTGTCCGGCGAAATTGAAATAAGCGGCGCAAAAAATGCTGCTGTTGCAATCATTCCCGCAACTCTCCTTGCACAGGATGTTTGCAGAATTGAAAACCTTCCCAACATAAGTGACGTTACCTGTATGTTCAAAATCCTTACCCAGATGGGTGCACAGGTAAAAGTTATCAATAAGCATACGGTTGAAATTAACACCAAAACCGTTAATTCATATATTATCCCCCACGAGATGACAAAGCAGCTGCGTGCTTCTTATTATCTTATTGGTGCACTTCTCGGCAGATATTCAAGAGCCAAGGTAGCACTTCCCGGCGGATGTAATTTCGGCGTAAGACCCATTGACCTTCATATAAGGGGCTTTGAGCTTCTCGGTGCCAATGTTACCGTTGAAAATGCTATGATTAACGCCAAAGCAGACCATCTTACCGGTAGCTCCATTTATATGGATAAGGTTTCCGTTGGTGCAACAATCAACATTATGCTTGCCGCTGTAAAGGCAAGAGGACTTACTATAATTGAACACGCCGCAAAGGAGCCTCACATTGTTGACCTTGCAAACTTCCTTAATGCAATGGGTGCTGATGTAAGAGGTGCAGGCACTGATGTTATTAAAATCCACGGTGTTGAAAACCTTCACGGCTGTACCTATTCAATTATCCCCGATCAGATTGAGGCAGGCACCTATATGGTTGCTGCAGCAGCAACGGGCGGCGATGTGCTTGTTAAAAATGTTATTCCCAAGCATCTTGAATCAATTACTGCAAAGCTTCTTGAATGCGGTGTAAGTGTTACCGAATATGACGAGGCTGTGCGTATCGTTTCTGATGGCAAGTTCAGAAAATGCAATGTTAAAACTATGCCTCATCCCGGTTTCCCCACGGATATGCAACCCCAGATGGCAGTGCTCCTCACCGTTGCAAACGGCACAAGCATTGTTTCCGAGAGCGTATGGGACAACCGCTTCAGATACATTGATCAGCTCATAAGAATGGGTGCAAATGTTCAGGTTGACGGCACAATTGCTGTTTTCCAGGGCGTGCCCGAGCTTACAGGTGCTCCCGTTAGAGCTGACGACCTTCGTGCCGGTGCGGCAATGATTATTGCAGGACTTATGGCAAGAGGTAAGACCGAAATTGAAGACATAATTTACATTGACCGTGGTTATGAGGATTATGTTGAAAAGCTCCGCAATGTGGGTGCAGACATTTACCGCAAAACCATTACTCCCGAAAGCGGAAAAGTGGGTAGTGCAGGTTAAAATCTAATAAAACTGACTGCCGACAAAGAATTTCTTTCTCGGCAGTTTTAACTTAAGTTGACCGCGATTTGTGTCAACTTTTCCGGAGGTACATAAATTGCGTTTCTGTTCACTTTATTCATCCTCATCAGGTAATGCCACCTTCATCGGCTCGGCTAAAACGGGGATACTTATAGATGCCGGAGTCAGTGCAAAAAAACTCAAGGAGGCTCTGCTTTCAAGAGAGCTTGACCCGTCACAGCTTGCAGGTATATTCATCACCCACGAGCACAGTGACCATATCAAGGGTATGCGTATCCTGGCTTCAACCTTCAACATACCCGTTTTTGCATCGGCAGGAACAATGAAAATGCTTGAGGAAAACGGACACGTCACATCAAAGTTTCCTTTTGAGGTGGTTGATGAAAAGGGTATGGAGCTCGGTGATGTTTTTGTAAAGCCCTTTGCCACTCCCCACGACAGCGTGGAAAGCTGCGGCTTTCAGATAAGCTTTTCCGACGGACAGAAGGCGGCAGTTGCAACGGACACGGGTTGCATAACGGAAAAAATGAAGGAAAACATCCTCGGTTGCAGTCTTGTTATGCTTGAATCCAACCACGATGTAGGAATGCTTCAGAACGGACCGTATCCCTATTATCTTAAAAGACGTATCCTTTCTGACAGGGGGCACCTTTCAAATGAAATGTGTGCCGAGTTCGTCAAGGAGCTTGTGCAGAAGGGAACAAGCAGAATTTTCCTCGGCCACCTGAGTGATGAAAACAATTTTCCTGACCTTGCCTTTCAGACAAGTCTTGCCGCTTTGTGTGAAATCGGTGCGGTCAACGGTAGGGACTGTATTCTGCAGGTGAATAAAAAAGAAAATGACGAAGGAATAATACGCTTCTGAGGTGACGTTATGATTAACCTAAATATAATATGTATAGGAAAGCTCAAGGAACAGTACCTTCGTGACGCTTCGGCGGAATACCTTAAAAGGATGCAGACAATCTGTAAGCTCACGGTGACAGAAATTCCTGCTGAAAAGCTTTCGGAAAATCCGTCACAAAAGGAAATTGACAGAGCACTTGAAATTGAAGGTAAAAAAATAATTGAAAAAATTCCCAAAGGCTCGGCGGTTTTTGCAATGTGTATTGAAGGTAAGCAGAGAAGCAGCGAGGAGCTTTCAAGGGAGCTTGACGATCTTGCTCTTTCGGGTGTGAGTAATGCGGTGTTTATTATCGGCGGCTCCTTCGGCCTTTCCGATGAGGTTAAAATGAAAAGCAAGTACAAGCTTTCAATGAGTAAAATGACATTCCCTCATCAGATTGCAAGGATAATGCTTCTTGAACAGCTTTACAGAGCCTCGCAGATTTCCATGGGAACGAGATATCATAAGTAGTCAGTAGATTTTACAATAAACAAGGAGGTAATAGTTATGTTTAATCTTATTAAAAAAATTGTAAGCGCTATCATTGCTTTTTTTATGGCGGCTCTCGGAGGGTTTGCCGTGCCTGAAGAGAAAAAGTGTGACCCTGTTTTTACGGGCAGCTTTATTCAGTCCTGGGCAAGCAGCAGCTGGAATGACGACCAATGGGAAAGCGAAATGGAATATATGAAGGATTGCGGACTTGAATATCTTGTTGTTCAGGATCTTGCAAACAAAACCGCTGAAAAGAGCGGAGGTAAGTGGACTGTTTACTATGACAGTAAGCTTCCTGAATTTGAAAATGCTGACAGAAGCGAAAATGATGTTCTGGAGAAGGCTCTTTACCATTGTAAAAAAGCAGGTATAAAGCTTTTTGTTCCTCTTGCTATGTTTGACGATTTCTGGACAGAGATGGCACTGACACAGCAGTATGCCGATGTTTGCATGATAAGTCAGAAAATGGCACAGGAAATTTACGACAATTATTATGAAGGCTATGAGGATACTTTTTGCGGCTGGTATTTTGTGCCTGAAATCAACAACAATCTGCTCAACATACTCGGTGTGAAAAAGATTTCCGACGGACTTAACGGTATACTCGGAAAGCTGACAGAAATCGACTCCTCACTTCCTCTTCTTTTAAGCCCCTTTTACTCAAATTATATGTCGGGCGGTCCGGCTCTTTCTCTTGCACAGCTTGTGAGCTTTTTTGAATATACGGACTTCAGAGACGGAGATATTTACTGTCCTCAGGATGCGGTCGGTGCAGGTTGGGTTAAGGAACGGGATCTTAAAAGAGTGTGGGCAACCTATGCCGAAGCAATAAAAACCTGTGATGCTGACGTGAAGCTCTGGGCAAATGTTGAATGCTTCACTTCGGCTACTGCTGATACTCTTACTGACGGTATTACGGGACCTGCCGCAACAGAAAACACCGTTTATGTTCCTGCTACCTTCGACAGACTTGTAAGACAGATGAACATTGCCTCTGCTTATGCTGAAAATATTATCACATTCTCCTTTAACCACTATTACAGCCTTAAGTTTGCAAGCAGTATGTTTATGGATACCTACAAGGATTATCTTGCAAATGATTTCGTGCTTGAGAATGAAGCTCCCGGGACTGTCGGAAACCTTAAAAAGACGGAAACCGAAAACGGCATTGAGCTTACATGGGATGAGTCAGAGGATAATTTCGGTATAGCTTATTACAGAATTGAAAAGAACGGTAGATTCCTTGCGAGAGTTGAAACCTTTGCAGGTGGAGAGCTTAAGCTTGTCGATGAAAACGGCAGAATGAAGGATACCTATACCGTTACTGCATTTGATGCGGCAGGAAACAATTCGGAGAGTGCAGAGGCCTGACGGAAAAAACTTTCAAAAAACTATTGATAAATTCATACAATAGTGCTATAATACACTTAATCTCTATGGTAGAGTGGGCTTTTCGGAAAGAAGCCCACTCTTCTTTATTGCAAAAAACGGGGATAATACCCGATGACAATTGAATATTTAAAAAGGAGTGGTTTTATGGCAAAAGGCGGAAATACCGTGAAAACGGTCTGGGAGCTTGCAGAGCCCGTTGCGAAGGATTTAGGTCTTCGTCTTTGGGATGTGCGTTTCCTTAAGGAAGGCTCACAGTGGTATCTTCGTATTTTCATCGATAAGGACGGCGGTGTGGGTATTGATGACTGTGTTGATATGACGCACGCAATCAACGGTCCTCTTGATGAAGCTGACCCCATTGAACAGGCTTACTGCCTTGAAGTAAGCTCACCGGGAATTGAAAGAGAGCTTGTAAGAGATGAGCACTTCACTTCATACATCGGTGCAAAAATCAAAGTAAAAATGATAAGACCCGTAGAGGGTAAAAGAGAGTTTTCAGGTGTACTTGAAAGCTATGACGACGGAAGCATCACCTTAAGATGCGACGACGAAAGCGGTATAACCTTTACTAAAAAAGAAGCGTCATGGGTTAAACTCGACGACTTCGATATGTAAAATAAAAGCGAACTCAATATAAAGAAAGGTGAATGACAAAAAATGAACAAAGAATTTTTTGAAGCAGTGCAGCTGCTCGAAACAGAAAAAGGTATTTCATCAGAGTACATCTACGACAAAATCAAGGCTGCAATTATCTCTGCAACAAGAAACAGCTACGGCAACAAGGACAATGTTGTTTGTGAAATCAATCCCGAAGAAAAGACGATGAATGTTTACGTTAAAATTGAGGTTGTTGATGAGGTTCTCGAGCCAGGTGCACAAATGACTCTTGACGAAGCGAGAAACTACGATCCCAACGCTATGGTGGGCGGTATCATCGAGCTTCCTCTTGAGCCCAAAAAGTTCGGTAGAATTGTTGCACAGACAGCAAAGAGCGTTATCCGTCAGGGTATCCGTGAGGCTGAAAGAGATCTTGCAGCAAAGGAATTCCAGAACAGATATCAGGAAGTTGTTACTGCAAAGGTTAATATGGTTTACTCCGATACAGGCGACGCTTCAATCGAAATCGGCAGAGCAAACGCAATTCTCAACAAATCCGATATGATCCCCGGTGAAGAGCTTCAGGCAGGTCAGCTTATCAAGGTTTACGTTGCTTCAATCAGCCAGGAAAGCGGCTCAAGCTATGCAACAATTTCAAGAAAGCACCCCGGTCTTGTAAAGAGACTCTTCGAGCAGGAGGTTCCCGAAATTTATGACGGAACAGTTGAAATTGTTTCCGTTTCAAGAGAAGCAGGCTCAAGAACAAAAATTGCCGTTAACAGCCACGATGAAAACGTTGACGCAGTAGGCGCTTGTATTGGTCCCAGAGGTCAGAGAGTAAGCAACATCGTTGATTGCCTCTGCGGTGAAAAAATTGATATTGTACGCTTCAGCGAAGAGCCTGAAAAGTACATCGCAGCTGCTCTTGCTCCTGCAGAGGTGCTTACAGTTACCGTTGATGAAGAAGGCGCAAAGAGCTGCCGTGCAATTGTTCCTGACAGTCAGCTTTCACTTGCTATCGGTAACAAGGGTCAGAATGTACGCCTTGCTGCAAAGCTTACAGGCTGGAAGATTGGTATCAAACCCCTCAGTCAGGCAAACGATTGATTTTAAGAGGGTAATAAAATGACAACAAAAAAAATACCTATGAGAAAATGCCTCGGTTGCGGTGAAATGTTCCCTAAAAAAGAGCTTGTCAGAGTTGTTAAGACTAAAACCGGTGAGGAAAACGGAGTTGAAACTTATACCGTCAGCCTCGATAAAACCGGAAAGGCAGCAGGCAGGGGAGCTTATATCTGCAAAAGTGCAAAGTGCCTTCAGATTGCTGCAAAGGCAAAGCGCTTCCAGAGAGCACTTGAATGTCAGATTCCCGAAGAGGTATTCACAAAAATGGCAGCGGAGATAGAGAACGATGAATGATAAATTCTTAAGCCTTTTAGGTATGGCAAGAAGGTCGGGTAACCTTTGTCTCGGTCACGATGCCGCAGTTTCCTCTGTTGTTAAAAACAAAGCAGAGCTTTGCATCATTTCCTTTGAGGGCTCCGAAAGGCTCAAAAAAGAAATGAATCACGCTTGCTCCTTCGAGGGGAAAAACATACCCGTAATTATTGTAAGCTATGAGATAACAGAGCTTTCAAAGGCAATAGGCAGTAAGGCGGCGGTAATCACCGTCACCGATGAGGGCTTTGCCTCGGCTCTTGTTAAGAGATACGAAGAAAATCAGCAGTAAGGCTGATAATAAGGCAGAAAGGAATGACACTATGCCAAGAGATAAGTACAGAATTCACGAAGTTGCAAAAGACTTCGGCATGAGCAGTAAGGAAATTATTGCTATACTTGAAAAATATTCCGATGAACCCAGAAAGCACAGTACAGCCCTTGAAGATAAGGAGCTCAATGTGATTTTTGATACACTTACACAGAACAGCCAGGTTGAATCCTTTGACGCATACTTTGCCGCAGGTGAAAAGGCAAAGGCTGAAAAGGCTGCCCCTGCAAAGGTAGAGGAAGTAAAGGCAGAGCCCGTAGAAAAGGAAGCTCCCAAGGCTGAAAAGAAGGCTCCTGCAAAGAAGGAAGCCCCCAAGGCAGAAAAGCCTCAGGCAAAGGAAGCACCCAAGGCTCCCGAAAAGAAGCCTGCTCCCCAGCAGTCAAAGCCCGTACAGCCTCAGCAGAACGCTCAGCCCAAAAAGGAAAAGAGCGACAAGCTTCAGGCAAGAACAAAGGGTGAAAAGAGAACTATCGACACAAGAAGCAGCAATGTTGACCTTGAAAAGTACAACGAAAAGTACGATGAAATGGCTTCACAGGGCGGCAGACGTGACAACGATATGGGCGCTTCAAAGCAGAAGCTCAAGCAGAAGTCACAGCAGTACAGAAAGCAGGGTATGCGCTCAGGCAAGAGAGAAACTGAGGCTGAAAAGCTCAAGAGAATTGCCGCTGAAAGAGCAAAGAAGACCCTCGTAGTTAAAATTCCCGATGAAATCACCGTTGGCGAGCTTGCAGAAATGCTCAGAAGAACAGCTGCCGAGGTTATCAAGGAAATGTTCAAGCTCGGTACAATGGCAACAGTTAACCAGGTTATCGACTTTGATACAGCTGAAATTGTTGCAACAGAGCTTGGTGCAAAGGTTGAAAAGGAAGTTGTTGTTTCAATTGAGGAAAGAATCATCGACGACCATCAGGACGCAGAGGATGACCTTCTTCCGAGAGATCCCGTTGTCTGCGTAATGGGTCACGTTGACCACGGTAAGACATCAATCCTTGACGCAATCCGTAACGCTTCAGTTACAGCAACCGAAGCAGGCGGTATCACACAGCACATCGGTGCTTACAGAGTTGACCTCGACGGTCAGAAGATTACCTTCCTTGACACTCCCGGTCACGCCGCTTTCACATCAATGAGAGCAAGAGGTGCTATGGCTACCGACATCGCAGTGCTTGTTGTTGCTGCCGATGACGGTATCATGCCTCAGACAATCGAAGCTATCAACCACGCCAAGGCAGCAGGCGTTCAGATTATTGTTGCTGTCAACAAAATGGATAAGGAAGGCGCAAACCCCGAGAGAATCAAGCAGCAGCTCACAGAGCACGGTCTTGTTCCCGAGGAATGGGGCGGCGAAACAATATGTGTTCCCGTTTCCGCTAAAACCCATATGGGTATCGACAGCCTTCTTGAAAACATTCTCCTTGTTGCTGAAATGGCAGAGCTTAAGGCTAACCCCAACAGAGCAGCAAAGGGTGTTGTTATCGAGGCAAGACTTGACAAGGGCCGCGGTCCCATTGCAACTCTTCTTGTTCAGAACGGTACACTCAACGCAGGTGACATTGTTGTTGCAGGTCAGTCAGTTGGCCGTGTAAGAGTTATGTCAAATGAAAGAGGTCAGAGAATCAAGCAGGCAGGACCCTCTGTTCCTGTTGAAATCACAGGTCTTGATGTTACTCCCAATGCAGGTGATACCTTTGACGTTGCTTCCGATGAAAAGCTTGCAAGAGAGCTTGTTGAAAAGAAGAAGCACGAGGCGAAGCAGGCAGAGTGGAATGCACAGCAGAAGGTTACACTTGACAACCTCTTCTCTTCACTTAAGGAAGGTGAGCTCAAGCAGCTCAACATCATTGTAAAGGCTGACGTTAACGGCTCTGTTGAAGCTGTTAAGCAGAACCTTGAAAAGCTTTCAAATGAGGAAGTAAAGGTTGCTGTTATCCACGGCGGTGTTGGTGCTATCAACGAATCCGACGTTCAGCTTGCTGCAATTTCAAATGCTATCATCGTTGGCTTCAACGTTCGTCCCGATGCAAATGCAGTTTCCCTTGCGGAGCGTGACAGCGTTGAAATGAGAATGTACAGAGTTATTTATGACTGCATCGAGGAAATCGAGGCCGCTATGAAGGGTATGCTTGCTCCCAAGTACCGTGAGCTTGCTCTCGGTCGCATTGAGGTAAGAACAGTTATGAACCTTTCCTCTGCAGGTAAAATTGCAGGCTCCTATGTTCTTGAGGGAAAGGTGCAGAGAAATGCACTTATCCGTGTTGTCCGTGACGGTATTGTTATCACCGAGGATTCAATCTCCTCACTCCGCCGCTTCAAGGACGACGTTAAGGAAGTACAGACAGGCTTCGAGTGCGGTATCGGTCTTGAAAAGTTCAACGACATCAAGGAAGGCGATATTTTCGAGTGCTTCATGATGGAAGAATACCGCGACTGATTGTAAATACTGCTGCTGAATTTACGCTTGCGAAAGAGTAGTCAGTAGCCAGTAGTCAGGAAAAAATCACAAAGCGATTTTAAAGCATATATTTTAATTTGTGTAGCTATAAATTACAAATTTTTGTTTGATAAAAGTTGGTTGTCAGTTGAGATGAAAAAATCTTTTTCAGGGAAAATATATAATTGCGAAGCAATTACCCTGACTACTGACTGCTGACTACTGACTACTTTACGAATCACTCATATATAAAAGAAAGGCTATATAAATTATGGCAGGTTTCAGAATTAACAGAGTCAGCGAAGATATTCGCAGAGAAATAATTGCCGTTACACGCGAGCTTAAGGACCCGCGTGTAATGGGTAAAATGCTTACCGTTGTCCGTGTTGAGGTGAGCTCCGACGCATCCTATGCAAAGGTTTACGTCAGCGACCTCAAGGGCATCGAGTCAGCAAAGGAGGCAGTAAAGGGTCTCACTGCCGCAACGGGCTTTATCCGCCGTGAGGTGGGTTCAAGGCTTCATTTAAGAAAGACTCCCGAGCTTAAATTTGTTGCCGATGACTCAATTGAGCAGGGCTTTGAAATGTTTAAAAAGCTTGAAACAAAAGGTGAAAGTGATGAGAATTGAATTCAGTGAGGCTGTAAATGAGCTTAAAAATGCCGATGATATTCTCATCCTTTGCCACAGAAATCCTGACGGTGACACCCTCGGAAGCGGCTTTGCCCTTCTGAGGGCACTGAAGCTTATGGGCAAAAGGGTAAAGCTGTCCTGCGACGACAAAATTCCTGCAAAGTTTTCTTATCTTTATGATGATATTGAAGAAGAATGCTTTGAGGAGAAGTATATTGTAAGCGTTGATGTTGCAGAGAAAAAGCTTCTCGGTGAGAATTACTGTGAACTTTACGGTGAAAGGGTGGACCTTGCTCTTGACCATCACGGCACATCAAGGATTTTTGCGAAAAAGACCTACTGCGAAGGTGAAAGTGCCTCCGCTTGTGAAATTGTTTTCGAGGTTATAAAGGGTCTCGGTGCGGAAATCGACAGTAAAATTGCATCCTGCCTTTACACGGGTATGAGTACGGATACGGGCTGCTTCAGATATTCAAATGTAACACCCCGTACACACCGTATTGCCGCAGAGCTTATTGAAAAGGGTGCAGACCACACAAGAATAAACATAAAAATGTTTGAAACAAAAAGCATGAACAGCATTATGCTTGAAAAGCTTTGCCTTCAGTCACTTGAATTTTACGGTGAGGGCAAGGTTGCCGTAATCACCGTTACAAAGGAAATGCTCGACAGCTGTAATTCCGATAAATCAGACCTTGATGCAATCAAGCCCATAACAAGGCAGATTGAAGGCGTAGGAATCGGACTTACCGTAAAGCAGGAGGATAACGGCAAAGCGGGTATTTCCGTAAGAACAAGTGAAGCTTATGATGCTTCACTTATATGTGCACATTTCGGAGGCGGCGGTCACGCAAGGGCGGCGGGCTGTGAAATGAAGTGCACACCTGAAGAGGCAAAGAACACGGTAGTCAGGTATATACTTGATGAAGTATTAAACAGCAAGTAACAAGCGGTAAGAAAGGAGTAGTGTCAATGACAGGTTTTGTGTTTTTAAACAAGGATGAGGGCATGACCTCCTTTTTTGCTGCCAGCAGATTAAGAAGGCTCTTTTCCACTAAAAAGGTGGGACATACGGGTACTCTTGACCCTATGGCTACGGGGGTGCTTCCCGTTGCCGTAGGCGGTGCTACAAGATTTATTGACTTTATTCCCGACAGCGACAAGTCTTACAGAGCAAGATTTTTACTCGGCAAGACCACCGATACCCTTGATATAACGGGTCAGGTGCTGACGGAAAGTGAAGTGAATGTAAAAAGAGAGGACATTGAAAAAATTCTGCCTGAATTCAGGGGGGAGATTTTTCAGGTACCGCCTATGTATTCTGCACTCAAAAAGGACGGCGTACGCCTTTACGACCTTGCACGGCAGGGCATAGAGGTTGAAAGAGAGAAAAGACAGATAACGGTTTATTCTCTTGAGCTTACAGATTATGAGGGCGAAAATGAATTTGAAATTGAGGTTTCCTGCTCAAAGGGAACTTATATAAGGACGCTTATCGACGATATCGGCAGAATGCTCGGCTGCGGTGCGGTTATGACAAAGCTTGAGCGTACTGCGGCAAACGGTGTGGATATTGCTGACTGCATTACACTTGATGAGCTTACGGCTCTTTTTGAAAAGGGTGAAATCAGTGCTTCACTCCACAAGGTTGACAGGTTGCTTCCTTATGATATAATAAAGGTGACGGACAATCAGGCAAAACGCTTTGCAAACGGTGGTGAGCTTGACTGTGAAAGGCTTAAGGTCGATGTTAATCCCGGGCTTTACAGAGTTTACTCAAGGGATGACAGATTTTTAGGCCTTGGTGAAATCACCGATGAGAAAACACAGCTTAAGGTGAAAAGGGTTTATGTAGAACTTTAACTTCGCCTGAAAACTCCGGAGGAAAGTATGTTTCAATTACCTGAAAAAATAAAAAATCAGGGTACGGCAGTTGCTCTGGGATATTTTGACGGCATTCACCTGGGACACAAGTCGGTGCTTGATACTGCTCTCGAATGGGCAAGGGAAGAAAACCTTGTGCCCGTTGTGATGCTTTTTGATGTTCATCCGAGAAAGCTTATTTCAGGCAGTGTCCCTCCTGTGCTTTTAAGCGAGGAGAAGAAAAGAAAGCTTCTTACGGAAATGGGATTTACCGTTGTGGATTTCAATTTCCGCGAAGCAATGAATTTTTTACCCGATGAGTTCATTGAAAAAATTCTTATCGAAGGTCTTAATGCAAGGGTTGTTTCCTGTGGCTTTGATTACCATTACGGTAAGGGTGGTAAGGGCAACGCCGAAACTCTCCGCAACGAGCTTGTAAAAAGAGGGGTAAAGGCTTTTTCAATGGATGCGGTTTTACTCGGTGACGAGGTTATTTCCTCAACGGCTATAAGAAAACTTATTGCCGACGGTGAAATTGAAAAGGCAAACACAATGCTCGGCTACTGCTTCAGCTATGATTTTACTGTAAAAAAGGGCGACGGAGTCGGCAGAGTGTTCGGCTTTCCTACAATAAATCAGTTTTTTCCCGAGGATTTCATTGTGCCGAGGTACGGTGTTTATGCCTCAAGGGTTAAGCTTGAAAACAAGTGGTATCCTGCAGTTACCAATGTGGGTGTAAGACCTACGGTTGAAAATTCTTCCCTGAGAAGTGAAACCTGCATACTTGATTTTTCAGGTGACCTTTACGGAAAGAATGTTGAAGTAAGCCTTGTGAAATTTATAAGAGATGAGAAAAAATTCCCTGATATGGAGGCTCTTTCCCGTCAGGTTGAAAAGGATATTATCACAGCAAGAAATTATATAAAGAGGTAAGTAAAAAATGGCTAAATTGGATGTAAAAGCAATATTTTTTGATTTTGACGACACCCTCCAGAGCAGAAAGGGTGCTTACAGACTTTACTGCGAGTCCTTCCTTACAAAGTATTTTCCTGAAATAAGCGAAGCCGAGCGTCTTCAGAAGCTTGACGAAATGGAAGAGTATGTTGACGGCGGATACAAGGACAGAGAGGTTTACTTCCCTGAAATTATCGAGCTGTGGAAATGGGAAAACCATCCTCCCATGCAGGAGCTTTATGACAGCTTCAACTATGATTTCGGCAAATATATTGTAATGCTTGACGGTGCTGTCGAGGTGCTTGAGGAAATCAAAAAGCGCGGCTACAAGCTCGGCTGTATTACAAACGGTGTTTCCTCACTTCAGAACATAAAGCTTGATACCGCAGGAATCAGAGATATGTTTGATGTTGTTGTGGTATCAGGTGATATTGGAATTTACAAGCCTGCAAGGGGCATTTTTGACGAAGCTTGTAAAAGAGCAGGCGTTAAAAATGAGGAAGCTCTCTTTGTGGGTGACCATCCCGTAAATGATATCCAGGGTGCACTCGGTGCAGATATGAAGGCAATCAGAATGAACTACGGTGATTTCTTCGGTAAGGGTCTCGGTAACGAGGGTGTTGCGGCTGAAATTACAGAAATCAGACAGCTTCTTGAATACATCTGATAAGAACACTCGTTACCTTAATTGCAATAGGAGTGAAAACAATGATTTGTAAAAATTGTGCAGCAGAATACGATGATTCTTATTCCTTCTGTCCTGTGTGCGGTAAGGAAAAATTCAGCGTGGAAATTCCCGAATATCCCGAATATGTTCCGCAGACGGAGCACATGGAATTTACCGATATTTCAAGCTTTTCGGACAATGTAATCCGCGATGCAGCGGAAGACTATCCTCAGGAAGAGTCCGTTTATGCCGAGAATAACGACAACGCAGGTTATTATGACATTGATGCAAGTGAAGATGCAGATACAAATGTATATTCTGAAGCACCGCAGGAAGAAGAGGGTCACGATGCAACTCAGATTTTCAGCCTTGAACAGGAGGCAGAGTCTGTTGAAGCTGAAGACACCGATGAGCCTGCTTACGAAAACGGAGAGCAGAATGCAGAGCAAGTACAGCAGGAAGCTGAAAAGCCCGTTGAGGCTGAAGTGAAAATCGAGGAAGCTTCTGAAGAAAAAACAGAAGCACAGCCGGTAAGAAAAAGACCCGTTCGCCGTGCGCCTGTTGTTAACAAAAAGGAAGAGAACAAAACCCTTGCTGTCATAATTGCAGTTATGTGTGTTGTGGCTGTGCTTGCAGGTGTTTTGTCAGGCATCAAGCTCAGCACCGACACTCTTGAAACCACAGAGCCTGCCGAAAAGGTTGTGGCTGCAGTAGGTTTTTCCACTCAGGAGGAAATTATGCTCGAGGAGGTTGTGGCAAGATGCTTTTCAGCCTTGAGAACTGACTACAACAGTGAGGTTACTGATGCAGAAACCTTCCTTGAAAAAATAAATCCCTACGACAAGGGCGGAGTTTATTCCAGAGTTTATAACGAGTATCCCGAATTGAACAAAGAGAAGGACCCTGCAGGCAGATTCTATGATGAAGAAGCAGAGGAGTATGCTTATTATAAAATTGAAGAGAAGAAGATTGACGACCTTTTGTCAATTTTCTCAATTGCTCCCCATCATCAGATAAACAGAGAAAACTGCTATTATTATGACGGATACTATTATTTCGCCTATAAGCAGCAGAAGAATACAGCCGTTGTAAAGACTGAAATAACAAAGAGCAAGCGTGCCCTTGACGGAAGCTATTATTCCGAATGCTACTTCTATGCCGAAAGCGGTGAAAAGAGAGTGCAGACGGATAACTATTATCTTGTAACTGAAAAGACAGGTGACCTTCAGAGCGGTACAGTTTCCTTTAAGATAAAAAGAATAAGCACGACACCTATTTTTGACAATAGCGGTAAGCTTGTCGAAGAAAGAACCTATAAAATCAAAAAGCAGACAATTGAAGGCAAAACCGACGACGGCAAGGTTTATTGCAGATATACCTTTGAATATCCTGAATTTAACGACAGTAATGTCGGTTATCAGGCTATAAACACCTTCTTCACCGATGCAATCAATGTTTATAAGCTCAAGGCTGAATCTGCACAGAGCTCCTACGAAAGCTATATTCAGCAGGGCGGTAAGGACAGTGACCTTCCCATTGAGGAAAGCGTTGTTGCAAGAGTAAGCTACGAAAACGAGCAGTATGTTTCCATCGTTGAAAAAATCGGCATCAAAGATCCCACTGCTGTGCAGAGTGCACCTGTGACAGTACAGTCCGAGGAAGAGGGCTCTGATGAGGATTATGAAGAAGAACCTGCAGAGGAAAGCCTTACACTTTTCAACAGAATGGTTGACGGCTACGTGTTCGATAAGGCTACCGGTGAATTTGTTTCAAAGGATGTGCTTGTTGGCAAGGATTACATGGCAGTAAGCGAAATTCTCTACAGAATTTACAACGGCTATGAATATGATAGCATTATCCCCGAGGTCAAAACCGAAGAGGTAACTGACGAATACGGTGAGGTTGTTGAAGACGACGAATATTACGAGGATGAAGAGGAGGAATATTACTACTCTGACGATGAAATCCCCGACGATGAGGACGGCTTCGGTACGGTTATCTACGAGAGTGCCTGCGCATTCACACAAAAGGGTCTTACCTTCTACTATGTAAATGAATACGGCTTTGTGGAAGAGGTAACAATTCCCTACGCTGTTGTTGAAAGATTAGCACAGTAAAACAAAAGGAGCTGTAAAAAAACGAAAGTTTTTTTACAGCTCCTTTTTAGGGGCGTGAAAAAATGATGCAGAATGAACAAGCTGAGCGAAAAACAAAGCATTTGCTTTGTTTTTTCGGTTACCCGAAGGCGTACAAGGGTACGCCGAGAGGCGAAGTTTGTTTATAGCACAAAACACAAAAAATGCATTTTTTTGTCAATTTTAAAGTTTTATATGTTTTGAAGGCTTTCTTGTAGCTTTCAATCCCCGAGAAACCCTTTAATTATCTTGTTTTATGCGATCTGCGCTTTTTTACAGCCCCTTTCTTTTGCTTATTTCACATAGCACTTTACAATTTCACCGATGTACATTCTGTGATAATCCTTTGCAGGATAACAGCTTGCATCAATTGTCATATCGACAAAGCCCTCGGGCTTGATATCCTGAAAAGCAAGCTTTTTGCACACAAGCACAATTTCGGCTTCCTCAAAGGTGATTGAGCTGTCGGTTGCCTTGGGGGTAAGACCCGTTTCCTTTGCCTTGTCAACATCTCTTCCGCTGTTTCTTCCGCAGAAGGTGAGTGCTTTTTTGTATTCCTCGGAGAAGAAGCTTAAGGTGAAATATTCCTCTCTTTCGGTGAATTCGTAGGTGTATCTCTGGGGACGGATGAAGCAGAAGCATACATCCTTGTTCCACAATTCACCCATTGCACCCCAGGAGGCTGTCATAGTGTTCCAGCTTTTTTCATTACCTGCGGTGATAAGGCACCAGCGGTCATCGAAAAGAGAAACGGCACTTTCCTTGAGTTCTTTTATGTTGATTTCTTTCATAGTAACACCTCTTATTATGTTTGTATCAGCATAGGCTCATATTTTTTATGATATGCATTATAGCACAAAAATACTATACTGTCTATATAAGTATAACACCCTTTTTGACTTTGAGGCTTAAGTTTTTGGTGAGAATGTCAAATATTTCAAAAGGGAGAAAAAATATTGTGAAAAAGGTTGCAAAAAATTACGTTATCGGTTAATATATTAAAGGTTAAAAATTTATTTTTCAATTCAATTTTTGGAGGTAAATCATTATGTCAGTAAAAGTTGCTATTAACGGTTTCGGTCGTATCGGCCGTCTTGCATTCCGTCAGATGTTCGACGCAGAAGGTTATGAAGTTGTTGCTATCAACGACCTCACAAGCCCCAAGATGCTTGCTCACCTTCTTAAGTACGACACTGCACAGGGCAGATATGACGGTCACACTGTAGAAGCTGGTGAAAACTCAATCACAGTTGACGGCAAGGAAATCATCATCTATGCAAAGCCCAACCCCGCAGAACTTCCCTGGGGTGAAATCGGTGTAGACGTAGTTCTCGAATGCACAGGTTTCTTCTGCTCAAAGGATAAGGCAGCTGCTCACATCGAAGCAGGTGCAAAGAAGGTAGTTATCTCTGCTCCCGCAGGTAACGATCTTCCCACAATCGTTTACTCAGTTAACGAAAACACACTCACAGCTGATGACAAGATCATCTCCGCTGCTTCCTGCACAACAAACTGCCTTGCTCCCATGGCTAAGGCTCTCAACGAATATGCAGCTATCCAGAGCGGTATCATGACAACTGTTCACGCTTACACAGGTGATCAGATGGTTCT
>JAZRFT010000032.1:0-26269 GCA_045643805.1 Acutalibacteraceae bacterium
TTGTGAAATACACAAAATCTTAGATAAAAAAGTAATCCAAGCCGAAAATGACCATATGCTTTATAATGACATAAAACCATTTTCATACAGAATAGAAAGCTAACATATTGCTGTTCGTCAATTTGACCTGAACAGACAAAAAGAAAAGGACATCTTCATGATGTCCTTTTTCTTTTTGCACTTTAATCGGTATCAAGCTTGTGTAACTGTGTTTCGGCAGACGTAACACGGCTGTTAACTGGTTCAGCCGAGCCGCTGCCGGTGGCAGAGGAAGGCGAAGGCTGAACAGGAAGAAATAGGGAGGGTTGCGACCGCTCCAAGGGAAGCTAACGACACATTATGAGCGAAGCGAATAACAAGGTTCTGCCGTAGGCAGGTTCTTATATTTCTGACCGACGGTGTCACAGCTTTGAAGCTTAGTGTTCGGTTGAAAAACATTGATGAACCCTCCCTCACTAAGTTATTTACAACCTCACCTCCTCTTGTTATACTGTAATCAGTAAACAAGAGGAGGTTTTTAATATGAACACGTCAAAAATCGCAGGTCAGATTTCGGCACTGCGCAAAGCAAAGGGGCTGACCCAAAACGAGCTCGGCGAACGGGTAGGTGTTACCTTTCAGGCGGTGAGCAAGTGGGAAAGAGGTGAAACTCTGCCTGATATTACGGTTCTGCCTGACCTTGCAAGGGTGCTTGAAACAAGTATTGACAATATTTTGCTCGGGGGTGAAAGGCAGATTGAGTATAAGGGAAAATTCAGCGTTTCAGATATGAAAGCTGGACTTGAATACTTTAAAAAGATGGGTGAATATCTGGGTAAGGAAAACCTGATTTACCGGTCTGCGGTAGATGGCGTAAATACAAAAATGAACACGGATATTGAGCAAGCCTTTCAGGATGATTACGTATTTGAGGCTTTTCTTGCTGAAACTGTTATTCAGAATCTTATTGCAGGGATGTATGCGGATGTAAGCGACGTCAAAAACAGCTTCAAATATGATCATTTTAAAAACATTCTCCTCAGCAGGTGCAAAAGATACGGTATAATATAGCCCGAAAGTTACTCCCTTCTTCCCTTTTCGTTGACAAGTTGTACTGAATTTGTTAAAATGTCTGTATACACGGGAAATATTTTCCCGTACAAGGAGGCTATATTATGAAAAAAACACTTTCATTTATGCTCGCAGTGCTCGTTCTGATGTCATGTGTGGCTGTGAGCTTCGTTGCTTCTGCGGAAACACTTTCAATTGGTAACGATGTGCTTGATACATGGTTCCTTGATGGAGAGTGTCCCGGTGAGCTCGATTACGTTTATTACGCTCCAGAAACCGAGGAGAATACAAAGTATCCGCTTATGATATGGCTTCACGGTGCAAAATCCGGTGATGAGCCGAGAGCGCAGCTTGACTGGTACCGCTTCAGTAATTGGGCATCACCCGAATATCAGGCGCGTTTTGAAAATGCAGGCGGAGCCTTTCTTCTTGCACCCAGATCCTCAAAGGATATAACTCACAACTGGTACGAAACCGGATGTGCTTCACTTAAGGCTACTATTGATTACTTTATTTCTCTTTACAGCGATAAGATTGACACCTCACGCATTTATATCAGCGGTTATTCTACGGGTGGATCAATGGTGTGGCATATGGTTACAAAATATCCTGATTTTTTTGCCGGCGCTATGCCTATCGCGTCTCTCTATAACCCCACTACCAATGAAATTGCAAAGCTGAATGATACATCAATGTGGCTCTTCAGCTGTGATAAGGATTATTATCCTACCGCAACAACCTCAATGGCAAAGGTAACCTTTGATTTTCTTACTACAATCACAAACCGCCCCGACGGCATACGCCACACTGCTTTTACAGAGGCTGTATGGGCATCGAATACAAAGCAGAATGCTATTGATAAGGAGCATTTTATCTGGGGTGCAGTTACCAATGATATGTTTATGGACTCGGGTGAGCAGTTCTACTACTCAAGAACCGTGGACGGCAACGGAAAAGAGATAACCTTCGCAATACCTAACGGAATTATAAGCTGGCTTTCACTTCAGACCAATGAAAAAAGCGGTGAAGAGGTAAGCCTAACTCTTTTTGAAAAGATTATTACTTGGTTCAGAGATATTTTCAACAAATTACTTGCTTTCTTAGGACTGTGACAGGCTTTGTTGTTTGAATAATTATTATGGGAGGCGGTCTGTATGACAGGCAGGTTATTTATATCTGCAATAATTAAGTTTTCACTCGGAGCTCTCCTTGTAGGCTTACTGATATTTCTCCCGGCGGGTACGGTTGATTTTATCAACGGCTGGATTTTAATGGGCATACTCTTTGTGCCGATGTTTTTAGCAGGCGTTGTGATGATGGTTAAAAATCCCGCACTTCTTGAAAAAAGACTCAATGCAAAAGAGAAGGAAGCCGAGCAGAGCCTTGTGGTAAAGCTTAGCGGACTGATGTTCCTTGTGGGATTCATTTTGCCGGGACTCGGCTACCGCTTTGGCTGGTATATCCTGCCCAAGGGCGTAAGCATAGCGATGGCGGCAGTTTTCCTTGTCTCGTATGCTCTTTATGCCGAGGTGCTTCGTGAGAATACATATCTGAGCCGTACAATTGAGGTGCAGGAAAATCAGAAGGTTGTCGATACGGGGCTTTACGGCATCGTAAGGCATCCTATGTACAGCGTTACATTGTTTCTGTTCCTTTTAATTCCTCTTGTATTGGGTTCGGTATATTCCTTTGCGGTTTTCCTTGTGTACCCCTTTTTGATAGCGAAGAGAATCCGAAATGAGGAGGAGCTTCTGGAAAGAGAGCTTGAGGGCTATAAGGAGTATAAGCAAAGAGTGAAATACAGACTGATACCCTTTATATGGTGATAAAAAATGAAACCGTTCAGAGTAAAAGTACTTTTGAACGGTTTGTTTTTTTGTAATAGAAAAAAATAAGGGTGCAAAAAGCACCCCAACAAATAAATCATATCAAATTTGGCAATCAAATGTCAATGGTTTTGAGGCTGATTTTTGCACTTTCTCCCTCTTGCATAAAAACAATACAGTTAACTTTGTACAAAAAAGATATTGAAATGTGGAATTTTTTATGTTAATATATAGTCACAGAAAGGGAAAGGTGATACCAATGTACAGGTAATAACCAAAAGTCTTCAAAAAAGTCCTGCATGAATAAATAGATCAATAAAAAACAATATGAAGAAAACAAACCTAAAACAAGAGTGCAGGGCAGGAGAAAATTGAAGACGTAACATTCTGTAGAAAGAGAGGTTGACCAAATGAAGTTAGATAACAAGACAGAACAGAAATAACCCCCCGTACCAACAAGATGTGTAAAGAAACATCGGTACCGGGGGTTATTTCTTTTTTATGAAAGCTTCACGTCCCAAAGGGGGCGTTTTTTTATTTAAAGGAAGTTGGCTCTACATTGGTGTGTGCAAATGTGTCAGCTTCAGAGGGCTCAGATAAACTGAAATACATCTTTGCCGCCTTTGTTGTTCCGAAGTCACGGTTTGATCCCGTATTCTGAACCTTGTTGAAGGCTTCACGGAACATCGCGTTGTGGGCTTCTTCACGGTTTAAGAGAAAATCAATTGTTTCCTTGACCTTTTTGTCGTCGATTTGTTTGTAAAGATATTCATAAACTACCTTCGCCCTTTGCTCGGATGCAATATTTGAAAGAAGATCGGCACAAAGGTCGCCAGTTACAGACACATAATCGCCCGTCCATGAATAGCCCGATGCGTTTATAAGACCGGGGTTAAGCCCCAACAAAACATGGGTCTGGATTTCACCTGCAGGTACATTTGTTGCTTCAACATCGTGACCGTTCAGGAGGTTGATTGTCTGTGCAATCATTTCCATGTGACCCAACTCCTCTGCGGCAATATCAAGGAAAAGGTCCTTGATTTCAGGATCTTTTATCCTGAAGCTTTGAGAGATATATTGCATCGCAGCTTTGAGCTCACCGTTTGCACCGCCCAACTGCTCTTGTAAAAGTGCGGCGTACTGCGGGTTAGGTTTTTCAACGGATACGGGGTGGAATAACATTTTTTCATGCTTGAACATAAATCATCAACTCACTTTCTGTGTAGATGTTTGACAGAAAGTGAAGGTGTTATTCAAAAAATTTCAGAGGCGGAATTATGCAAATAAAATTGACCTGATGACTGTTTCAAACGTGTATTAAGTGAAAGGGGTTGATGAAGTGAAAAAAACATCGGCACGGCCGGCTGATGAAATAGAAAAAACAGTAAACCTTTACGCAGATATGCTGTTTCGTTTAAGCTTGCTTATATTGGGCAATTCTGCTGATGCAGAGGATGCTGTGCAGGAAACGATGCTTAAGTATCTTCAGAAATCTCCTGACTTTAAAAGCGAGGAGCACAGAAAAGCCTGGTTAATTACGGTTACCAGAAATCAATGCAGAGATAAGCTTCGGTTAAACAAAAATCATCCTACGGTTGATATTGATGAATTTGTCGGCGGTGCAAAGGCAGGGCAGGATCTTGTTATTACAGGTAATTGGGAATGTGCTGTTAACTGATGAAATAATGAATAAAGGGTGACGGATTTTTTCGTCACTCTTTACTGCGTTTTGTCAGGAGAGTTAATTTTTTTATTTGACAACAGTCTCATTTTTATATAAAATTATATCGGGTGATATAAAATGGAAGAAATAAAGGAAAAAGGAAGTAAACTCAATCTGATTGCAATTATAATTGCATTTGTTTTTGGCCTTACAATAGGTCAGGTTAATTTTAAAGAAATGCTTGAGCCGAGCGGTGAGTTTAAATCAAGAGAATCAACCTCGGCGGTATCGGTTGAAAGTTCGGCAAATAATACGGAAGCATTTGTCAATACGGAGAATGCTACGCAGGGTACATTGCTTAATCAGACCGCTGCTGTCACAAATAAAAACGTCGAAGAGGGAGAGTTGGTTTACAGAACACCCACGGGAAAAAGATATCACTACAACCCTGCTTGTGCAGGTGTAAACAGAATTGAGTCAACCGTTGATGAATCAATTATGCTTGGACTCACACCGTGCAAAAAGTGTGCGGGCGGGTAAAAATGATAATGCTACAGTGAAATAATGCTCTGCTACAGATTGTAGAGCGTTATTTTTCTTTTAAGTTATAGACAAACATATTTGTGTATGCTATAACAATTATAAAGAGGTGAATGATTATGTCAAAAATTGCATACAACATAAAACGTTTGCGCACGGCAAAGGGAATAACCCAGGAGACTTTTGCAAAAACCGTAAACGTCAGCCGTCAGGCGATTTCAAGCTGGGAAACAGGCAGAACTCAGCCTGATATTGAAATGATAGGCACTCTTGCCGAGGCTCTTGATGTTTCAATTGAAGAGCTTATCTACGGCGAAAAGCGAAACGTAAAAACAGATGACACGGAGAAAGCATACGTCAGTAAGGCTACGGTTGTACTTTCGATTTTCGGTGGACTTATGCTTCTTGCAGGTGCGATACTTATACTTGTCTGGAGCTGGGATCATATTCCTGCGGTCGGCAAAACCGTCTTTTCTCTTGTGCCGACGGCACTCGGCGCTGCTTTTTCAATATATGTGCTTATTAAAATGAACGGCGACTCCTTTATGGAAGAGCTTTCCGCTTCGGCGTGGGTGCTTGGCAATTGGGTTTCCCTTGTTTTTGTAAACGAGCTGTTTGAGTATAACCTCGGAGGAATGAAAATCGGACTCACACTTATTGCTTTTACCTTGCCTGTTCTCTTTACAATGAAAAGCGTTTCCGCTCTTACGTTTATTTACGGCTCAATGGTTTTTGTGTTGAATCTGCTTTGGGAATATTCCGTAAGGTCAAACGAGCTGACAATTGCTATAGTGACGGGTGCCCTTGCGGTCGGAGTTTTATTTGTAGCCTTTTACGGCAAAAAGCTCGGTTGTGCGCGGTACAGATACGGTCAGGTTATAACCTTGCTTATGACTGTTTATTATATTTATAAGATATTTGTTGATTACGATGCCATCAATCCCTTTGTTGCTTTGCTTACTGCATTTGCTATATGCAATATGCTTGAAAGGGACAAGGATATCACCGACCCTCTTTATCTTTTCGGTACTGCAGGAAGTATGGTGACGTTGCTTGTCTGTCTGTACTCGGGAAGCGATTACGTGTACGGTGAAGTGAAAGCGGAAATCTCTGCGCTTGTCTTGTCGGCGGTCGCCTTCGGAATTACATTTTTCATAAACAAAGGCTTAATCGGTAGTGATATCTTCAAAAAGCTGCAGATTGCCGTTGTCGGTGCAGGTGCGTTAGTTTCAACGGGGCATTCGGTTGTGTGGATGCTGCCGGAAATTGATTCCTTAAGGTCAGGGTATGACAGCTTTGCGGTTTTTGCCTTTGCTTTCTGCATTTTTGCCCTTTCTGTTGTTTTCATTATGCAGGGACTTAAGGAAAACCGACTTTATTCCCTTAACCTTGGCTTTGTTTCAATTGCTGTGCTTGTGATTATGCTTCTTAGCGACCTTGAAGCAGATTTGCTTATCAAGGGTTGCGTGCTTCTCATAATGGGCGGAGTACTGATGCTTATGAATCTGAAAATCACAAAGAAAAAGGAAAAGGTGAAAAAGCTTACAGAAGCTTCGGTTGAGGAGATTTCCGAAAAAACTGAATAGCAAAAACGGGACTGCGAACATCATCCGCAGTCCTTTTTTACAGTATAACACCCCTTGAAGTGACATATCATATAAGGGGTGATAATATGAAGATTGATAAAAGCAAGCTTAAGGTATACGGCGTGTTTTTGCTCATAACGGGCGCTGTGGGTGGTCTTTCGGCATTACTCACAAATATGGGTATGGAGAGCTACAAAACGGCTGTGAAGCCGCCTCTTACCCCTCCTGATATAGTGTTTCCAATTGTGTGGAGCATACTTTACACGCTTATGGCAATCAGCGCCGCAAGAGTTTGGCTCACAGATAATTCACGTATGAGAAACCGCAGTATGATTATATATGCTTTGCAGTTGTTTTTCAACTTTTTCTGGAGTGTACTTTTTTTTAACTTTGAGGCTTACGGTCTTGCCTTTTTGTGGCTTATCGGTCTGTGGGTGCTGATACTCATAATGATTGTGCAGTTTTATAAAAGCGACAAGCTTGCCGGCCTTCTGCAGATACCTTATCTTTTGTGGGTAAGCTTTGCAGGGTATCTTAATTATATGGTGTGGATGCTGAATAAATAAAAAAATCCGTCGGTGCGAGCCGACGGATTTTTTATTTTTATTTGTTTATAAGATACATAAGAGTTACAGCTGCCTGACCTCTTGTAACAGATGAAGCAAAGCCGAAGGGACCGTTTTCAAAGATAACGCTGATTAAAAGTGAAAATGCTTTTGCAAAGCCCATAATACCGGGATTAAGTGCGGATGCGGCACGGTACATTGCAAAGCCAAGCTTTACGCGTGAAACGGAAGCATCTGACTTATCAGCAAGGTTTTCCTTACCTGTAAGGTTGAAAAGAGCTTTTTCAAGCTGTGCTGATGTGAGCTTTTCGCCGGGAGCGAAGGATGTTTCTGTAACGCCTTCCATAATGCCTTTACGTGTAAGGTACTCAATTGCGGTGAATTCCTTTGATGTTTTTTCAACATCGGTGTAGGGGAAGTTTGCATCGGGAAGAGCCTCGAGAATCTTATCGGCAATAAATTTGTGGCCGCCGTTGGGAGTAAGGCTGGGGTGATGCTCTTCGCATAAGGTACCTGTTGTGTCAACATAGATGTAGCCGTACTTCTTTGCGCCTTCGATCATCGGAGTGTTTGCAAAGTTAATTATTGTCTGGCCGAAAGAAGCCTTGAGTTCAGCTACTGCAGGGTCTTCTTCCTTTACGGTAACATATTCGGAGTTGGGATCCTGAAGTGAGTTGTCAAACATACCGATAACAAGAAGTGTTACATCGGGATTGAGAGCAAGAATATCCTCAATCATATAATTCCAGTTGATGAAGAAGTTCTTAAGACCTGTTTCAAGAGCCTTGGGTAAAACCATAGCGAGCTCGGGAATTGATTCGCAAAGGGCAGCGATGTCAACGATGGTGTTGATGTTATTTTCCTCTGTGCCTGCGATTTCAAGATATTCTCTGAGAGTTGTAAGGAACTCTTCGTTTGCAACTCCGGACTTTTCAAGCTCCTCAAAAACGTGCCAGCCGAGGAAAGAGCCCCAGTCGTTACCGCCTATATTAAGAGTGATAAGGTCTGTTTCTGCAATTGCCTTGCGCATTGCGGGAGCGTACTTGTTGTCCATTTCTTCCTTATCAATTGAATAGTAAAGGAAACGGTCTGCTTCAAAGTCTTCCTCGAGAATGTAACGCATTTCAACTGTTCTGAAACCGATACAAGCCATAGGATAGTAGTTTTCATCAGCAATGCCGAGGCCCTTGGCAACAAGGTCGCCGTAGGAGCCGGGAACTCTGGTAAAGCGTGATTCGATTTCCTTAACATCACTCCAGCCGCTTGCGATGCTGTCGCCTAAGAGAACATAGGAGTTGTAGGTCTTTTCTTCTTCTGCGGCTGCAAGGCAAACCATTGAGCCTGAAAGAAGCATAAGAGCAAGGAGAAGAGCGAAAGATTTTTTCATAAATTTTTTCATTTCAATGCCTCCGTTTATTAAAATGTACAGTTAACGATTTGTTAACATTTCAGCCTATGATACTATATTTTTGAGTTATAGTCAAGAGTTTTGAGTTAAAAAACCGTGATTTATTCGGTTTCACTGAAAAGTGTGATTTTTGTCTGTGAGAAGAAATATTTCATTATAAACACGGTCACAACTAAAGGAACGAAAACTGAAATGCCTGAGAAGGCCGTTGTCGACGCAAGAGAGCCGATAGCTTCGAGGTAGTCTGCACCTTCGGTGAGCTCGGTCGGGCTTGCCGGAAAAAGACTGTTTTGTATGAAATAGAGAATATTAGAGAAAATTATACCTATGTTAGCGCCTAAGCCTGAGCAGGCAATAAAAGCCATAGCGTCGATGTGGCTTTTATAGGGCTTGTAGCCGGCAAAATATGTAACTGCAAAGGACATCATTCCGCCGAAGGCAGAGGATATCAGAACTATATTTTCGAGGAGGGACTCGTAATTGTCAGTGCCGAAGTTATCTGCTGTTAAAAAGCCTACGATAAATATCGGAAATACAGATACAAGACCGATAACAAGGGCACCGATAAGCTCATAGCCCACATATCTGCTTCTTGCTCTTGAAAGAGGAAGCTCTGAATTGTCGAGACACTTGCCGCAAAACTTAGGATGAAGTCCCTCAAAGGCAGTAAAGGCCAGGTTCGCCGCAAGGGCGGTTAAGGGGATTGCGATAACGGGTATGACAGAGGTCAGAATCAGAATGGCGCTTTCTGTAAGATATCCGAGAGAGGCCAGAAAATCCTGTGCGGCAGTCAGATAGATCGTTATGAGATTTACAATCTCTGCACCGAAATAAATCGCACCCATAAATACAACGGCTTTTCTGTTGTCAGATGTCAGCTTTTTACCAAGTACAAAGAAAAGCGATAGTAGTACAGCTATGAGAATTGTTCTCGGCAGATAAAAAAGAAGCTGTGAAAGAGGCTCTGTGTCCTGCGCAGTAAAGTAGGCATCAAGCTTTTCGGTTGTGAAATTCAGCAGAGCCGAAGCCACGCCGTTGATTGCTGCTGCAATTTTGGTAAAGGTTTTTATACGCTGTTTGTAGCTTAAGCGTTCTTCCATTTTGTTTTCCTCCTTTTTATTTTATATTTTCATTATAGCATAGAGAAAAATCTTTGTAAATGTGAAATCTGATACTTTTCAGGTGGCGTAAGTATGAAAAGTGATACTTTTTTATTATTATATCGCAATTGAAAAAAACTCTCATTTATGTTAAACTTTATCTCAAGAAGTAATAAAAGGGGAAAAGTTATGATAATCCTTGAAATGAACAACAAATTCCTTGAAGAAAAAATAAAATCAGTCTCCCCGAAGGAGCTTTCCGCAGAGATAAATGAACTTAAATTCATCGGCGGAGGAAGCTTCGGTAAGGTGTTCAGAGCTGACCTTGCTGACGGAAGCGTTGTCGCCGTAAAAGCCTTTCGCAGGCAGGGGGCAAACCTCGAAGAAGCCTTACAGCTTAAAGTTCTTGCAGTAAACACAAGCGTAAAAATGCCCGAGGTGCTATTTACATATAACGATGATAAAATTGCCCTTATGGGTATGAGCTTTATTGAGGGCAAAAATGTGCTTGAAGCAGGCTTCCTTTTAAAAAGCAAGGCTCAGAAGACGGCCTTTGCGAAGGCGGTCATTGACGGAATGAGTCAGTGGCACGGGGTGAAGGGTGAAAACTACGGCTTCATCGACGGTAAAAGATATGACACGTGGCTCGAGTGCTACAAAAAAGAAAAGCAGGAGCCCTGGCTCAAGGGACTTTCCGAGCTTGCGGACAAGGGCAAGTTTTCAAAAAAGAAGCTTTCGCTTTTGCTTGAAGCAACGAAAATCTTTAACGAGGTTTACACCGAGCCCGAATCTCCTGTGCTTATTCACGCTGACCTTAATATTATGTATATTATGGCAGACCCTAAAAGCTTTGAGCTTAAAGGCTTTATTGATCCCTGCGGTGCAATGTGGGCAGACAGAGAATATGACCTTTTCCAGCTTCGTAATATGTGGGGTGACAGCTACGGGCTTTACGAGGAATACAGAAGGCGTCACGGACTTTCCCCTGTGGCTGATTTCAAGGTCGCCTATTACGGAGCCTTGCACGAGGCTTCATGCAGACTTCAGGGCGGACTTATAATGCCCTTGTGGGAGGAGCTTTGCAATATAAGACTGCGCAGAGAGATGAAAAAAATCCGTAGTGCGGAATGTGAAATCATGAATTAAAATTTTGCAAAACTGTTCCATTTTCAATAATTTAATGGTATAATCTTCTAAAACAAGGCAAAGGAGAAAACAAAATGACTATAATGACCTTTACACGTTACATGATGGCAATACTTATGGTATTTGTCAATCTCTTTAACTATGCTTTCAATGACTACGCTTACCCTGCAGTCAGCAGATCAGGTGCTTATGTTTTCTGCTACTTTACGGGTAACGAGGTTGACGAGCAGAAAATTCACCTTGCAGTAAGCACCGACGGCTATAACTTTGAGGCTCTTAATGATAATAAGGCAATCATTGAGCAGACCAAGGGCACAGGCTGTGTCCGTGACCCCTATATCTTCAAGGCTGTTGATGAAAACGGTAAGGATTGCTACTACATTGTTGCAACTGATATGAACGCTCTTGATGGATGGACATCAAACCACAGAATTATTTTCTGGAAGTCCTACGACCTTATCAACTGGGAGGATGAATTCCTTCTTGATTTCCGTGATTTTGAAGGCTTTGAAGGCTGTAACAGAGCCTGGGCTCCTCAGGTTATCTGGGACGAGGCTGAGGGCAAGTATATGGTTTACCTTGCACTTTCAGAGTGGGATGATCCTGCAACACCTGAAAACGAGGATATTGCACAGCACTATTACCTCTACACAACCGACTTCAAAAACTTCACTGAGCCTGAATACCTCTATGGCAGACGCACGGAGGCAGGCGTGAGAGAAGACGGCTGGGCATACAGCGGTGTACAGTGTATTGACGGTGATATGATTTACAACGAAAAGGACGGTTACTACTACCTCTATTTCAAAGAAGACCTCACACAGAAGATTGCTTATGTAAGATCAAAGAGTGCAACCGGTCCCTTCAACGAGGATTACACAATCTGCTCACTTAACTGGTTCGGTGTTGAGGGCAGCACAATGTACCGCATCAACGGCACAGATGCCTGGATGATGATCATGGACGAGTACAGCGAGGGCACCTTCTTTGCACAGATGACCCGCGATTTTGAGAACTTCCGTCAGTTCCGCAGAGCGCTTTACAGCGTAAATCATCTTAAGCCCCGTCACGGTTCCGTTGTTTCAATCAGCGAGGCTGAGTACTATGCACTTGTTGAAGCATATGGAGTTCAGGAAATCCCCGACTAATTTTAAATTATATTTACAGGCTGTCCAATCGGGCAGCCTGTATTTTTATGGTGTTGACAAAAAGTAAAATCCGTGCTAGAATATATTTAACATTTAAGTTAAATGTTAAATGAATATCAGAAGGAGGCGGTTAACTATGAGCATAAATAACACAATGAAGGCTCTGTCGGATAAAACAAGGCGCGATATTCTCACTCTTTTGAAGCAGGGGCGCAAATCCGCAGGCGAAATAAGTGACGCCTTTCCCGTTTCGGGAGCTGCAATTTCAAGGCACCTTTCCATTCTTAAGGATGCCGATCTTATAAGAGACGAGCGTGAGGGTAAATATATTTACTATGAGCTTAACGCTTCCGTGCTTGAAGAAATTATGCTTTGGATTAAACAGCTTAAAGGAGATGACATTGATGATTAAAAAGCATCTTAAAACAATAATTATCACATCTGTGCTGACCCTTGCACCGATGATAGTCGGACTTATCCTCTGGGATAAGCTTCCTATGGAAATACCTACTCACTTTAACTTTAATAATGAGCCTGACAGCTACAGCAGTAAGGCCTTTGCTGTTTTCGGCTTGCCGCTTTTAATGCTTGCAATGCATATTGTGTGCATCTTTGCAACAAAGGTTGACCCGAAAATGAGTAACATAAGTGATAAGGTTTTCACTATGGTGCTTTACATTATACCTGCTGTCAGCCTTTTGATGTGTGCTTTGGTTTATCCTGTTGCCCTCGGCAAGGAGATTCAGGCGGGAACTGTTGCTATCCTTTTCCTGGGTCTTGTTTTCACCGTATCGGGTAACTATCTTCCTAAATGTAAGCAGTCCTATACTGTAGGAATCAAGCTTCCCTGGACACTTGAGGACGCTGAAAACTGGAACAAGACACACACTCTTGCAGGTAAGGTCTGGTTTGCAGGCGGTATTATCATTATTGCAACGTCATTTCTTGAAAACGCTGTTATTTTCTTTGGCATCACAGCGATTATGATTCTCGTACCAACCGTTTACAGCTATTTACTTTATAAAAAGAAAAAGGATAATGCAGGATGAAAATAATAGGACACATTGAAACGGATTTCAAAGAAAAGTTCGGCATACCGAGGCAAAGCGGACTTATAAAGGAAAGCAGGGGGCGGATACTTTTTGAAAAGGAGTACAATGTACCTGAAGCCTTCCGCGGACTTGAGGATTTTTCTCACATATGGGTGCTTTGGCAATTTTCCGAGGCAGTCCGTGATAATTGGTCACCGACGGTGAGACCACCCCTTTTAGGCGGTAACAAGCGTATGGGCGTATTTGCAACCCGTTCACCTTTTCGTCCGAATTCCATCGGACTTTCCACACTTAAGCTTGACAAAGTGGAATTCTCGGCGAGTGAAGGCGTTGTACTTTATGTAAGCGGTGTTGATTTGCTTGACGGCACCCCGATTTATGATATCAAGCCGTATCTTCCCTATGCGGACAGCATACCCGATGCTGTGGGCGGTTTTACGGAAAGCCTTGATGAAAGAAGGATTGAGGTTGATTTTCCTGATGCCTTGCTTGAAAATGTGAGTGAGGATAAAAGGGAGGCACTTAAGGCAGTGCTTGCGGCTGATCCCAGACCTTCTTATCAGAGTGACCCCGAAAGGGAGTACGGCATGAGGTTTGCGCAGTATGAGGTGAAGTTTAAGGTTGAGGGGAAAACGCTGAAGGTAATAAGCGTAGAATAAAAAGAGTAAAGTTTTTTGGGTTACTTTTTTTACAAAAAAAGTAACGGCACGCGCCGAGCGAAAAACTAATAAAATATAACAAAGCAGGTGTACATTCAATACACCTGCTTTGTTATATTTTTTTACAACCAAGAGGGCTTTGCCCTCTTGACTCCCACAAGCTTTTGAAAAAGCTTGACCAAAACTTTTCTTTTTTTATACTCCCAATCCGCCGTCAATACCGATAACCTGACCCGTGATAAAGCTTGCTTTTTCACTTGCAAGGAATGCCACAAGCTCTGCAACATCCTCAGGCTTACCCGTACGGCAAAGAGGCGTTTCCTCAACAACCGAACGAACAGTATCCTCGTCAAAACAGGAATTCATCTGCGTTTCAATAAAGCCGGGAGCAACACAGTTGACCCTGATATTACTTGCACCCACTTCCTTTGCAAGTGCCTTTGTAAAGCCGATAAGCCCTGCCTTTGATGCGCTGTAATGCACCTCGCAGGAGCCGCCCGTAACGCCCCAAACGGAGGAAATATTGATAATGCTTCCGTTCTGATTTCTTATCATAAGAGGAATAAGCTCTGCGGTCAGCTCCATTGCACTGTTAAGATTTACATTCATAAGCCTTGCAATGCTTTCTCCGTCAAGGCATTGAAAAACACCCACAAGGGAAAGGCCTGCGTTGTTTACAAGAACATCAACTCCGTCTGTAAGCTCTTTGATTTTTTCTCCGAGAAGCTTACCCGCACCTGACTGTGAAAGGTCGCATCGCACGATTGAGGCTTCAATGCTGTATTCAGCCTTTAAGCTGTCGGCAATTGTCTGTGCCTTTTCTTTGCTTGTATTGCAATGAAGAATTATATTGTATCCGTCTTTAGCAAGAGCACGGCAGATGGCTTCACCTATTCCGCCTGACGCTCCCGTTACAACTGCTGTTTTGTTTTTCATAGATGTCACCTTATTTACCTACACAGAATTGTGAGAAGACCTCGTTGACAACAGCTTCTCTTGCTTTTTTGCCCGTAAGCTCAAGCAAATCCTCAATAGCTGAATCAATGCATACATTTATCGCATCCATTGTCATACCCATATTCACAGCGTCGATGGCTTCTCTTATTGAAGTGAGTGCTTTTTCAGCACTTCGTCTCTGTCTTTCAGTTGTGAGCATGGCTTGTGAGGTATCAATTCTGTCTGTGCCGAGGGCTCTTTCGATAGCTTCGGAAAGCTCCGTTTCACCGTCACCCTTAAGGGCACTGATGAAAATCACCTCACCGAGAGCCTCTTTGATTTTTTCAATGTCTGCCTTGTGGGGAAGGTCGGTTTTGTTGATTATCGCAATAACCTCTCTGCCCTTGCAAAGCTCAATTATTTCGTTGTCACTTTCGTCAAGACCGCGTGAAACATCAAAAACGGCAAGAATAAGTCCCGCTTTTTCAATTTTTTCCTTTGCAAGCTCAACGCCGATGCTTTCAACGGCATCGTCACTTTCACGGATGCCTGCTGTATCTGCAAGGTTGAGTATAACTCTGCCTACACGTACAGTTTCCTCAACAACATCTCTTGTTGTGCCTGCAATGTCAGTAACAATTGAACGCCTGAAGCCTGAAAGCATATTCATAAGTGCGGATTTGCCTACGTTTGGCTTACCCACAATTGCGGTTTCAATTCCGTCGGTAAGAGCCTTGCCTGCATCAAACCTGCAAAGCAGAGCGTCAAGTCCTTGGTAAACCTCGTTAAGGCTTGTAAGAAGCACATCAAAATCAAGGTCGGGGATTTCATCGTCGGGGTAGTCAACCCATGCCGCCATATTTGCTGCCGCAGAAACCAGCACGTTGCAGTAAGCGTCAATTTTTTTGCTTAACGCTCCGTCAAGGGCCGTAAGTGCGGCCTTCATTCCGCCTTCACCCTTTGCACTTATCAGGCTCATAACCGCTTCTGCTTCGGATAAATCCATTTTGCCGTTGAGGAAGGCTCTTTTTGTGAATTCACCGCCCTCTGCGGCACGGGCTCCTGCACCCAGTACGGCTCTTAAAACCTTGCTTGTAACAAGCACACCGCCGTGGCAGGAAATTTCAACCGTATCTTCTCCTGTATAGCTTCGGGGGGCGCGGAAAACAAGGGCAACACATTCGTCAAGTAAATCCTCTCCGTTATATGCTTTGCCGTGGGCAGCTGTGTAGCCTTTAAGAGATGCAAGGGGCTTGCCTGAGGTCGTTCTGATAACCTTGTCAGCAATTTCTATTGCATCATCACCTGATATTCTGATAACACCGATTCCACCGGGTGCAAGAGGGGTGGAAAGGGCGGCTATTGTATTGTTCATTTTTAGTCACCTCAATCTGACTTTAAAACTTAATCTTCATCAAGTGCCTGAAGAACAGCGTTTGCAACGGGGATTGCATCGTCAAAGCCCGAGCCACCGTTTTCAAGGCATACAACAACTGCATAGGGGAAGTCAGGTCTTTGGGAAAAGCCGACAAACCAGGCGTGGTCCTCATCGGGAGGAACCTCGGCTGTTCCGGTTTTACCGCACATTTCAAGTCCGGGGAAAAGCTCGTCACCGTAGTAGTTTTCAACATTTGAACGAAGGAGCTTTTTGATTGCCGTTGCTGTTTCCGGGCTGAGGGTAAAGGATGTGTTCACTTTTCCTTTTACATCCACAAGTTCCGATGAGCTTTCAACAAGGTAGGGGATGATTGCCTTGCCGCCGTTTGCAATTCCGCCCATAAGCATAAGCATCTGGCAGGGATTTACAAGGGTGGTATACTGACCGATACCTGCCCAGCCGATGTCGAGGCGGGTTGTATCGGTAAGGTCAAAGGTGCTGCGGACAGCATCAGCCTTGCTGATGGTTACGTTTTCGCCAAAGCCTAATTGACGGACTGTTTCCGTAAGCTTTTCAGCACCGAGGTAGGTTGCAATTGTGCCGAAAACAACATTGCAGGAATAGTTGAGACCTTCCTCAAAGTTTATTTTGCCGTGAACGCTGTGGCAGATAACGTTGCCGTTGCCCTCGCCCTTACCTGTTGTATATTTACCTGTGCAGTTAAAGGTCTTGTCATATATACCGGGAATGTTTTCAATAGCACAGATTGCTGTTACAACCTTGAAGGTTGAGCCGGGAGTGAACACACCCGAGATGGCTCTGTTGAGATAAATGCCGTCATATTCGCCGCTTGTGTCGGTGTCAATATCCTCGGGAATATCAAGAGGGTCGTAGTTGGGTGCGGAAGCCATACACACGGTCTGACCTGTTTTATAGTTATATACTATAACAGTGCCCTTGTCGCCGTCCATGGCGTCGTATGCGGCGGCTGAAACGTCGGCATCGATTGTGAGTCTAATATCACAGCCAATGTCCGAGGAAAGCACGCCGTAAATTCCGTTTGCAAAGTTGTAGCCCACAAGATTTGAACGGTAAAGGGTCTGTATACCTGTTGAGATATAACCTGCTGAGTCGCCGATAACGTGCTGGGTAGCACGGCGTACCTCTTCGTCCTCGTGATAAATTCTTTCGCCGTCAACGGTGGAAATGAGAGGCTCGCCCTCGCGGTCGTAAATTGTTCCTGCTACGGTAAGACTGCCATAGGAGTAAATATGCTCGTTACCTCTGTCGGCAACCCAGGTTGTGCCGTCCGTAATAAAGGTGTACAGCATAAAACCGAGACCGCCGAAGAAAGCAATAACGAGAAGCAGGACAATGTACACTCTTCTTGTTGTGTTTTTCATTTGCTGTACCTCCTTTACGCGGTTTTGTACAGGTTGGGATAAGCACGGATATCCGCCGCTTTTATAAAGGCAAAGAGTGCCCAACAGCAAACCATACTTGAGCCACCCTCACTTATGAATGGGAGGGTAACACCTGTAAGGGGAAGAATATCCGTAACGCCGAAAATGTTAAGGCAGGTCTGGAAAAGAATAAGAGAAGCAGCCGCTGCCGCTGAAATTGAATAGAAGGTTGAGGGTGCACTCTTTGAGCACTTCACGGCATAGATAACAAGTATTGCAAAGGTGATTACAACAGTAAAGGCAACAATGAGTCCGAGCTCCTCGCAAAGCATTCCGAAAACAAGGTCGGTGGTGCTTGCGTAAACATTGCGGAGCTGACCGTTGCCTATACCAAGACCCTGCAAGCCGCCGCTTACGGAATATATGAGAAGTCTTGTCTGCTGATAGCCTTCCTCGTAAGCAAGGTCCCAGATGTGGCGGTAGGTTGCAAAACGAGCCGCAACGTGAGGGCGGAAATAAAGAATCAAAAATGCACCGGCAATGGCCCCTACGCAGATGAATGCAATTGAACGGATATCACCCGAACGCATAAATGCAATTATAATAAAGGTGAAGAAGAATATAAGGGCAGTACCAAAGTCCTTCATAAGGAAAAGTACACCGATACAGCACATTGCAAAGGCAATATACATATAAATATTTTTTGAGGTGAGCATTTTATCAAGGGTTGCCGCACCTACAAAAACGAAGGCGATTTTTACTAATTCGGAGGGCTGAAAGGAAACAGGTCCGAGGGAAATCCAGTTATAAGCACCGTTGATTTCGTTGCCCGTGAGATAAATGAAGGCAAAGGAGCCTACGAAAAATACAATGGTAAAAATTGCAAGAGGTGTACGGAACAGCATTACCCTTTTAACATCCTTGATAAACCATAAAAGCACGTCATAGGCAATAACACCGAGGAAGATTGTAAGAAGCTGCATTTTCATTGCGCCTGCTTCAACACTTTCTGCAATGCAGAGTCCTATACCGCTTAAGAAAAAGGCAATCAGCTCAAGCTCAAAGTTGACCTTTTTTACAACGGCCTGCATAAAGATAATATAAATCCATTCAAAGGCTACATAAATAAAAGCAAGTGTTGCCGATTCAGTATGAAAGCTGCCGTCTGCAAAGACAACGGGAATGAAGCTTATAATCTGAAAAATTGTGATAAGGAAAAGTATGAAGCTGCTGTCAACGTATTTATACTTTTTTCTTATTCTGTCGCGCCTTAAGGAGGCGCCTGTATTTTTTTTCATATTAGTCACCTTGTTAATTCTGGAAGTAGAGTCTTTCGTCGCCGATGGCAATTATGTCACCGTCAAAGAGGAGCTGAGGGCTTTTTACTTCGTGACCGTTAAGGTAGGCCTTGCCCTTTGCTTTGTCGATAGCCCAGCCATCCTCGTAAAGCACAAGAAGGCTATGAAGCTTTTCTGTTTTAGAGGATGTGAGCCTGATGTCACATTTTCTGCCCGAGCCGATGCTTACTTCGTTGCCGCAGAGTATGAATACCTCGCCCGTGTCACGGTTAACAATGTGAGGCTGTTTTTTAGTGCGGCGCTTCGGCTGCTGTCTGCTTGCTGTTTCAACAGTAAAGCTGTTTGAACGGTTGCTGTAAACCGGAGGTGTAACGGGACGAGTTTTTTCAAATTTAAGGTTAGGCTTGTTATTTTCGTCGTAATGTCCGTTGTGAGCTGCCACGGTTGAGCCTCTTTTACGAAGCTGTTCGTCGTGGTTGTAGTCACCCTTTTGTGCAGAGCTTCTTGTTTGTGAAGGAGCCTTGCGTGTGGGTGCGGGAGCGTTTTTGTTTTTGCCTCTTTTCTTGCCTACCTGCTGAACAGGGTCGTCAGCAACCTCAAAGCGGAAACGGGTTTTACCGAAGGTGATTATATCACCGTCCTTGATGAGTGATTTTTCTTCAACGGTTTCACCGTTAACCTTAAGTATCGCCTTTGTAAGCAGGTCGTGAACATACCAACCGTCAATTCTTCTTGTTATAACGGCGTGGGAACGGGCAACTGTATCGTAAGGGAGTACAACGTCGCAGGATTTACTTCTGCCGACAGAGGTTTCCCACATATTAAGGGGGTATCTGTTACCGCTTGACATATCAATGATATAGCCGTAAATTTTTTCCTTGGGATGACCGAGCATAAGGGTCATTATACATTTAATAAGAATAACTATGGTAATCACGGGGAGAATGTACCGTGACAGTGCCCAGATTATATTCATAATCCACCTCGTTTTAAGATTGTTTTTCAAAAACTCTTTTCAGAAATTCAATTCTTTTTTTCATACAGTCAGCGTAGGTCTGACTTTTTGTTGCAATGTCATATCCGTGCATTGTGCCCTTTGTTTCAAGTAAAAAGGCTTTGCATCCTGATTCAATCAGCTTATTATAATATTTCACTCCGCCATCGTGAAGACAGTCAAACTCCGCTGTTTCAATATAGGCTTCGGGGAGATTTTCGTGACTCGGGGCATCAACAGCAGAAAACCATTCCTTCGGCTCATAGTCTGTTTGCTTTATGTACGCACGGTTATATTGTACGGCTGCCTTGGTGTTGCACATCGGTGTATCGGTAAAGCGGAGCATACTTTCACTTTCTCTGTTGGCATCAACAAAGGGGTAAAGCAACATCTGACCGCAAGGGGGAGCGATTCCATTGTCTCTTGCTATAAGGCAGGTTACAGCAGAAAGATTTCCGCCCGCACTGTCACCGCAAAGTGCGATGTGACTTTTATCTATACCAAGCCTTTCGCTGTTTTCGCTTATATGAAGATAAGTATAAAAGGCATCCTCAACGGCGGTTGGAAAGGGATACTTTGGCGCAAGTCGGTAATCGGGGAAGATGACCTTTGCCTTAAGTGCCTTTGCGAGATTTTTTGCAAGAGTGAAATGATGGGGAGCTGCATTATATACAAAACCGCCGCCGTGATAAAAAATTATGCACGGGATATCTTTTTTGTCGGTATCTGTTGGAGTATAAACAATAGCATTGATTTCAGCATTGTCCTTTACGGGGATTTTTATTTTTTCTTTGATGAGCTTTTTATCAGGCAAATCCGTCAGATAAAAGATCTTCATTGTTTTTTGCATAAAAGGAAGCAAAGGCAGAATGACCGGAGGATTAAGGGAGGAAAAAAGCCTTAACTCCTTGCAGTAATTGTATTTTGTTTGCTTTGACATTCCTATCACCCCATATTAAGATACAATTAAACATATTATAACATATAAAACCTGAAATTAAAAGACACCTTAAAGCAAAAAAGTATCAACATAAAAAATAAAAGCTGTTACAAGTGTCAGACTTCGACAGAATGCAACAGCTTTAAGTTTTAAGGATTTTATACTACGTATTTTTTCAGTACGGGGATTTTTGAGATTATCCAGGAAATACCGAATGAGCCGATGAGTACAAGTGCCGTAAGTGTGGGTACGCCTATAATGGCAGGGACGTGTACGTAGGGTAAAAATGAAATATCAACAGTTGACATTGCAGGCTTGAAGTGAATTACCTGAATTCCGAAATACTGGAACGCTCTCATAATAAATACGTGGCAAAGGTAAACACCGAAGGAGCGGGCTGACAGCCATTTGATTGCCTTTACACTCTTTTCGCTGAAATCGATTTTTGACACAACGTGCTGGAAGAAAGTGAACATTGCATAGGCAATCATTACGCTGCTTGCGTGAGTTGCGGCAAGCATATCCTTTGTGGGCTTATCAAGATAGAAGGAAAGCCAGAGGTTTCCGCAGGACATCATAATATAGCCGAGTATACCCATTGCATAAACAAAGCGCCGTATTTTTTTGGTAAACGGATACCGCACCATATATTGTCCGCCGACATAAAGACCGGTAAAGCCGGTTACAAAGCCGAGCTGAATATACTGGTTAACAGCAGAAAATTCAAACTTTTTGACAAAGGGAATTGCAAGGAACATAGGTACAACATTTGCAAAAATAAACGAGAGAACCATAAAGGTTTCAAGCTGTCTTTTTGTTGCGTGATCGGTGAATACCTTAATAAGCGGAGTTATAAAATAAAGCGCCGCAATCATATAAAGGTACCACATATGATATTCTCCTGAAAGAAGGTCGTTGAAAAAGGCCTTCTTTGAAAAATCGGGAATTTCCTTTGTATATGCGTGGGGCGGGAAAAAGTTCTGCTGCAAGGCATAAAGGAATGACCAGAAGATAAAGGCAGTTGCCATTCTTACAACATTCTTTTTGAAAATCTTTTTAGGGTCACATTCCTTGTCCTTGTTCAGGAAGAAAACACCGCTTATCATAACAAAGGCAGGTACAACCCAACGGCACATTGAGTTATAAAAGTTCATTGTTATGTAGTCAGTTGAATGAACACCTGATGTGGAGTTAAGACAGTTGGAGCAAAGGTGGGCAAGAGGTACAAGACAGGTGGCAAAAACACGCAGAACCTCTATCCACATTACACGTTTTTTGTTTGTTTGTAAAGACAAAAAAACACATCCTTTCATTTGTAGCTTGCAGGGCAAATGAAATTTGTTTTATTTTCAGGATTTGAGAATAATACCCAAAGCTTTTACCTGAGCAACATCAGGTAAGGAATTGAGGAGCAATAAAAGAGGATTGCGGTTGATTTTGTAAACATATTTGGGGTGAGGATCTTCTATTGCACAAAGGGCAATGTCTGCAATTTTCTCGGCAGGCACGTGGCGTGATTTTACGCTGCCGATTATTTTGTCGAATTTCTGTGCATTGCAGGTGTAAAGCTCTGTGTTTTCAAGGAAGCGCTTGATTGCAACGTCGGAGGAGTTAAGCAGGTCGGTTTTGATTGCACCGGGTCTGATAACGGAAACCTTGATGCCGAGAAGCTGTAATTCCTGACGCAGTGAAAAGGCATACTTTTCAACAGCAGCCTTTGTGATTCCGTAAATGCCTGTGAAGGGGAGGGGATCAAGAGGTGCAAGCTCACTTGAGGTGATGACGATTCTGCTTCCTCTGGTAAGAAGTGACTTGAAGGTCTTGTTTATACGGAAAATGCCGAAAAGGTTTACGTCGAAGATTTTAAGAAAACGCTTTTCGTCCATTTCGATAAGAGAGTCCATGTCATAAATACCTGCGGTATGAATGATAGCGTAAAGCTCCTTTGCTTCGGCACTTACCTCATCAAATGCTTTTTTTACAGACTCGGTATTTGTTACATCACACTGATAAAGCTTTACGTTGTCATAGCTTTCACCCTGATTGTAGTCAAGGCCGAAAACACGGTAGCCCTTTTTGTTAAGAAGCGAGCAGATTGCTTTACCCATTCCGCCGGTTGCACCGGTTACAAGAACATTTTTCATTTTATTTTCTCCTGATTATTTCTGACTGTCAGTCAGAGTTTTTTTAATAGCCTCAAAGCTTTCCTTGGAAATAACGTGCTCAATTCTGCAGGCGTCCTCGGCTGCCGTTTCTTCGGGAACACCGATGGAAACAAGGAATTTTGTAAGCAGAGTGTGTCTTTCAAAAAGCTCGCAGGCAATTTTTTTGCCGGGTTCAAGCAGGGTAATGTTTCCGTCGCCGGAAACCTCGATAAATCCGTTTGTTCTTAAGTTTTTCATAGCAACACTTACGCTGGGCTTTGAAAAGCCGAGCTCATTTGCAATATCAATGGAACGGCAGGAGCCCTTGTTTTTCTGAAGCATAAATATTGTTTCAAGGTAATTTTCCGCAGACTGTTGGATTTTCATTGTGTTACCCTTTCAGCTTTTTATTTTATCTGTCTTATGTCCTTACCGCAGAAGGCAAGAGGAAGACTGCTTCCGAAAAGACGGGAAGCAATACGCTGGGTGTATTTTTCGTAAATTTCATCCATTTCAAGGTTGGTGCTTATAATTGTGGGAAGACCCTTGAGCATTCTTGAATTAAGGATATCGTGAAGGGAAGCGGTGGTAAACTGTGTTACAAATTCAACACCGAGGTCGTCGATGATAAGAAGGTCAGCGTTGATTATTGCGTCCTTTTCACTTTCGTCGGTGGTCTTTCTGCCGAAGTGCTCCCTTTCAAGCTTTTCCATAATGCTCTGAACACTACCGTAGTAAACATCGTAGCCGCGTTCAATTACAACATTTGCAATAGCAAGTGAAAGGTGGGTTTTGCCAAGACCTGTACCGCCGTACATAGTAAGGCCCTGCGCCTTTTTGGTAAAGTGGTTTGCATAGTCACGGCAGAAATTGAATACGCTGCTCATATGCTCACGCTGACTTACACCGAGCATAGGGTCAACCACGTCGGGGTAAAAATCAAGTGAGAATTTTTCAAAGGTACAGCCCTTTACGGGTGCGGTTTCACCAAGCAGAGCCTTGGCCTGATTGATGACCTCCTTTTTCTGACAGTCACAGAAAAAGCCGTCGTGGGAGCCTGTGTCCTTACAGATGGGGCAGGTGTATTTTATATCAAGATAATCTTCCTCAAGACCGACGCTTTTAAGAAGCTGTTTTTTTCTGTCCTGAGCTGCAAGGCTTTTTACTGAAAGGTCACGGATATATTTTTCCGCATCACCGCCCATACCGAGAGCCTTTACTGCATCAAGGCCGTAGGATGCAATTTCTCCCTCAACCCTTGCAATTTCGGGACAAAGGGTAATTGCCTTGAGTCGGCGTGTATCGTTTTCTCTTTCGGCTTTTTTACGGCGGGCTTCAAGCTCTGCCTTTGCTTTCTGGTAAACAATCTGTTTGTATGCCATTTTATCAGTCCTCTTCCTTTGGGGGAACATATTTTATGCCAATGGCTTTTTTGGTGAAGGCGGAAACATCAAAGGTAGGATCGCGTCTTTCACCGGGAGGCTTCTGTTTGATGTTTTTTGAAGGTGCAGTCTTGCTCTTTTGCTGTTGCTGCCACTTCATTTTTTCTCTCTGGATATCCTGGGGTGTCTTAACTGAATTCTTATACCAGTTTGAAAGCACCTTATCCATATATTCAAAGCTGATTTTGCCTGTGTTGTCAATAGCTTCCTCATAGGCAAAGTAAATCATATCAGTATTGAAGCCGTATTCCTTAATCCAGGCGGTAAGGAAACGCTTTTGCTTTTGCGTGGGATTTTTATTGGTGATTTCCGTCATTGAACGGAGCTTTTGCCAGGCCTCATCAACAATGTTGTGTGCTTCGATATATTCGATGGCACCCTCAAGGCTGTCAATTTCAAGCTCACTCCACTCTCTGCCGGTTTTGGAAATTGCGGCAAAGCCGGTTTTACCCTTGTTTTTGTTGTACTCAATCGCCATTAGGATAACCTCAACGGGCAGACCGTAGCTGTCGTGCATCATAATAAGGGTAGACTGACCGTCATAGCCGACGGTTTTGCCGAGGATGTTCTGTGCTTCGTTGAAAAGCAGTCGGAGCTCCTCGCTTTCCTGAAGTCTTGCGGCAACCTGTTCGTGGTTAGGCTTTGTTACAGGGATTTCCTCGACCTTTTTTACACTCTGAACGGGTGCAGGTGCAGGAACGGTAACAGGGGAGGGTGTTGAGGTAACCTCCTCCTTTGTTACGCTTACCGGTGCTGCAGGGGTTGAACCTGCTTTTACAACAAGACCTCTTTCCTCCCAGAATATGAGGGCATCGTTGATGTCCTCCTCACCGTAGCCGATTGCTTTTGAAAGCTCGGAAAGGGAAACGCTTCCCTCGGTGCTGTGGCGGAGCATATATAAAAGGGTTTTGAGCTGAAGTGCCGAAGCAAGACGGATATTGTCGTCAACTACACAGCTCGGCACGGCAAAAATTCCCGTAAAAGCAAGGGGATTTATGTTGTAGTTCATTACTATTTCTCTTTCAATCAATATTTACCGAGGTATTTATCAATTTCCCACTGTGAAACGCGGGTGGAGTATTCAACCCACTCCTCCTGCTTTGCCTCGATATATTTTTTATGTACGTGCTCACCCATAGCTTCCTTTGCAAAGTCACTTGCAATGAATTCCTTGGTAGCCTCGCGGAGTGTTTTGGGAAGTGAGTGGATGCCTTCTGCTTTTCTTTCCTCGGGAGTAAGGTCGAAAATGTTTGAATCCTTGGGAGGAGGAGGAAGCATACCCTTTTCTACGCCGTCAAGACCTGCCTGAAGCACTGCTGCCATAGCAAGGTAGGGGTTAGCGGCGGGGTCGGGGTTACGAAGCTCAACTCTTGTGCCTGTGCCTCTTGCTGTGGGGATACGGATAAGGGGGCTTCTGTTTTTTGCTGACCATGCAATGTAAACGGGAGCCTCGTAGCCGGGAACAAGACGCTTATAAGAGTTTACGATGGGGTTTGTGAGAATGGTGATTGCCTTGATGTGGTGCATTACACCTGCAATGAAGTTGTAGGCAACCTGTGAAAGACCTGCGTTGTCATTTTCGTCACAGAAAACGTTTTTGCCGTCCTTGAAAAGTGAAAGGTTGATGTGCATACCGCTGCCACAGATGCCGTAAATGGGCTTGGGCATAAAGGTTGCATAAAGGTTATGACGGTTTGCAAGGTTTTTAACAACGTACTTGAAGGTCATAACGTTATCGGCAGTGCGCAGCACCTCGTCGTATTTGAAGTCGATTTCGTGCTGTGCAGTTGCGTTTTCGTGGTGGGATGCCTCGATTTCAAAGCCCATTTTTTCAAGGCAGAGACAGATTTCCTTACGGCAGCCCTCACCTCTGTCAACGGGACCGAGGTCGAAGTAGCCGCCCATATCGTAGGATTTGGTTGTTGCCTTGCCGTGCTCGTCAAGGTGGAAGAGGAAGAACTCACATTCAGGGCCTACATAGCAGTCAAAG
>JAZRFT010000033.1:0-69940 GCA_045643805.1 Acutalibacteraceae bacterium
CAGACCAACTTTGTCTTCCTAAGACCGCTTGGCCTCCGACTTGCCCCTTTGTTACAAGCGGTCTTCGTATCGGTACAGCCGCAGTAACCTCAAGAGGCTTCAAGGAAGAGGAAATGAAAATGATTGCAAAGTGGATTAAGGCAGTTATTGTTGACTTTGAAAACAGCAAGGAAACAGTAAAGGCAGAGGTTATGGCACTTTGCGAAAAGTATCCGATTTATTGATTTATTTATTAAGAGGACGGCTTTGCCGTCCTTTTGTGCAAATTGCTGAAAACTTGAATAGAGAATGAAAAAAATATCAGCTGTTAAAGAATTATTAACGAAATTGTGAATTTTCTATTGACAAATCAAATCTAATAGTATAAAATTAAGCTATCCTGATTATGGGAAATAATAAAAGGAGGAACATAACAATGGCAGATTGGCTTAACAGCGATACTTTCCTTGATGGCACACAGGCTACAAACGGTGATTTCCTCAGAGCTTTCATCGAAAACGCTTGGAAGTTTATCGTAGAACTTCTTAACAAGCTTGGCGAATGGCCCATCGATGTAAAATAATTACAGTTCGATAGTCATTTCATCAGCTTAACTGAAATCTAATAAGGAGGAAAAAGATATAATGGAACTTATTATTGAATATTTCAAGAAGGCTCTTGCTGCTCTTCTCGCTCTCTTCGGTTACAAGCTTCCCGAAATGGATGCAGAACTCAAGGATAACCTTGAATCAATGTACGATAACATTGCAGGCTATCAGCCTCAGGCATAATTTGAATTAATTTCAGATTTATATGATTTAAATCGTATAAAGCCCACCCGTTAAGGGTGGGTTTTTATTTTATCTCAAAAAAGAAAAAACAACATTTTGACTGTTTTTAACACGATTGTGAACTTTCTGTTGACAAATGGTCTTAATTGGTATAAAATAATATCATCCTACATTAGGAAATAAATAGAGGAGGTAAAGGTACAATGTTTGATTGGATCGAAACAAACTGGGACAAGATTGACGATGCAGTTACAGACGTAATCGCATTCATCGGCTCAATTCTTAAGAAGTTCGCTTCATGGCCCCTTTTCGAAGTAGAAATCTAAGTGCGGCTTGACGACAGAAAAAATTAAAGAAGGAGGTTACATACAATGAAGACAATTTTTGAAAACATGTTCAAGGCTCTCAACAGTGTTATCGTTCTTTTTGGTGGCGAAGCTATCAACTTTGATTTCAACAAGTACTACACAGATATCGAAGGCTGGTTCTCAGATCTTGGTATCAAATTCTCAGCATAATTAAATTTTATATGATTCGAATCGTATAAAGCCTACCCTTTATAGGGTAGGTTTTTTTGCGTATAAATAATTATTATAAAAAATAACTGAAAAACAGTTGACTTTTTGCATCTTTTGGGTTAAACTGTTAATAGTAATTAAATTCATATTTTATATAGTAATTCAAGGAGGAAAAACCATGAAGGATATGTTTGAAAATGTAGCACCTAAGCACATCATTGCTTATTTCCTTGCAGTATTCAATGTTGTACTTGCAACCTTCGGCATTGACGGATTTGAAGTGTCTGGTACAATGCAGGAGGATGTTCAGAAGTGGATGGATATGCTCACAGGTAAAGAAGAAATCTAAAAATATAAACGATAAAATCCCTTTCCTTACGGAGAGGGATTTTTATTTTATATAAGAGTACGTTGAATATCATCAAGCCGATAGAAATATACACCTGAGGGTGTGATGATATACAGCCCTGTCGGGCTCATGATATGCACACTTCGTGTGATGATATGCCAATCCTGCGGATTGGATAAAAAAAGAACGAAGCTGTAAGCTTCGTTCTTTTTTGGTGATCCATCGGAGATTCGAACTCCGGACACCTTGATTAAAAGTCAAGTGCTCTGCCGGCTGAGCTAATGGATCATATTTAACAGCCTATGTATTTTACCTCATAATAACAAAAATGTCAATAGGTTTTGAAAATTTATTTAATTTTTTTGCGGGTTGCTACTTTAGTCGCAAACTTTGATGGAGGGAGTAGCACTTGCATTTCCGCCCTTAATATGCTATCATATGACTGATACTAAAAGAAAGGACAATTAAAATGAAATATATTGTTGTATTATATGACGGTATGGCTGACTATCCCGTACCTGCCCTTGGCGGTAAAACACCTATGATGGTGGCTAAAAAGCCCCTTTTTGACTCCCTTGCACAAAAGAGCGAGGTAGGACTTGTCAAGACCGTAAACGACACTCTTAAGCCCGGCAGCGACGTTGCGAATATGAGCGTTATGGGCTTTGACCCTATGAAGTACTACACCGGCAGGTCACCCCTTGAAGCGGTGAGCATCGGCGTTAAATTAAAGGACGATGACGTGACTCTCCGTTGTAACGTTGTCACCCTCTCTGACGAGGAAAACTACGAGGATAAGACTATGGTGGACTACTCGGCAGGTGACATCAGCAGTGAGGAAGCGGCTGAAATCATCAAAACCGTTGAGGAAGCCTTCGGTAACGAAAAGTACAAGTATTACAGCGGTGTAAGCTACCGCCATTGCCTTGTTGTAAGTGAGGGCACAACCGACCTCGGTGATATGACTCCTCCTCACGATATCAGCGGCAGAGTGGTAGGCGAGTATCTTTCAAAGAGTGAAAACGCAAAAGAGCTTATCGATATGATGAAGAGAAGCTACGAGCTTCTCAAGAACCATCCCGTTAACCTTGAAAGAATCAGCAAGGGTGAGCGTCCTGCTAACTCAATCTGGCTCTGGGGTGAGGGTAACAAGCCCATCCTTCCCTCCTTTGAGAGCCTCTACGGTAAGAAGGGTAGTGTTATTTCCGCAGTTGACTTGCTTAAGGGCATAGGTATCAGCGCAGGTATGAGCACTCCCGATGTTCCCGGTGCAACGGGCTACATTGACACCAACTTTACGGGCAAGGCTGAATGTGCCCTTCAGGAGCTTAAGGACGGCAAGGATTTTGTTTACATCCACATTGAAGCTCCCGACGAGTGCGGTCACCGTGACGAGCCCGAAAACAAGGTGAAATCCATTGAGATGATAGACGAGCTTGTGCTTGCACCTCTGCTCAAGGGTCTTGAGGAATATGACGACTATAAGATTATGATTCTTCCCGACCACCCGACACCCATTGTGACAAAGACTCACGCAAGGGATCCCGTGCCCTATATGATTTATCATAAGAGCAAGCCCGTAGACGGTGTTGAGACTATCAACGAGGATACTGCGAAGGCGACGGGTAACTTTATTGAAAACGGTGCAGAGTTAATGCCAAAGTTCCTTGCGTAAGGAAAAAAAGTAAAGTTTTTTTGATTACTTTTTTTACAAAAAAAGTAATGGCACGCGCCGAGCGACAAAACAAATAAGCACAACCGTTGAGTAAAATCAACGGTTGTTTGTTTATGTAAGGGGTTTCACCCCCTTACGAACCCTGACAAGCTTTTGTAAAAGCTTGACCAAAACTTTACCCCTTTTTATTCCTCCATCTGCTTGCTTAAAAAGCCTGCCGCCACCTGGGTCAGCTTGATATCTGTCTGTGTCGGTGCAGTACTCTTACTGTCAGAAATAAGCGCAACCGCACCCATTACATCACCGCCTCCGATAATGGGATTCATCACCGCAATTTTACCCGTGGGAATCTCCTCGCTTATCACAAGCTCGTCCTTGTTCGTGCCGAGTACAAAAGGGGAACGCCTTTCCATATAGCTTTCAAGCATCGGGGAAATACGCTTGCCCACAACATCCTTTTTCGGCATGCCTGCAACGGCAACAACCTTGTCACGGTCGCAGATTGCTACGGTCATTCCGCTTGTACGGGACAGCACATCAACGTACTGCTTTGTATATGGCCCGAGCTCACTTATAGGGGAGTACTTTTTGAAGATAACCTCACCCTCACTCTGGGTGAAAATTTCCAGAGGGTCACCTTCACGGATACGTAAGGTGCGGCGGATTTCTTTCGGGATGACGACTCTTCCGAGGTCGTCTATTCGGCGGACAATACCTGTTGCTTTCATATATATCTTTCTCCTCTTAATGCAAATTGTGCTGTTAGTATTTGTAAGAAAAGGGGATTTATACTGTTTGATTTTCTTTTATAAAATTGTTTACAGTCTGAAATTTATGATGCACAATCTTATGCTCATTTACAAAACAGCAGATTTTTACATTCATTTTTCTCTGCACATAAAAACCTCCTATGGATTACCATAGGAGGTGATTTTTTAAAAGTATTATGCAAGGGCAAAATTATTTCGCCTGGTGGTCGCAGTAAATGCAACGGTAAACCTTTTTTGCCTCGTCTGCAAGTACAAACTCGTGAACAATTTCACGTTCGGTTGAGGTGATGCAACGGGGATTTTTGCACTTGATTACACCTACAACACGCTCGGGAAGGGTGAGCTTCTTACGCTCTGCCACAACGCCGTCCTTGATGATGTTTACGGTGATGCCTGGATCAAGGTAGCCGAGAATGTCAAAGTCAAGGTCAAGCGCGGTACCGATTTTGATGATGTCCTTTTTGCCCATCTTTGCACTGTCAGCGTTTTTAATGAGGGCAACGGTGCAGTCGAGCTTACCGAGGCCGAGTACATCGTAAATGTTCATTGCATTGCCTGCTGTGATGTGGTCAAGAACAATGCCGTCTTTGATTTGTCCGATAATCATACATTTACCTCCAGCATTTTTAAAATCAGAGCCATACGGGCATACATGCCGTTTTTGGTCTGTGCAAAGTAGCAGGCTCTGGGGTCATCGTCCACAGCCACGCTGATTTCGTTTACACGGGGGAGGGGATGCATAATTGTAAGGTCCTCTTTTGCAGGGACAAGCTTTTCGGGAGTGAGGATGTAGGTATCTCTCAGGCGGAGATAATCAGCCTCGTTGAAGAAGCGCTCCTGCTGTACACGTGTCATATAAAGCACGTCGAGCTCGGGCATAACCTCTTCCATAGTGGAAACCTCTTTGTACTCGATGCCGCGGCTTTCAAGCTCGTCCTCAATGATATAACGGGGGAACTTAAGCTCATCGGGAGCGATGAAAACAAATTTGATTCCGGTGTAACGTGCCATTGCGGCTACAAGGGAGTGAACGGTACGTCCGAACTTAAGGTCACCGCACATACCGATTGTAAGATTGTTAAGACGCTTCTTTGTGCGTAAAATAGTCAGAAGGTCAGCAAGAGTCTGGGTGGGGTGATTGTGTGAGCCGTCACCTGCATTGATAACGGGAATGTCAGCATGACGTGCCGCTACCACGGGAGCACCCTCCTTGGGGTGACGCATCGCAATAATATCAACATAGCCGCCTACAACCTCGATAGTGTCAGCAAGGCTTTCACCCTTTGAGGAGGAGGTGGAGTTTGAATCGCTGAAGCCTACAACGCTGCCGCCGAGACGGTGCATAGCTGACTCAAAGCTGAGTCTTGTACGGGTTGAGGGCTCGAAGAATAAGGTTGCAAGAAGCTTGTGACGGCAGGCATCCTGATATTTTTCGGGGTTATCGATAATATCAAGAGCAACCTTAAGAAGCTCGTCAATTTCTTCGACCGTAAGGTCGGTGATGTTCATAAGATTTTTCATTTATTTTGCTCCATTCACGGCAAGGTAGTTCTTGATACGGGTAACATTTTCTTCGTTTGCGGGATCCTCTTCAAGATACTCGATGATGTCGTAAACGTCAACAACGGAGTATACGGGGAAGCCGAACTGCTCTTCGATTTCCTGCATTGCACCCTTTTCGGACTGACCCTTTTCCTTACGGTCAACCATAATGAAGGTAGCAATAACCTTTGTGCCGTCAAGGTGACCGAGAATTTCCATTGATTCACGGATAGCTGTACCTGCGGTGATTACGTCCTCGATGATAACGATTTCTTCACCTTCTGTGGGTACATAGCCCACGAAGGTGCCGCCTTCACCGTGGTCCTTTACTTCCTTACGGTTGAAGAAGAAGGGAACGTTAAGTCCGTTCTTTGAAAGTGCAACGGCTGCTGAAATTGAAAGGGAAATGCCCTTGTAAGCAGGTCCGTAGAGAACAGCTTCCTTTTTACCGAGCTTGTCAAAGTAAGCCTTGGCATAGAATTCACCCATCTTGGTGATCTGGTCACCGGTCTTGATCATACCGGCGTTAACAAAATAGGGGATTTTACGGCCTGACTTTGCAGTAAAGTCGCCGAACTTAAGTACGCCTGCCCCTTGCAGGAATTCAATAAACTCTCTTTTGTAAGCTTCCATTGTTTTATCTCCTATCTGAAATTATTTTGTTTTTTTAAGTATTGTTTAATCGCAGAATTCTGCTACGCAACGCTCGTAAGCGGCAACGGGGTCAGCTGCTGCGGTGATGGGTCTGCCGACAACGATATAGTCAGAGCCGATTTCCTTTGCAGCGGCAGGAGTCATAACACGCTTCTGGTCACCGATATCACCGTCAGCAAAACGTACGCCGGGAGTGATGGTGAGGAATTTTTCGCCGCAACGCTCGTGAACCTTGCCTGCTTCAAGAGGTGAGCAAACGATACCGTCAAGACCTGCATTCTTTGCAGTTTCAGCGTAGGACATAACAACCTCGTCGATGGGCCTGTTGATAAGAATATCACGCTCAAGAGTTTCCTGGTCGGTTGAGGTGAGCTGTGTTACTGCGATAAGGAGGGGACGTGTGCCGTCAGGACGGGTAAGTCCTTCAAGTGCGCCCTGCATCATTGAGGTTGCACCTGCTGCGTGAAGGTTAGTGATGTCAACATCAAGGTTTGAAAGCACAGCCATAGCCTTCTTTACGGTGTTGGGAATGTCGTGAAGCTTGAGGTCAAGGAAAATCTTATGACCTCTTGCCTTGATTTCCTTTACGATTGAGGGACCTTCTGCATAATAAAGCTCCATACCGATTTTAACGAAGGGCTTGCGTGCGCAGCCTTCAAACTTGTCAAGGAATGCAAAGGTTGCTTCAGCAGAAGCAAAGTCACATGCTACAATTACGTCTTTACCCATTATTTTACGCCTCCAATAATTTCATTGAGATTTTTAATTCCGTATTTTTCCATTACCTTGGGAAGGTCGCGAATGATGTCGCGGCATACATAAGGATTTACTAAGTTTGCGGCACCTACCTCAACGGCTGTGGCACCTGCAAGCATCATTTCAATTACGTCCTCGGCAGAGGAAACGCCGCCCATACCGACTACGGGGATATTTACTGCATTTGCTACCTGATATACCATTCTCACAGCTACGGGGAAAATGGCAGGGCCGGAGAAACCGCCCATTTTATTTGCAATAACGGGCTGACGGGTGCAAAGTTTGGTACGCATATCAAGCAAGGTGTTGATAAGGCTGTTACCGTCAGCACCTGCTTCCTCGCAAGCCTTTGCAATTGAAACAATGTCTGTTACATTGGGAGAAAGCTTGATGATTACGGGCTTGGTGGTTACTGCCTTAACAGCCCTTGTAACCTCTGCCGCCGCTTCGGGCTGTGTGCCGAAGCTCATACCGCCGCCGTGTACATTGGGGCAGGAGACGTTTACTTCAAGCCAGCCGACCTGCTCTTCTTTGTCAAGCTTTTCGCAGGTGTAAGCGTAGTCTTCTATTGAAAAGCCTGATACATTTGCCATAACAGGCTTGTTGAAGCAGGCTTTCAGCTTGGGGAGTTCTTCGGCAATAACCTTTTCAACACCGGGATTCTGCAGGCCTACGGCGTTGATCATACCGCTGTAGCATTCTGCAATTCGGGGTGTGGGATTACCGAAACGGGGGTCACGGGTTGTGCCCTTGAAGGAGAAGGTGCCAAGCTCGTTGATATCGTAAAGCTCTGCAAATTCATAACCGAAACCGAAGGTGCCGGAGGCGGGGATTACGGGGTTTGAAAGTTCAACACCGCAGAGATTAACATTTAAGCTTCCCATAAGATTTCCTCCTTTTTCATAACGGGTCCTTCCTTACAGATACGCTTATAACCTGTGAGGGTTTTGCAGGAGCAACCCATACAAGCACCGAAGCCGCAGCCCATACGCTCCTCAAAGCTCATCTGACCCGATGTAACGGATACTTTGTGAACAGCCTTGAGCATAGGCTCGGGACCGCAGGTGTAAAAATAAGTATAGTCCGTGTTTTCAAGGACAGTAGTAACAAAGCCTTTTACACCGTAGCTGCCGTCAACGGTTGTTACGGTTACGTCGCAACCGAGGGCCTTGAATTCTTCCTCATAGAATATTTCAGCGGCTGTGTTGAAGCCAAGGATAACCTTTACTTCCTTGCCCTGTTCTCTTAATTTTTTTGCAAGGTTGTACATCGGAGGCACACCTACGCCGCCGCCGAGAAGTACGGGCTTTTCGCCTGCCTCGGTTAAATCGTAGCCGTTACCGAGACCTGTGAGAATGTCGAGCCTTGTGCCGGGAGCCATAGCTGACATTGCCTCTGTGCCCTTGCCGACAACCTTGTAGACGAGGGTGAGAGTATCTTCGTCATAATCACAGACGGAGATGGGGCGGCGAAGGAACATTCCGTCAAGCTGAATGTTCACAAACTGACCGCAGTTGGTGATATCGGAGGTATCACCGACAAGGATCATTTTATAGACAGAATCCGTCAGCGCTTCATTACTGCGGATTTCAAAAATACTCTGTTTCATTGCTTCTCCTTTCTTGGGGAAAGTGTTGATATTTGCATCGCAAGGGGAAGGTTGCCCCTCCCCTTTACGATTTATTATTTACGCATCAATTGTTGAAATTGTAAGTGTTGTTTCTTCAAGAACATCAAGAAGAGCATCAACGGTATCAAGTGAGGTGAACATTGTAACATTGTACTCGGTTGCTACCTGACGAAGCTGTGCACCGTCGTTTTCACTCTTTGAGCCGGGATCCTTGGTGTTGATGAAGTAAGCAATGTGGCCCTGACGAAGAGCGTTGGGAATTTCGTCACTGCCCTCGCTGAGCTTTGCAAGAGCGTGGGTACGGATGCCGTGAGCCTTGAGGAAGTTTGCAGTACCGACAGTAGCTTCAATGTTGAAGCCGAGCTGATAAAGTCTGCGGATAAGAGGAAGAGCCTCCTCCTTGTCCTTGTCAGCAATGGTGCAGAATACTGTACCGTAGTTCTGAAGGTGCATGCCTGAAGCCTGAAGAGCCTTGTAAACTGCACGGGTTCTTGTACGGTCGTAGCCGATTGCTTCACCTGTTGACTTCATTTCGGGTGAAAGGTAAGCGTCAAGGCCGCGGATTTTGTTGAAGGAGAATACGGGAGCCTTAACATACCAGCGGTCCTTTTCTTCGGGATAGATATCGAAGAAGCCCTGCTCCTTGAGGCTCTTGCCGAGGATAACCTCTGTGGCAATGTCAGCAAGTGAGTAGCCTGTTGCCTTTGAAAGGAAGGGAACGGTACGTGATGAACGGGGGTTAACCTCAATGATGTAAACATCGTCGTGATCATCTACGATGAACTGGATGTTGAAAAGACCTACGATGCCGATGCCGAGACCGAGCTTCTTTGCGTACTGAAGGATGATACCCTTAACCTTATCGGAAATTGAGAAGGGAGGATAAACGGAGATTGAGTCACCTGAGTGAACGCCTGTACGCTCAACAAGCTCCATAATACCGGGAACGAATCCATCTCTGCCGTCGCAGATAGCATCGATTTCAACTTCACGGCCCTGAATGTACTTGTCAACAAGAACGGGCTTGTCCTCGTCAATTTCAACGGCAGTTTTGAGGTAGTGGCGAAGCTGATCTTCATTTGCAACAATCTGCATTGCACGTCCGCCGAGAACGAAGGAAGGACGGACAAGTACGGGATAGCCGATGTCTGCAGCAGCTGCGATGCCGTCTTCCATATTGGTAACAGCCTTACCCTTTGCACGGGGGATGTTAAGCTCGTTGAGAAGGTTTTCAAATGCGCTACGGTCTTCTGCACGGGCGATAGCAGCGCAGTCAGTGCCGATGATTTTCACACCGCGGTCGTGGAGGGGCTGTGCAAGGTTGATAGCGGTCTGTCCGCCGAGTGAAGCGATAACACCCTCGGGCTTTTCAAACTCAACGATGTTCATAACATCCTCGGGAGTGAGAGGCTCAAAGTAAAGCTTGTCAGCGGTGGTGTAGTCGGTTGAAACGGTTTCGGGGTTATTGTTGATGATAATAGCCTCGTAGCCTGCATTTTTAATTGTCATAACGGCGTGAACGGTGGAGTAGTCAAACTCAACACCCTGACCGATACGGATGGGACCTGCACCGAGAACGATAATCTTCTTCTTGTCAGTCAGACGGGAAGTGTTTTCGCCTGTGTAGGATGAGTAGAAGTAAGGAATGTATGCATTTGTGTGGCAGGTGTCAACCATTTTGAATGCGGGGAAGAGACCCATTTCCTTACGCATATTGTAAACATCAATTTCCTTGCAGTTCCAAAGACGTGCGATGTACTTATCACCAAAGCCCATCTTCTTTGCGGCGGTAAGAGTTTCAGCATCCTTGCCTGCACGAAGCTTTTCTTCCATATCAATGATGTTTTTGAAAGCCTGAAGGAAGTAGGGGGTGATCATAGTGATTTCGTGAATCTTTTCAATGGAAACACCGTGATAGATAAGTTCTGCAATAGCGAAGATATTGTCAGAGCGGAACTCGGAGATATACTCGAGGAGCTCCTCAACGCTCATTTTGTCAAACTTTGAAAGGTAAAGGTGGTTAGCACCGATTTCGAGTGAACGGATACCCTTGAGAAGAGCCTCTTCAAGATTTGAACCGATACCCATAATTTCACCGGTAGCCTTCATCTGTGTGCCGAGCTTGTTGGTAGCTGAAGCGAACTTATCGAAGGGGAAACGGGGTAACTTTGCGATAACATAGTCGAGTCTGGGCTCGAAAGCAGCATTTGTATTAGCAATCTGGATATCCTCAAGAGCCATACCGACAGCAATCTTTGCAGTAACTCGGGCAATGGGATAGCCTGAAGCCTTTGATGCAAGAGCGGATGAACGGGAAACTCTGGGGTTTACCTCGATAAGATAATATTCAGAGGTGTGGGGATTAAGAGCGAACTGAACGTTACAGCCGCCTTCAATCTTAAGCTCCTTGATGAGCTTGATAGCTGAATCGTTCAGCATCTTCTCGTCTTCCTTACTGAGGGTCATAATGGGAGCAACAACGCAGGAGTCACCGGTATGAACGCCAACGGGGTCGATGTTTTCCATACCGCAGATGGTGATAGCGTGGTCGTTGGAGTCACGCATAACCTCGAACTCGATTTCCTTGTAGCCCTTAACTGATTTTTCAATAAGAACCTGATGAACGGGTGAAAGGTTGAATGCGTTTACACCGATTTCCATAAGCTCTTCATCGTTATAGGCAAAGCCGCCGCCTGTACCGCCAAGGGTGAATGCAGGACGAAGAACAACGGGGTAACCGATGCGGTTTGCCGCTGCTCTTGCTTCTTCAAGAGAATAAGTGATTTCAGAAGGAATAACGGGTTCGCCGATGGATTCGCAAAGCTCCTTGAACATTTCACGGTCCTCTGCACGTTCAATTGAAGCGCTGGAAGTACCGAGAAGCTTAACGCGGCATTCCTTGAGGATGCCTTTTTTCTCAAGCTGCATAGCAAGGTTGAGACCGGTCTGACCGCCGATGCCGGGGATGATGGCGTCGGGACGCTCGTGACGGATAATTTTTGCCACGTATTCGAGAGTCAGAGGCTCCATATAAACCTTGTCAGCGATGATGGTGTCGGTCATAATAGTAGCAGGGTTGGAGTTGCAGAGAACAACCTCATAGCCCTCTTCCTTAAGAGCGAGGCAGGCCTGAGTACCTGCATAGTCAAATTCGGCAGCCTGACCGATAACGATGGGGCCGGAGCCGATAATCAGAATCTTTTTGATGTCTGTTCTTTTAGCCATTGATTTTTTCCTCCTGAATTTCTAAATATATATTAAATCAAACTGATGGATTTACTTTTTATAAACCACTTTTCCGTCACATACGGTAGCAAGGCAACGACCGTTGACCTTCCAGCCTTCAAAGGGAGTTGCTTTGCCGAGGGACACAAACTCCTTCGGGTCCACGGTGTATTCTTCCTCAAGGTCCCAGACGGAGTAGTCGCATCCGAGCTCAATGCCGAAGCGTTTCCTCGGGTTAATTACAAGAAGCTCCACAAGGCGGTCCATTGTTATAATGCCCGGCTTTACAAGGTAGGTATACATAATGGGAAGTGCTGTTTCAATGCCGACTACACCGAAGGCACTGCTTTCAAGTCCCTTGGATTTTTCCTCGGCGGAATGGGGGGCGTGGTCGGTGGCAATCATATCAATTGTGCCGTCGATGATGCCTTCAACAAGAGCATCACGGTCCTCCTTGCTTCTTAAGGGGGGATTCATTTTGAAGCGTCCGTCCTCCTGAAGCATTGAGTCATCCATTACAAGGTAATGCGGACCTGTTTCGCAGGTTATGTCCACACCTTCTGCCTTAGCCTTACGGATAAGGTCTACACTTTCTTTCGTAGAGATGTGGCAGACGTGGTATTTAACGCCGGTTTCCTTGACAAGCTCAATATCTCTTGCAATCTGTGCCCACTCACTTTCAGAGCAGATGCCTCTGTGTCCGTGAGCAGCAGCGTAAGCACCGTCGTGAATATAACCGCCGCGAAGAAGCTCGTTGACCTCACAATGGGCAACAATTGGCTTGCCGAGAGCTTTTGCTTTTATCATAGCCTGACGCATCATTTCATCGGACTGTACACCTCTGCCGTCATCGGAGAAGGCGATAGCATCCTTTGCCATACCTTCAAGGTCGGAAAGCTCCTCACCCTTCTGTCCCACAGTAATGGAGGCGTAGGGGTAAACGTGGATGCAGGCGGTGTCTTCGATTATATCCTTTTGAATTTTAAGATGCTCTGTGCTGTCAGGTACGGGATTAAGGTTCGGCATAGTGCATACGGCCGTATATCCGCCTCTTGCAGATGCAAGGCTTCCTGAAGCTATTGTTTCTTTATAAGAAAAACCCGGCTCTCTGAAATGCACATGCACGTCACAGAAACCGGGAAAAATAACACAACGGGAAAAATCAACGGATGATAAATCGGAAACAGAAGCACGAATACCGTTAACAAAATCAATACCCAAGGAAGCAGAAATAACATTGGCTTTAAAAGTATTTGCAGTCATAATGGCTTCTCCTTTCTGCTTAAATCCTGCCTGAAAAAACTGTCAGGAAATGGGGTAAGTGTCGTGCTGATATAAGCGATTGATTATTTTTGTAATTATATCACAGAGCGGAAATATTGTCAATCAAAAAGCCGACAAAAATCGCAAATTTTATGGCTGTAATTTTGTGTTAAAAATAGAAAATGACTGTAAGGAAAAAATAAAAAAATGAGTAAAGTTTTGGTTGAGCTTTTACAAAAGCTCATAGGGGTTCAAGGGGACAAAGTCCCCTTGGTCTGACCAATAGTGCAATAACAAAGGTCACAGAATTAGTCTTTTCCGTGACCTTTTATTAAACTTTGAAGTTTTTTGCCCTCTTTATATTTTTATACAATAATAACAATAGCAGATGTTTATAAAAACACCTGCTATTACTTGTTTGTTTCTTTTTCCGCTCGCCGCGGAGGCATTACTTTTTTTGTAAAAAAAGTAATCAAAAAAACTTTAAAAATTTTTATTTCTGGAAGTACTTAACAGCTGCCTCAAACATACGGATATCATATTCACCGGGAACGTTCTTGTAAAGACCGTCACCAATACGCTCACTGTGACCCATCTTACCGAATACACGGCCGTCAGGTGAGGTGATACCCTCAATTGCACAGAGTGAACCGTTGGGGTTGAAGTCGATATCAGCAGTAGCGTTGCCCTCAAGGTCAACATACTGTGTAGCAATCTGTCCGTTAGCTGCAAGCTCCTTAATAAGCTCGGGTGAAGCAAGGAACTTACCTTCACCGTGTGAGATAGGCACATTCACAACGTCGCCTACATTCATAAGGCTGAGCCAGGGAGACTTTGTTGATGCAATACGTGTATGCACAATTCTGCTCTGGTGACGGCTGATATTGTTGAAGGTAAGGGTAGGACAATTCTCGTCTGTGTCGATAATCTTACCGTAGGGAACAAGACCAAGCTTGATAAGTGCCTGGAAGCCGTTACAGATACCGCACATAAGACCGTCACGGTTGTCAAGAAGGTCGGTAACTGCTTCCTTTACTGCAGGGTTACGGAAGAATGCTGTGATGAACTTTGCTGAGCCGTCGGGCTCGTCACCGCCGGAGAAGCCGCCGGGGATAAAGATCATCTGTGCTTCCTTAACCTTCTTTGAGAAGCCTTCAACGCTTCTTGCAACATCTTCTGCAGTAAGGTTTCTGATTACGAAAATTTCAGCTTCACCGCCTGCTTTTTCAACAGCACGGGCTGAATCGTATTCACAGTTAGTACCGGGGAATACGGGAATAAGCACCTTGGGACGAGCTACCTTGTTTTCAGGCTTTGCCTCGCACTTGCCCTCAAAGGAGAAGGTGGGAATTTCGTTCTTATCTTCCTTTGCCTTTGTGGGATATACGTCCTCAAGGGTTGCACTGTGTAATTTGTAAAGCTCTTCAATTGTTACGCTGTCATCCTCAAGAGTGATTACAGCTTCCTCGGTAGTTGTACCGATTTTCATAACACCGGGAAGTTCAACATCCTCTGTAAGCTCTGCAACAAGGAAGCCCCACATACCGAGATGCCAGTTTTCACCGAGAGCGGCACTTGACTTGAAGCCGATATTGTTACCGAAGCTCATCTTCATAACAGCTTCACCGATACCGCGTTCAACTGCCCATGAAGCCTTTACCTTGCCTGCCTTGCAAAGCTCATGGTATGCTTCCCAGGTAGCCTTGAGGCTGTCAGCGCTTTCATCGGTAGCACCGAAGAGGTAAACGGGATTTCCCGCTTCCTTGAATTCAGGGCTGATAACGTCCTGCTTTTTAATGGGAGCAATAGCAAAGGAAATAAGTGTGGGAGGAACATCCTTGTCAAGGAATGAGCCTGACATTGAGTCCTTGCCGCCGATAGCGGCAGCACCAAGCTCAAGCTGTGCATCAAGTGCACCGAGAAGAGCGGCAAAGGGCTTGCCCCAACGCTCGGGCTCTGTTTTGAGCTTTTCAAAGAATTCCTGAAGTGTAAGGTAAGCAAGCTTATAGTCACAGCCTGCGGCAACAAGCTTTGCTACGGAGTTATAAATAGCGGCGTGTGCACCTGTGTAGGGGTCAACTGAAAGGTGGTCGGGATCACAGCCCCAGCTGAATACGCTTGCCTGATCTGTTTCCTGACCGGGAAGCACGGGTAATACAGCAGCCATTGACTGTGCGGGAGTAAGCTGACGCTTACCGCCGTAGGGCATAATAACACTGCCTGCACCGATTGTTGAGTCAAAGCGTTCTACAAGACCTCTCTGGCTTGCGGTACGAAGGTCAGAAGCCATTTCACGTAATGAGCCGAACATAGCCTTGCTTAATACGGAAAGGTCTTTTTCTGTAACTGTAACCTCTGTATGCTTAACTGCACCGTTGGTGTCAAGGAAGGCACGGCTGAGGTTGGCAATGATGTTGCCCTTCCACTTCATAACCATACGCTCTTCCTCTGTTACAACAGCAACACGGTAAGCTTCAAGGTTTTCTTCTTCTGCAAATGCAATGAATTTATCTGCATCCTTAGCCTCAACAACAACAGCCATACGCTCCTGTGATTCGGAGATAGCAATTTCTGTACCGTCAAGACCTTCATACTTTTTGCGTACTGCGTCAAGGTCAATCTGAAGACCGGGAGCAAGCTCACCGATAGCAACGGAAACACCGCCTGCACCGAAGTCGTTACAACGCTTGATAAGGCGTGTTACCTCAGCGTTACGGAAAAGACGCTGAATCTTTCTTTCCTCGGGGGCATTACCCTTCTGAACCTCGGAAGCCTTTGTGGTGAGTGACTTCATATTGTGGCTCTTTGATGAACCGGTAGCACCGCCGATACCGTCACGGCCTGTACGTCCGCCGAGAAGAACAATTACGTCACCGGGAGCAGGACGTTCACGGCGTACATTGTAAGCAGGAGCTGCGGCAACAACTGCACCGCACTCAAGACGCTTTGCAACAAAGCCTTCGTGGTAAATTTCTGCAACGTGACCTGTAGCAAGACCGATCTGATTACCGTAGGAGGAGTAGCCTGCAGCGGCAGTCTGACAGATTTTACGCTGGGGAAGCTTACCTGCCATTGTTTCGGCAATGGTCTTTCTCGGGTCACCCGCACCTGTTACACGCATTGCCTGATGAACGTATGCACGTCCTGACAAGGGGTCACGGATACAGCCGCCGATACAGGTAGCCGCACCACCGAAGGGCTCAATTTCTGTGGGGTGATTGTGGGTTTCGTTCTTGAACATAAGAAGCCAGTCCTGATCCTCACCGTTAACTGTTGCAGTTACGTGGATTGAACAAGCGTTGATTTCTTCACTCTCGTCAAGCTCAGGAAGCATACCGCGCTTTTTAAGGGTCTTTGTACCGATGGTAGCAATGTCCATAAGGGTCTGGGGACGTGCGGCAGCCTTTTCTTCACCGTAAACTTCTACTCTTGCGGCAAGGTAACGCTCGTAAGCCTTCTGAACGGCTTCGTCGTGAATACGTACATTGTCAATGTGAGTTGAGAAGGTTGTGTGACGGCAATGGTCTGACCAATAGGTGTCAACAACACGGATTTCTGTGATGGTAGGATCTCTGTGCTCTGTATCTCTGAAATAAGCCTGAAGGAACTTGAGGTCGTCAAGGTCCATTGCAAGTCCCTTTTCGTCAAGAAGCTCGGCAAGTGCCTTTTCATCCATAGTGATGAAGCCTTCTACAGTGTCAACTGTTTCGGGGGCGGCATATGTAGCGGCAAGGGTTTCAGGCTTTTCAAGAGCTGCTTCACGGCTTTCAACGGCGTTGATTACGTGATTCTTGAATGCCTTGATGTCAGCTTCTGTCAATGCACCGTAAAGGGCATAAACCTTTGCAGTACGGATAAGGGGACGCTCACCCTGGGAGATAATCTGAATACACTGTGCGGCAGAGTCAGCTCTCTGGTCAAACTGACCGGGAAGGGCCTCTACTGCAAAAACGTATGCATCGGGAATATCCACGCTGTCGGAAACATTGTCAAGCTGAGGCTCGGAAAAAACTGTTTTTACAGCGTAGTCGAATAATTCTTCTGTAATATTTTCTGCATCGTAGCGGTTGAAAAGACGGATATCCTCGAGCTTTTCAATGCCGAGCAGGTTTTTTGCTTCACCAAGAAGACCCTTTGCCTCGTTGTCAAGGCCTGCCTTCTTTTCCACAAATATACGATAAACCATTTGTTATTTTTCCTCCGGTAAGTTTATTTTAAAGCCTGAAGAGCCTTCTGTCCGATGTCTGATCTTCTGTAAGCACCCTCAAATTTTACGCCGTCGGAAAGGCGGTAAGCCTCTTTGATTGCGTCTTCAAGTGAGGAGGCAACAGCAGTTGTGCCTGTTACACGTCCGCCCCAGGTAAGGAGCTTGCCGTTTTCCTTTTTTGCACCTGCTACATAGGTAGCCTCAAGTGCTTCGTCTGTAAAGGTCATTTCAAAGCCCTTTTCATAGGCTGTGGGATAGCCCTTTGAAGCAAGGATAACACAGCATGCGTGCTTATCTGCAAACTTAACCTCAACATCAGCGAGGGTGCCCTTTGTTGTTGCCTGCATAACAGTAAGCAGGTCGCTTTCAAGCAAGGGAAGAACTACCTGGGTTTCGGGGTCACCGAAACGGCAGTTATATTCAATAACCTTGGGGCCGTTGGGGGTAAGCATAAGACCGAAGTAAAGACAGCCCTTGAAGGTACGTCCTTCTGTATTCATAGCATTTATTGTAGGAAGGAAAATTGTTTCCATACATTTGTCAGCTATTTCCTTTGTATAATAGGGGTTGGGTGCAACCGTACCCATACCGCCTGTGTTAAGGCCTGTATCGTTGTCACCGATACGCTTGTGGTCCATAGAGGAAACCATAGGCTTTACAACCTTGCCGTCGGTGAAAGCAAGAACTGATACCTCAGGACCTGTGAGGAATTCTTCAACAACCACGCGTGAGCCTGACTTACCGAAGATACCGCCCTCCATCATATCGCGGACAGCAGTCTTTGCCTCTTCACGGGTCTGGGCAATGATAACACCCTTACCCAGAGCAAGACCGTCAGCCTTGATTACTGTGGGGATGGGAGAGGTTTCAATATAGTCAAGTGCAGCCTGCATATCCTCGAAAACCTCGTAAGCTGCAGTAGGAATGCTGTACTTTTTCATAAGGTTTTTAGAGAAAACCTTACTGCCTTCAATGATAGCAGCGTTTGCTCTGGGGCCGAAGCAGGGGATGCCTTTTTCACTGAGAGCGTCAACACAGCCTAAAACAAGGGGATCATCGGGAGCAACAACTGCATAATCGATTTTATTTTCTACAGCAAAGGCTGTAATCTTATCGATTTCGGTAGCACCGATTTCAACGCAGGTAGCGTCAGCTGCAATGCCGCCGTTACCGGGGCAGGCAAAAATTTCTGTAATTTCTGAGTTTTCCTTAAGCTTTTTGATGATGGCGTGCTCGCGTCCGCCGCCGCCTACAACAAGAATTTTCATTTGTAACCTCCTTAAGGTGACCTTAGTGATGGAACAGACGCATTCCGGTGAATGCCATTGCCATACCGTATTTGTCGGCACATTCGATAACTGCATCATCTCTGATGGAGCCGCCGGGCTCTGCAATGTATTTTACGCCGCTTCTGTATGCTCTTTCAATATTATCTGAGAAGGGGAAGAAGGCGTCGGAGCCGAGAGCAACATCCTTGCATGTAGCAAGGTAAGCGTCCATTTCTTCCTTTGTGAAGGGCTCGGGCTGTGAGGTGAAGTACTTCTGCCAGTTGCCGTCAGCACAAACATCCTCTTCGTTCTTGTTGATGTAGCCGTCGATAACATTATCTCTGTCTGCTCTGCCGAGGGTGGGAAGGAAGGGAAGGTCAAGCACCTTGTCAGCCTGACGCAGGAACCAGGTGTCAGCCTTTGTGCCTGCAAGGCGTGTGCAATGAATTCTTGACTGCTGACCTGCACCTACACCGATAGCCTGACCGTCAACTGCGTAGCAAACGGAGTTTGACTGTGTGTACTTAAGGGTGATAAGTGCAATGATAAGGTCACGCTTTGCGCTTTCGGGAAGCTCCTTATTCTTTGTAACAATGTTTTCAAGAAGAGCCTCGTTTATTTCAAAGTTATTTCTGCCCTGAAGGAAGGTGATGCCGAACACCTGCTTGTGCTCTGCCTCGTCGGGAACATAGTTTTCGTCAATCTTAACGATGTTGTAAGTGCCCTTTCTCTTCTGCTTGAGAATGGAGAGAGCCTCATCGGTATAACCGGGAGCGATAACGCCGTCGGAAATTTCACGCTTGATGAGCTTTGCTGTAAGAGCGTCGCAAACATCTGAAAGTGCAACCCAGTCACCGAAGGAGCACATTCTGTCGGTACCTCTTGCTCTTGCATAAGCGCAGGCAAGGGGGCTTTCGTCAAGGCCTTCGATATCGTCAACGAAGCAGGCTCTCTTAAGCTTATCGGAAAGGGGAAGACCTACTGCTGCTGAGGTGGGGCTTACGTGCTTGAAGGATGCAACACAGGGAAGGCCTGTTGCTTCCTTGATTTCCTTAACAAGCTGCCAGGAGTTGAAGGCATCAAGGAAATTGATGTAGCCGGGTCTGCCGCAAAGGATTTCAATAGGAAGGTCGCTTCCGTCGTGCATATAAATCTTTGAAGGCTTCTGATTGGGGTTACAGCCGTATTTGAGTTCAAATTCTTTCATTGTTGTTCTCCTAAATTTTTTATGAAGTTTATTCAAAAAAATATATCTGAATTTATTAAATGTTTCTGTTATAGAGGATTTCTAAATCTCCGTCAACAAATCCTACTCCGACAGCCTCTTTACTTTTAAGGATATCGGATTTTTCACCATTTTCAAGGTAATTCTTTAAGTCGGATACGATTTCTTCTAAAACTTGATCCCATTCTGCCTCTTTATTCCATGAAAACAGAGCTTTTCTTGTTCCGAAGTCTGTTATTTCAAAACAAGGCCAATCACTATCATCAGGATCAAATCTATCTGTGCCAACTAATTCCATAGACCAATTATAGTCTTCCTCTTCATATAAATTGAAACAGAAAGCTACAACTTCTTCAGGTATATTTTGAGTCAACACTTCATTTAACCAGATTGCTATTTTTTCGTACATATCAATCACCTTCATACTGTAAGTTCTGATTTGATTTCTTATTTATTCTTGTTGATAACTCTTGTTTCGCTTTCACCTGACTCAATGTCGATATATCTTACGAAAAGTGAAACCTTGTTGTCCTCGTTGAGGTTTGTCCAGATAAGGTCTGCAAGCTCGTCGATGCTTACATCGGGAAGCTCAAGAGTCTTGGGCTCACCTTCAAAGGAGGGAAGAGGATTTCCGTCACAGTTGTAGGTGTGGATAAACTTTGCCTTACCGCAAAGGGGATTTGAGTAAGCGTAGGTAAATCTCTCGCAGGAGCTGTCGTCACCCTCTGCACTTTTGAGGATTGACATTGCATAGTTCATGCCTTCCTTGTCAAGGCGGATGATGCCTGAAATTCTCGGTGTGAAGTTGGGAGCATCGTCCTCAAACTCTCTTGTGCGAAGAGCCTGCTCAAAGGTCATCTGCTTATCCATAAGGTCGTAGATTGTGTCGGTCTGGTCACCGTTTGTAACGATGGTCTTGTTGCCGAGAACTCTTACGGGGTAATAGATAATAAGATGGGGGTCAGTCATTTTGCTTTCGTCAAATGCCTTGGTGCGCATTGCGTCGCCTTCAAGGACAAATACACGGTTACGGCTGTTTTCGCTTCTGCCCATAATGAAATAAGCAGTTACAGCCTTTTTACCGTCGGCACTTTTACCGATGATGATACCTCTGCCGTGATAAGCAAGTGAATTAAGCTCGTCTTTGATTGTTGAAACTTTCATAACTTACTCTCCTATATATACTTTGTTATTTTTAACTTCTAATCTGTCCTGACAGAAAAGGCTGACTGCTTCGGGAAGGATGTTCCACTCTGCCTCCACCATAACTCTTTTCTGTAAGACCTCGGGTGTGTCACCCTCTTTGATTTCAACGGCCTTCTGGAGAATGATTTCTCCGCCGTCGGGGATTTCGTTTACAAAATGCACCGTTGCACCTGTCACCTTAACACCCTTCTCAAGTGCCGCTTCGTGAACGTGAAGTCCGTAAAAGCCCTTACCGCAGAAGGAGGGAATAAGTGAGGGGTGAACGTTTACAATTCTGTGAGGGAAGGTTTTTGTGAAATCCTCTGAAAGGATGCTCATAAAGCCTGCAAGAACAATGAGGTCAATTTCGTTTTCATTTAAAAGAGAAATGATTTTTTTCTCAAAGGCTTCCTGACTGCCGAGCTCCTTTTTTATAACCGTTTCGGTTTTAATGCCTGCCTTTTCTGCTCGTTCAAGGGCATAAGCACCCTTTACGTTGGAAATTACAAGGCTGATTTTACCGTTTTTGATGATGCCGCTTTTTTCGGCATCAATAAGTGCCTGCAAATTTGTACCGCCGCCGGATACAAGGACTGCGATTTTTTTACCCATTACAGAATTACCTTCTCGTCGCCTTCGATAATCTCACCGATTACATAAGCGTCGATGCCGTTTTCTTTAAGAATGGAGAGTGAAAGCTCTACTTCGTCTTTGGGAACCACGATGCTCATACCAACACCCATATTATAGGTATTATACATATCACGCTCGGGAATGTTGCCCCACTTTGCAATAACATCAAAGATGGGAAGCACCTTAACGGCGGACTTGTCAATTTTTGCACAAAGTCCGTCGGGAATTGAACGGGGAATATTTTCGTAGAAGCCGCCGCCTGTAATGTGGGAAATACCCTTTACCTTAACCTTTTCAATAAGAGCAAGGACGGGCTTTACATAAATCTTTGTGGGAACAAGGAGAGCTTCTGCAATGCTCTTTCCGCCGAGCTCCTCACGTGCAACGTAAAGCTCGGGATTGTTGTTGTCAATATCAAAAACCTTACGGCAAAGGCTGAAGCCGTTTGAATGGATACCTGTTGAAGGAAGAGCGATAACCACGTCGCCTGCTGCCATTTTGCTGTTGTCGATCATCTTGGGCTTGTCAACAACACCTACTGCAAAGCCTGCAAGGTCGTAGTCTTCCTCGGGCATAAGTCCGGGATGCTCTGCTGTTTCACCGCCGATAAGTGCACAACCTGACTGAACACAGCCTTCTGCAACACCGCCTACGATTTCTGCAATTTTTTCAGGGAAGTTTTTGCCGCAAGCAATATAGTCAAGGAAGAAAAGGGGCTTTGCACCGACACAGATGATGTCATTTACGCACATAGCAACGGCATCAATACCGATTGTATCGTGCTTGTCCATAAGGATAGCAAGCTTAACCTTTGTGCCGCAGCCGTCAGTACCTGAAACGGAAATGGGATGCTCCATTCCTGCAACACAGCTAAGGTCAAAGCAACCGCCGAAGCCGCCTACATCATCAACAGAGCCTTCGTTACGGGTTCTTGCAACGTGCTTTTTCATAAGTTCTACCGATTTGTAACCGGCAGTAATATCAACGCCTGCAGCTGCATAGCTTGCAGAGAAAGAATTTTTGTGATCCATATTAAACTCTCCTGTATTTTTCTTTTATTCTTTGCCGGTCCAACAGTAGGTGCATACCTTGTCAGCCGGAAGTCCTATAGCCTTGATTATTCCGTCAATTGACTGGAATTCAAGAGAAGTAAAGTGCAGCTTTTCGCAAATGGCACTTCTTAAGTTTTTGCCTCGTTCAGTTGAAGGATCGGTATATTCATCAATGTGCCTGATGCCCTCTTCGCCTTCAAGCTCAACAATGGTGCTTCTTGCAATAAGCTCCATTTCGGAAGTTGCTCTTGAGAAGTTGAGATATTTACAGCTGTACATAATCGGAGGACAGGCTGAACGGATGTGAACCTCTTTTGCACCGTTTTCATAAAGGAATTCAACGGTTTCACGAAGCTGTGTGCCGCGTACGATACTGTCATCAACAAAAAGCAGTTTTTTACCCTGAATCAGGTCATGAACAGGAATCTGCTTCATTTTTGCAACTCTGTTTCTTTCAGCCTGATTAGCAGGGGTAAAGCTTCTTGCCCAGGTCGGTGTGTACTTGATGAAGGGACGGGCAAACTGAATTCTGCTTTCGTGAGCGTAGCCGATAGCGTGGGGAGTACCCGAATCGGGAACACCGCTTACATAGTCGATATCCTGAGCCACGCCGTTTTCACGGTCGGTTTCAGCCATAATTTTGCCGTTTTCGTATCTCATTACCTCAACATTTATTCCTTCATAGCAGGATGTTGAGTAACCGTAATAAGACCAGAGGAAGGCACAGATTTTAGTTTCCGTTCCTGCTTCCTTCAACACCTTAAAGGAATCTGCAGTAAACTCAACAACCTCACCGGGTCCAAGCTCCTTGTAGTCGGCATAGCCTAACTTTTTATAGGCAAAGTCCTCGAAGGAAACACAGTAGCCGTCACCGTCAGCGCCGATTAAAACGGGGATTCTTCCCAGTCTGTCACGGGCAGCAATGATTCTTCCGTCACCTGTGAGAATCAGAATTGAAGCAGTACCGTCAATAAGGCTTTGTGCATAGGCAATACCGTCGGCAAAGCTGTCCTTCTGGTTAATAAGCGCCGCAACAAGCTCCGTTGAGTTAATACCCTCATTGGTCACGGCACCGAAATGGCCGCCGTTAGAGAAAAGGAAATCTTCAACAAGCTGTTCTCTGTTGTTGATTAAACCGATAATACAAATAGCGTACAGTCCGAGCTTTGAACGGACAAGCAAAGGCTGTGCATCAGAATCACTGATGCACCCTATTGCCGCGTTGCCTTTCATCATATTTGAAATGTTTTCAAACTTTGTTCTGAAAGGTGAATTTTCAATTTTATGAATTTTTCTTTGTAAGCCTTTTTTCTCGTCGTAGGCAGCCATACCGCCGCGACGAGTGCCAAGGTGAGAGTGATAGTCAGTGCCGAAAAACACATCTAAAACAGTATCGTTCTTGCTGACCGCGCCAAAAAAACCACCCATTTAATTGCTCCTTAAAATATAACGCCGATAGTTGTTAAAGCTTATGCAAAGAAGAGCTCTGAAAGAGTCATGGGATCGATGTACTTGCCATCCTTGTAAACACGCATATTACCTGATGCGATTTCGTCGATGAGCATTACATTGCCTTCGGGATCGTAGCCGAACTCAAATTTGATATCGTAAAGAACAAGGCCCTTTTCCTTAAGATCGTCAGCAACAATCTGAGTAATCTTCTGGGTCATTTCCTTGATGTCGTCATACTGCTTGTCTGTCATAACGCCGAGAGCAACAAGAGCATCCTTGATTACAAGGGGATCGCCCTTTTCGTCGTTCTTGAAGGTCATTTCAACATAAGCGGGAAGGTCAGCACCGTCTTCAATGTAATCACCGTAACGGCGGATAAAGCTGCCTACTGCCTTATGACGGCAGATAACCTCAAGACCGTGACCGAATACCTTTGCAGGAAGAACCTCCATTGTTGTATCCTCAAGGTTTGCATTTACATAGTGAGTCTTGATGCCTGCTGCATTAACCTTTTCAAAGAAGTAAATTGACATACGAAGGTTAACGTCGCCAACACCGTCAATTGTAAGACCTACTGAATTTTCGCCGGGATCAAAAACGCCGTCTTTACCTGTACAGTCGTCCTTGAATTTAAGAAGGCAGTTGCCGTTCTCAAGCTTGAATACGTCCTTTGTTTTACCTGTGTAAATTTTTTCCATGGTTATAACTCCTTTATGTAAATAAATAATTTATAAACTTGTGAATTTAACTTATGCTTTTAATTTAGACATAACGTCTGCATCTTTTTTAAGAACAACCTCTGCGGCATCCTTACGCATCTGATCAAGCTTGTCTGCAAGCTCCTTATCTTCAACTGCAATAATCTGTGCGGCAAGTAAAGCGGCGTTTGCACCGCCGTTGATTGCAACGGTAGCAACGGGAATGCCTGAGGGCATCTGAACGGTTGAAAGAAGAGCGTCCATACCGTCAAGATACTGTGAAGCACAGGGGATACCGATAACGGGTAAGGTTGTGTTTGCAGCAATTGCACCTGCAAGGTGAGCAGCCATACCTGCGGCGGCGATGAGGGCACCGTAGCCGTTCTTTCTTGCATTCAGTGAAAAATCACGTGCCTGCTCGGGGGTGCGGTGAGCTGAATAGATGTTTACTGTGTAGGGAATTTTAAGGTCGTCAAGAACAGCGGTTGCCTTTTTGATGATGGGGAGATCGCTGTCGCTTCCCATAAGAATGCCAACTTTTTTCATAAAATTTCCATAGCCTTTCCGGCTACAAATTTGTTTGAAAGCAGAAACATCAGCCTTGCTGTAGCCGGACAAGGCGTGATGGACATATAATTGTTTCAGCGTGATTTTTACGCTGAAATCTCCAAAAAAGAATAAAAGGACAGTCCTATCCTGATAAAAATCAAGTAGAACTGCCCAGACGGTCGGCAAAATGAAATCTTACCGTGCTCCTCTGTGGTGCTCCACATAATTCCGTCAGTCACACGGTTATCCAATTATAGAAACATTATATACTTTTTGTAGAGTTATGTCAATTAAATACCATTTTTTTGTGTATTTGTTCCGTGACAAAAAAAACGAAATAATCACCTGTTTTTTTGTGTACTTTTTTGTGAGGACGGAGGGTGTACCGTCTTTGATTATCATATTTTCAGGGCGGTTGATATTTATAAGAAAAGCGGATTTAAACTTTCCTGTTTGCAATCAGGAAAAATCATGCTATAATGTAAAAAACAAAGGAGGTCAAAACAATGGTACACATCGGTAACGACTGGGACGAAATACTCAAGGGTGAGTGGTCAAAGCCTTATTATCAGGAGCTTCGTCAGTTTCTGAAGGCGGAGTATTCCACGCAGAAGATATATCCCCATATGAATGATATTTTCAACGCCCTTAAGTATACCTCCTTTGAAGACACAAAGGTAGTTATTATCGGTCAGGACCCCTATCACGGTGTGGGTCAGGCGCACGGGCTTTGCTTTTCCGTTAAAAAGGGAGTCAAGGCTCCTCCGTCACTTAAGAATATTTTCAAGGAGCTTGAAATGGATATCGGCAAACCGATTCCGCCTCACGGTGAGCTTACCGACTGGGCAAAGCAGGGTGTGCTGCTTCTTAACAATGTGCTTACCGTAAGGGAGGGTCAGCCGACGAGCCACAGTAAAATGGGCTGGGAAATTTTCACCGACAAGGTTATAAGTGAGCTTAACAAAAAGCAGACCCCCGTGGTGTTTTTGCTGTGGGGTGCACACGCACAGCGTAAGGCAATTAACATAACCAACCCCATTCATTACAAGCTTATAACGGTACATCCGAGTCCGCTTTCGGCGTCGAGGGGCTTTTTCGGGTGTAAGCATTTTTCAAAAACAAATGCGATATTGAAAAAACACGGAATTGAAGAGATAAAGTGGTAAAAAAAGCACCGCAAACTGCGGTGCTTTTTTAGTAGTGAGTAGTAAGTAGTGAGGTTCGATTACTGTCACCTTAACCACTCACTACCCTTCACCTCAACGAAACTGCCCCTACCCAAGCGGCTGAAACAACCTGAGGAGCGGTCTGCGAATGTCGGGCACCCATTACCGAAAGGGCAGACGAGTAAAGAAGACAATAACGACAGTCAGAGAAATGACGGGTGTAGCGGACGGATTTGTAGAAATTACCCTTAAAGCACTTTGTCCGCACCCGAGCAGTTGAGAGGCACCCAAGTAGTAATGTAAATTTTTCCGTAGGGTATAGATTTCCCGATATAACATACGAAGGGAAACGGAATGAAGCTTGTCTATATGCAAGGGTAAAGGCGGAAAAATTTACCGCCACTGCGGACGGATGGAACCCAACCAAGCGCGTTTTTGCTTACTTTTGTCGCAACCGACAAAAGTAAGAGCCTCCGCGGCTTGAGCGGAACGGATTTAAAAGCAGCCACCCGTTATAAATAAAAACAAAAAGGTCACGGAAGCTTTTATGCCTAACCGTGACCTTTAATATTATTTATTGTTCAGTACCAAGGGGGCTTTGTCCCCTTGTGCTCTCTTGCGGTTCCCAAAGTTTCTTTGTGCCTTGGAGCGGCACAGAAACTTTGACCGCTGCGCCATCCTCGCCTCGCTTCATCGTCCGCAGGACGCGCTTCGGCGACGATGCCCAACAAGCTTTTGTAAAAGCTCAACCAAAACTTTACTCTTTTTTTAATCGACCTTGATGATTCTTATGATGTTCTCAATCTCGGAAATCTTCTCAATCAATTTATCACTTGCATGCTCGGGTGTATCAATAATCGTACAAGCATAGTTACCTCTTGAACGGTTTGCCATGTTGTCAATGTTGATTCCCTCTGCTGAAATGTGTGAGGTAATGGAGCTTAAGATGTTGGGCACATTCTTGTGAAGGATAAGCAGTCTGCCGCCTTCAGCAGTACGGGGCATGGAAATTGAAGGATAGTTAACACTGTTGGTGATGTTGCCGTTTGTAAGGAAGTCGTCAAGCTCGTGAGCTGCCATAACAGCACAGTTGTCCTCTGATTCAGCAGTTGAAGCACCAAGGTGGGGGATAGCAATTGCATTCTTACAGCCCTTGATTTCCTCGTTGGGGAAGTCGGTTACATAGGCACTTACCTTGCCGCTTTCAAGTGCTTCCTTAAGGTCGGCGAAGTTTACAAGGTCTGCACGGGAAAGGTTGATGATTTTTACGCCATCCTTCATTTTTGCAATGCTTTCCTTGTTAATCATACCCTTTGTGTCCTTTGTTGCAGGAATGTGGAGGGTGATATAGTCAGCGTTTTCGTAAATTTCGTCATAGGTTGAAGCCTTGTTGATTGAGCGTGAAAGGTGCCACGCAGCTTCAATTGTGATGTAGGGGTCGCAACCGATTACCTTCATGCCGAGGCTTTTTGCAGAGTTTGCTACCATACCGCCGATTGCTCCAAGACCGATAACGCCGAGGGTCTTGCCGAGAATTTCACAGCCGCCAAAGGCACCCTTGCCCTTTTCAACCTGCTTCGCTATGTCCTCTTCGAGAGTCTTTGCCCATTCAATACCGCCTACGATATTTCTTGAAGCAAGAAGAAGTGAAGCAATGGTAAGCTCCTTGACACCGTTTGCATTTGCACCGGGTGTGTTGAAAACAACGATGCCCTGCTCTGCGCAGCGTTCAACGGGAATATTATTCACACCTGCACCGCAGCGTACAATAGCAGTAAGCTTGTAGCCGAAGTCCATTGCGTTGAGGTTTGCTGAACGTACAAGTATTGCATCGGGGTTTTCTGTTGTATCGGAAATAGCGTATTTATTTCTGTCAAGCTCGTTAAGGCCGACGGGAGCTATTTTGTTCATTGTCTGGATAATTTTCATCTCGTAATCTCCTCTATCCGTTTGTGCTTTGTCGGTTTATGCCTTGGGGTTTTCCTCGGCAAATTTTTTCATAAAGGCAACAAGTGCCTCAACGCCCTCGTAGGGCATTGCGTTGTAAATGGAGGCTCTCATACCGCCTACACTGCGGTGACCCTTAAGGTTCTTGAGTCCTGCGGCACCTGCCTCGGAAGCAAACTTCTTATCAAGGTCAGCGTCACCTGTGACAAAGGTAACGTTCATCATTGAACGGCTTTCCTTTGCAACGGGAGCGATATAGTAATCCTGACTGTCAAGGTAATCGTAAAGAAGAGCCGCCTTCTTTTCGTTGAGCTTCTTCATTTCCTTAAGGCCGCCAAGCTCCTTGATCCACTCGTAAACAAGCTTTGCAACATAAATGCAGTAGCAGGGGGGAGTGTTGTACATTGAGTCGTTGTCAGCCATAAGCTTATAGTCAAGCATTGCAGGGGTCTTTTCGTCAGCGTTGCCTATGAGATCCTCACGTACGATTACAAGGGTAAGACCTGCAGGAGCCATATTCTTCTGTGCACCTGCGTAGATAAGACCGAACTTGCTTACGTCAACGGGCTCGGAAATAATGCAGGAGGACATATCGGCAACAAGGGGAATATCACCTGTGTCGGGGATATAATTGAACTTTGTGCCGTAAATTGTATTGTTGAAGCAGATGTGCACATAGTCAGCATCCTCACGGAAGGAAGCTCTTGTTGTTTCGGGAATAACGGAGAAGTTTACATCCTTGCCTGAAGCTGCGGCAACAACGTCGCCGTACTTCTGTGCTTCCTTATATGCCTTTGTGGAGAACTGACCTGAAAGGATATAGTCAGCCTTTTTGTTTTTGTTCATAAGGTTAAGGGGAACTGCCGCAAACTGGGTTGATGCACCGCCCTGAAGGAAAAGCACCTTATAGTTGTCGGGGATTTCCATAATCTCGCGAAGGAGAGCCTCTGCTTCTTTTATAATTGCATCGTATTCGGGGGAACGGTGGCTCATTTCCATAACTGACATACCGCTGTCACCGTAACAGCACATTTCCTCTGCCGCTTTGTTGAGAACCTGCATGGGAAGCATTGAGGGGCCTGCTGAAAAATTGAATACTCGTTTCATTTTAAAATTCACCTCGTGAAAAATACTATTTCCTAATATTATATGTTTGTGGGTTAAATAAGTCAACTGTAAGAGGGTGGGAGCGTGATTTTTTGTGAGTATATTACAAAAACCTTTGTATAATTTTAAAGTAATAGAGTGTGTATATTGACAGAATCTGATGTGTATAGTTTAATTATATAAGGTAAAGGGGGAAGATATATGTCAATTGAAATTACTGCGGACAAGCTTGCAGAAAAAATAAAAACAGCCTCACAAAAGGCGGATATATTCATTATAGCCATTGACGGAAGGTGTGCCTCAGGTAAAACAACCCTTGCACAGGCTCTTTCACGAAGGCTTTGTTGCAGTACGGTGCATACCGATGACTTTTACCTTCAGCCCTTTCAGCGTACAAGTGAAAGGTATGCCGAGCCCGGCGGTAACCTTGACCGCGAAAGGCTTATGATTGAGGTGCTTGAGCCGTTGAGAATGGGCTTCAGGGCAACCTACCGTCCTTTTGACTGCAAAACGCTGAGCTTCGGTGATAAGATAACTCTTAACGGAAAAGGCATATACATAGTCGAGGGCAGCTATTCCTGTCACTCTGAATTGAGAAAGTATTATGACATGACGGTGTTTATGACAACCGACAGGGAAACACAGCTTGAGCGTATACGTAAGCGCAACGGAGAGGAAAGGCTCCCTGATTTTATCAGCAAATGGATTCCGCTCGAGGAAAAGTATTTTGAAGCCTTTGATGTGGAGAATAAGGCGGATGCGGTAATTCAGAATATATAATGCAGGGGCGGCAATCTGCCGCCCGATTTCATTTGCACGCATTTGAACCCCTTGACTTATCACTCAAACTATAATATAATAAAAAGCTATGAAGATGATTAAATCTGTCAGATAAAATATATAAGAAAGAGGTATGTATAATGAGCGATTACAGACCTGCCACAAAGTGTATCCATTCAGGCTACACTCCCAAAAACGGTGAGCCCAGACAGCTCCCCATTTATCAGAGCACAACCTATAAATACGATTCAAGCGTTGAAATGGGTAAGCTTTTTGACCTTGAAGCTTCGGGCTATTTCTACACCCGTCTGCAGAATCCCACCAACGATGCTGTTGCCGCTAAAATTGCAGACCTTGAAGGCGGTGTTGCCGCTGTGCTTACCTCATCAGGTCAGGCTGCAAATTTCTTTGCAATTTTCAACATCTGTAATGCAGGTGACCACGTTGTTGCTTCAAGTGCAATTTACGGCGGTACCTTTAACCTTTTCAATGTAACACTCCGCAAGCTCGGAATTGAGTTTACCTTTGTTACTCCCGACTGCACCGAGGAAGAGCTCAATGCAGCCTTCAGAGAAAATACAAAGGCTGTTTTCGGTGAGACCCTTTCAAATCCCTCACTTCAGGTGCTTGACATTGAAAAGTTTGCCAATGCCGCACATTCTCACGGTGTACCCCTTATTGTGGATAACACCTTCCCCACACCTATCAACTGTCAGGCATTCAAGTACGGCGTTGACATTATCACCCATTCAACAACAAAGTATATGGACGGACACGCTACTCAGGTTGGCGGTGTAATTGTTGACAGCGGTAACTTTGACTGGACAAAGAGCGACAAGTATCCCGGTCTTACAACTCCCGATGACAGCTACCACGGCATTACCTACACCGAGCGCTTCGGCAAGGGTGCATACATAACAAAGTGTGTTGTACAGCTTATGCGTGACCTCGGCTCAATTCCCGGCCCGCAGAACGCTTTCCTTCTCAACCTCGGTCTTGAAACCCTTGCTTTAAGAATGGAAAGACATTGCGAAAATGCACTTAAGGTTGCAAAATATCTTGAAAAGAGTGACCTTGTTTCCTGGGTATCCTTCCCCGGACTTGAAAGCGATCCTCAGTACGAAATTGCAAAAAAATATATGCCCAAGGGCACCTGCGGTGTTGTTTCCTTCGGCGTAAAGGGCGGCAGAGAGGCTGCAACAAAGTTCATGGATTCACTCAAGCTTGCATCCATTGTTACCCATGTTGCAGATGCGAAAACCTGCTGTCTTCATCCTGCATCAACAACTCACCGTCAGCTTACCGAAGAACAGCTTAACGACTGCGGTGTAAAGAGCGACCTTATCCGCCTTTCCGTAGGTATTGAGGATGCAGAGGACATTATTGCTGATATTGAACAGGCACTTCGTCAGGCTACCGCCTGACAATGCAAAATGCAAAATGCAAAATGCAGAATGCAGATTGCAGAATGCAGAGTGCAGAATGATAAATACACCTCAGTAGAGGTAAAGAAGTAAATCATAAATTGCGAAGCAATTTCCTGACTACTGACTACCGGCTACTGACTACTAAAAGTAACGAGGTAAAATAAATTATGAAATTAGGTATTGTAGGCTTACCCAACGTAGGTAAGAGCACACTTTTTAATGCAATCACAAATGCGGGCGCACAGTCTGCAAACTACGCCTTCTGTACAATCGAGCCCAATGTGGGCGTTGTTGCAGTTCCCGATGAAAGACTTGACAAGCTCCGTGAAATGTACAACCCCGTAAAGTTCACTCCTGCAACAATCGAATTTGTTGACATTGCAGGTCTTGTAAAGGGTGCATCAAAGGGTGAGGGTCTCGGCAACAAGTTCCTTTCACACATCCGTGAGGTTGATGCAATTATTCACGTTGTACGTTGCTTTGAGGATGACGACATCATCCACGTTGACGGAAGCGTTAATGCAAAAAGAGATATTGAAACCATCAACCTTGAGCTTATCCTTTCCGACATGGAAATGATTGACAGAAGAATTGACAGAACCTCAAAGGCAATGAAGGGTGACAAGAGCCTTGCCGCAGAGGTTGACTTCCTTAAGAGAGTGAAGGAAGCTCTTGAAAATGAAAAGCTCGCAAGAAGCGTTGAATGCTCCGATGAGGAAAAGGCAATGCTTTCAGAGGTTGCACTTCTCACATCAAAGCCCGTTATTTACGCTTGTAATATGAGTGAGGCTGACTTTGTTTCAGGCATTGATACAAACGCAAATTATCAGGCTGTTATGGAAATTGCAAAGGAAGAGGGCGCCCAGGTGCTTCCCATCTGTGCAGGACTTGAGGCTGAAATTTCCTCACTTTCCGATGAGGATAAGGAAATGTTCCTTGCTGATCTCGGTGTTGAAAACAGCGGTCTTGACCTTCTCATTCAGCGCAGCTACGACCTTCTCGGTCTTATTTCCTACCTTACAGCAGGTCAGCCCGAGGTAAGAGCCTGGACAATCAAAAAGGGTACAAAGGCACCTCAGGCGGCAGGTAAAATTCACTCAGACTTTGAAAGAGGCTTCATCCGTGCCGAGGTTGTTTCCTTTGAAAACCTTATGGCTTGCGGTACTCTTGCGGCGGCAAAGGAAAAGGGTCTTGTAAAGAGTGAAGGCAAGGAATACGTGATGAAGGACGGCGACATCGTACACTTCCTCTTCAACGTATAAAAAGCGTAAAGTTTTGGTCAAGCTTTTACAAAAGCTTGCAGGGCATCGTCGCCGAAGCGCGTCCTGTGGACGATGCAGCGAGGCGACGATGGCGTAGCGGTCAAAATCGCTCGGCGCTTCAAGCCGAAAAGCGATTTTGGGAACCGCAAGAGAGCAGAGGGGGCAGCGCCCCCTCATTCTTATTTCCTACACAGTCAGAAATTAAAAGGAGGTCTCTATGACCAGAAACACCCTCAAGGTTATTGCCTGCATATCAATGCTTGTTGACCATATCGGCTACCTGCTTTTGCCCGAGGCCGTATTCCTGCGTTACATCGGCAGGCTTGCTATGCCGATTTTTGCCTTTTTTATTGGTGAGGGCTGTCTTTACACAAGGGACAGAAAAAAGTATTTTCTCCGCCTTTTTGCCCTCGGCTTAATCTGTCAGGCGGTGTATGTGCTTGAGTACCTGATTATGAAAAGCGGCGACCCCTTTTACCTTAACATACTGCTGACCTTTTCAGTGTCAATTGTGCTTTGCACGGCATTTCTTAACTGCTTTGATGAAAACGGCAAAAATAAAAAGGGTAAGGAGAACTATATTCTCGGCCTTGTACTGACGGTGGTTATAATTTTCTGTGCCCTCGGTGAAGAGGGGGTAATACCCTTTACCTTTGAGTACGGCATAGGCGGAATTATACTGCCCATTTTCGCCGCTACTACAAAAGAAAAACATAAAAAGCTGCTGATCTTTTCGGCAGGACTTGTGCTGTGCGTGCTTTCCCTTGATTACTCCGACCACTTGTGGACGGTTTGTGCCCTTTGTTCACTTATTCCCCTTTATTTTTATAACGGTAAACCGGGTAAGGCGAACCTGAAATATGCGTTTTATCTTTTCTATCCCCTGCACCTTGCGGTGCTTTACATTATCTCATATTTCCTGTAAGTGAACTTCTCGTTGAAAATCGATGAATTTTGTTATAAAACCGCGTATTTCCTTGACTTTACGCCATTAAAATGGTAAAGTATTATAGTATATACAAATATAAAGAAAGAAGAGGTGTTCTTATTGAAATTAGAACAGAAAATCCTTAAGGCGATAGGCGTCAAGGGTACCTTCAAAAAAGATGTTGTGCCTATGATTAACTATAGCTCAGCAAACATCACCACCTCAGGCTCAGGCTACGTAATCAGCCTTTATTTCAGCCTTTTCCTGACAGGTGTTGTAGACCTTAAGCCCGAGCAGGCTGCAATAGTTACATTTATTGCAGGTATATGGGATGCAGTTATTGACCCCTTTATCGGCATCATAACCGACAGAACCCGCTCAAAATACGGCAGACACAGAAGATATATTCTCTGGGCGACGCCTCTTTACGCTGTCAGCTTCGCATTGCTCTGGAATTCCTACGGCCTTGACGGCAGAGAAAGACCCTTGCAGGCAATCATCTACTTCACAGCGATTTACCTGCTTTACAAAACGGCTTACTCCTTCGTTGACGTTCCTCACGTTGCAATGCTTCCCGAGCTTGCTCCCGATTACGACTTAAGAACACAGTACAACTCCGTAGGCTACATATTCAATTCCGTAGGTATGTTCCCGTCATTTATCCTTACTATGATTGTTCTTAAGATATTTGGCTTTGACGATCCTGAAAGCGGAGCTGAATTCCCGATGCTTCTTGTAGGTATTATTCTCGCTGTGGTATACACCGCCAGCCTTATCTATACCTTCAGAAAAACAAGAGAAAAGCCCTCGCTCGACCTTGTGCTTGAAAAGTTTGACTTTAAATATTTCCTGAAGGAATATGCTCTTGTTATTAAAAATAAGGCTTTCAGACAGTATTTCATTATGAGCCTTTTCTATAACACCGCTTGTAACTTCTACCGTTCATCACTTGTATTCTACATCAGATATATTGCCCGTCTTATCAGACTTTACGGCATTTTCACCATAGTCGAGGGTGCAGCAGAAACCTCTGCCTTCCCCTTCAACTACGCTATGACAATGAAGCACGGCAAGAAAAAGTGTGCTTATGTTGTTACACCTCTTATGATTTTAGGCTTTGCCATCTGTCTGTTTATGAATCCCACCGACAAAAACAGCGGTTCGATTATCTGGACTGTCATCCTTATGCTCGGTGCTCTGTTCTATCCCTTCGGTAAATCAGGTATCGGCTATACCGCCACAAACATTTTCCCTGACATTTCCGATATCGACGAGGCTATCACCGGCAGAAGACGTGAAGGCGTTATCGGCACCTTCAACACCCTCATTAAGACCTGTGTTTCAACCTCAGTTCAGAGCCTTGTGCTTGTAATTCTCGGTGCCTTCGGTCTTGCAACCGGCAGTGAGGTTACAGACTACGAAAACACAACAGGCTTACTTTACCAGCAGTCCGACAGTGCACTTTTAGGTGTACGTCTTTGCGTTGCCATTATTCCCATTGCCTGCACTCTCATCTCTCTGTTCCTGCTTCACAAATTCCAGATGAACAAGGGCGACCACAGGTTGATATGTGCTGCAATTGCTACAAAGCATAAGTTCGGTAATGTTACACTTACTGCTGAGCAGATCAAGGTTGTTGAAAATATTACAGGTCAGAAATTCGAAAAGACCTGGCTCGGTCAGAACAATGAGGGTGAATGCCATACCGTTGAAGTAAATGAAAACGGTGAATATGACGTTCTTCTTGAAAAAGAAGCTGAGATGGCAGCAATCAGAGCAGGCAAGACGCTTGACGAGGTTGACGCTGCAAAGGCTTCACTTAAAAAGGTAAGCGACGCCATCGGCGAATAATAAAAGGAGATTTACTATGCAGAAAATTGATATTTCAGTAAAAGAACCCCCCAAGAAGGAAAAAAGCTTCCTTAACTCCGTAAAGGATTTTGTATTCTATCTCATTCAGTGGACATGGGGTCTTCCCGTTAACCTTGTAGGCGGACTTATGTTCCTGTTCTTCACAAAAATCAAGGGCTACCGTTGGCAGCACTTCGGCTATTCAAAAATTGTTTATATGCCCTGGAGCGGCGGCGGACTTTCAATGGGACTTTTCATTTTCATTAAGGATCAGCCCAAGAGCAAGACATGGGCATACAACTGCAGAATTCACGAATACGGCCACACCTGGCAGTGCCTTCTCCTCGGCCCCCTTTACTATTTTGTAATTGCACTTCCTTCAGTTATCTGGTGCAACTGCTTTGCGGGCTACAGAAAGAAGAACAACGTACCCTACAGTGCAGTTTACTGTGAAAAGTGGGCAGACCTCTGGGGTCAGAAGTTCAGCGGACTTATTCAGGCACCTGACTTTAATCACACCTCACTTGCTGAGAAAGAGGAAGAAAAGTAAAGTTTTTTGATTTCTTTTTTACAAAAAAGTAATGGCTGCCCGCCGAGGGCACAAAGAAAATTAACCCACACCGCTTTGTTTTTTGAGCAAGGCGGTGTTTTTATTTTTGCCCTCTCAGTCACTTCGTGACAGCTCTCCCGAGGGGAGAGCCAAGCTTGTGTCTCACATTGGGGTGAATTCTTGCCTCTCCCTTTGGGAGAGGTAGCAGACCGTCAGGTCTGACGGAGAGGGCAACCTTCTTCACCCAACCGAGGTGCTACCGTTAAATCCGTCTCCGCTCAAGCCGAGTGCGGCATTAGCGGTGGCGGAAGTAAAAAACGATCATAAAAAAACACCGCCTTTTCCAAGACGGTGTAATTTTTTGCGGTTGATTTTTAGAACTTAACGCTGTTGATAATCTGCTTGAGGCACTCTGCACTCTTGTGGAGGGCAAGGGTTTCCTTTGTTGTAAGGGGAAGAAGGAGCTTGCTTGTTGCACCCTCTCTGCCGACAACGTTGAGAAGGCTGAGACAAACATCGTCAATGCCGTATTCACCGTGAAGCATTGTTGAAACGGTGAGGGGAGTATCGATACCGCCCATAAGGCTGCGGCAGATGTGACATACGGAGGCTGAAACTGCATAGAAGGTTGCACCCTTGTCAAGGATAACTCTTGCGCCGGAGTTACGAACATAGTTTTCTACAATTTCGAAATCAATGTCGGGGTAAACCTTGCCGTCTGCACGGACAATTGAGGTGCTCAGCTCTGCAATGGGGATGTTTGAAATGTTGGCAAGTGACCAGGGCACGAATGAGGAGTCACCGTGCTCACCCATAACGTAAGCGTGAACGTTACGCTCATTGATGCCGTAAAGCTTTGAAAGTCTTGCACGGAGTCTTGCGGTGTCAAGGATTGTACCTGAACCGATAACTCTTTCCTCGGGAATGCCGGAGTTTTTGCAGAATACATAGGTAAGAACGTCAACGGGGTTACTTACGATAATATATGTAGCATCGGGTGCGTACTTTGTGATTTCGGGTGTGATGCTGTTGAGAATGTCAATGTTGATCTGTGCAAGGTCAAGGCGGGACATACCGGGCTTTCTTGCGGCACCGGAGGTGATGATTACGATGTTGGAATCCTTTGCATCACTGTAATCGCCTGAATATACACGGCAGGGAGTACAGAAGGGAGTACCCTGCTGAATGTCAAGAGCTTCACCGAAAGCCTTTTTGCTGTTGATGTCAATCATACAGATTTCGTTGGCAAGACCCATAACCATGAGGGTGTAGGAAATTGTTGAACCAACACTACCCGAACCGATAATTGTGATTTTTTTCATTCTTTATCATCCTTTATTCTTTATTGTAAAGCTCCCATAAACAAGCTCAATTTAATTCCAAGATATACTATAACACAAAAATGCTTTCAAGTAAAGCCTCATTTTTCATATAGTGTTATTATAATTTTGCATAGCAGAGTCCTTTGGTTGTGCTTCGGGACTGTGATATTCGGCGGTAACGGGTCGGCAAATCAGCCTGTCGACGTGTGAAAGGCTTGCCCTCGTGCAATTCTCAAGGGGTGAGGGGATATCCTCAATAAAGCTGTGGGCAAAAATATCACGGCTTTCAGAAATTCTTTTTTTCATTTGTAACCAAAATCCTCCTTTGCCGTATACTGTTGATGTAAGGTCAATCGGATAAGGCCCGCCCTTAACCCTTGACCGCAAAGGAAGGGAGGTCAGCTCGATGTGTAACAACGGTCTTTTCGGCGGTAATTGCTGCTCATGGATTATCATCCTTCTTGTTTTAATGTGCTTCTGCGGCGGTGAGAACGGTTGCGGTAATACTGCTAACTACGGCGGTTGCGGCGGTTGCGGTAACTGTGGCTGTCAGAACAACTGCGGTTGCTAACGGCAAAAAAAAGAAGGGTCTACCGAAGGGTTGACCCTTCTTTTAATGCAAAATGCAAAATGTAAAATGCAAAATTGTTGTCGCGTCAGATGTTTTGCTCAAGCTGAAGTTATGCTCCGCAGATAAATGCTGTTCAGAATTGTAAAATAATAGATTATATAACTTGGCGGTGAAACGGTAAATTTCAATGCAAACTTAACACGGATATAATCGGAGCGAAGCGACCCTTCATTTTCCATTTTGCATTTTTAATTTTGCATTTATCCCACCAGCTCCGTCAATGACTTGAAGGTATAGCCCTCTGCCCTTGCCCTGTCAATAATTTCGGGCAGGGCGGCGGCATTGTCCTTTGAAACGCTGTGCAGAAGAATTATTGCACCCGGGTGAAGCCTTGCCATAACCGTTTCCACGGCATAGTCCTTGCCTTGAATGTTGTCCACATTCCAGTCGTTATATGCAACGGACCAGAATACGCTTACATAACCGAGGGCGGCAATCTGGTCAAGGGCATCCTCGGTGTATTCACCTGCAGGGAAGCGGAAAAACCTTGAAGCATAGCCGTAATTTTCCCTGAGGTAGTTTTCCGTTTCCTCAAGCTCCTTGGCAATTTTGTCACGGCTTATTGTTGCAAAGGAGGGGTGGGTTGCTGAATGGTTGCCGACGATGTGCCCTTCGTTTATCATTCGGCTTATGATTTCCGTTTCCTTTTCTATATGGTCAAGAGTGCAGAAGAAGGCGGCAGGCACCTGCTTTTCCTTTAAGGTGTCAAGCACCGAGGCGGTAAGATTTTCGTATTCATAGCCACAGTCAAAGGTCAGGTAAAGCACCTTTTCTTTTGATTTGGTATCAAGGGTGAAGGCGGCAAAGTCATCAAAGGTCTTCTGAAAATCAACAACGGTGTGGTGCGGCTTGCCGCCTGAGGCAGGACCGTGGGAGTGGGAAACCGTTTTCTTTGAAAGGGTGCGGTCGCCTCTTGCGGGAGTGGCGGTGAAGGTGACCTTCGGCAGGGCGGCAAGTCCGCTTAAGGTGTCAGCACCGGGCTGTCCCTTGATAACGGTGGCGTTGCCGTTTATGGGATAGCCGTCAAATGTATTTTCGGTGCTTATTACAGTCGATTGATTGATAGGCGGTGCCAGCTCTGTTACCTCGGGTGCCTTTGTCAGGGATGTGCCTTCCTCGTTTGTAAGCTCGGTGGGGAAGGTGATGGTTGTTTCCTTGTTTTCCGTTCCCTTGCCGCAGGAGCATAGAAAAACAAGGCAGAGGGCAAGTGTTATACATAAAGCTTTTTTCATAATATGTTCTCCTTTTCTTCAGATTATGTACGGGACTGCGCTTGATACATCAGCCCCGTTCAACGGCAATTTTACTTGAACATATATTTCATATCGCCCAGAAGGCCGTCTGCCGCCTTCATAATGGCCTTTGACTTTTTGCGTGCCATTTTTTTCATACCGCTGCCTGTCATCATTCCTCGGAGGTAGGCTGTAGTACCGCCGATTACCATACCGATGCCTATGCCCTTGGCAATGCTTTTCATCATTTTCTTCCTTCTTCCCTTTCACGTTTTTAAATAGCCGTATTTTTTTCGGCAGAATTATTTTTTGCCGTGAGGGGATAAAAAATCCTGACAGATATTTCATTTTTCGTTTTTAAATGGTATAATGAAACGAAAATCTGATTTTCAAGGAGAAGCAAAAAATGTCACAGCTTAACATTGTTTTATTTCAGCCGCAGATTCCTCAGAATACGGGCAATATTGCAAGAACCTGTGCCGCAACGGGTGCAAGGCTTCATCTTGTAAAGCCGATGGGCTTCACCGTTGACGATAAAAAGCTCAAGCGAGCAGGTCTTGACTACTGGTATCTGCTTGATATTACCTATTACGAAAGCACAGAGGACTTTTTTGAAAGGAACAGGGACGGCAAATTCTTTTACCTTACAACAAAGGGCAAAAACACCTTTACCGAAACGGAGTTTCCCGAGGGCTGCTATATAATCTTCGGCAGAGAGGATGCGGGCATTCCCGAGGAAATTCTTGCGGAAAATCCGGGCACAAGTCTGCGCATACCTATGAGAGCTGAAGCGAGAAGCCTTAACCTTTCAAACACCGTTGCAATTGTTACCTATGAGGTGCTTCGTCAGTGGGGTTATCCCGGCTTGCTTTGTGAGGGTGAGCTGACAAGATATGACTGGGACAGGGTATGAACCGGGAACAAATCAGATATTGTCATTTTAAACAAAAGGGGAGCTTTTATTCTGTTGAAAGCTCCTAATTTTTGTAAAACTTAAAAAAACTTAAAATATATATAGATTTAAACCTTGTATTATGCTATAATTTATCATTGTATTAAGGTGGCATTTTGCCGCCTTGGATTTTGAAAAGAGGAGGCAAACAATGGCTAACAAAATCAACACAATTCTCTCCGACGCCCGTACCTATTGGAAAATTCCCATGCCCGGACGTTACATGACCTTCAAGGAAATTGCAGCCTATGCTGGCGGCGGTATCGGTGCTTATTTCCTTATCTACATGGGCGGTCAGCTTGCTGTTAACATCAACAATATGATCGTCGGCGGTGCAATCGGTCTTTCACCGACACACATGTACATACTTTATGTTATTGCAACTCTTGCAAACATTCCTCTGACTGCAATCAGAGCGAATATGATTGACAACACCCGCAACAAGGCAGGTAAATACAGACCCTACCTTATTTCTATGGGTATTCCCACAATTATCATTGCTCTTGCATATGTGTGGTTCCCCTATGATGTGCTTTACGATATGTTCCCTGGACAGATTTTCAATCTTGACGGCGGTTATGTTGCAAAGGCTGCGGTTGTTCTCTTCTTCAATCTGCTGCTGCAGTTCTTCTTCAACTTCTTCAGCGATGCTTACACAAACCTTATTCACGTTCTTTCACCCAACACACAGGAAAGAACTGACGTGCTTGCAATAAAGAGCGTTGTTTATTCACTTGCTCCCTCAATTGCAAATATTATCCTTCCCGTTGTTTCACAGTATCTTACCAACAACAGAATGGACGATATCAGACTTTACAGAGTCACCTATCCCGTATTCTCACTTATCGGTATCGGCCTTACAATCCTTGTTTTCGCAAACACCAAGGAAAAGATTGTTCAGGCAAAGACCCGTGTTGTTCAGGTACGCTTTATGGACTCCTTTAAGTCCGTTGCAAAGAACAAGTACTTCTGGATTATTGCACTTGCAGGCTGGCTCGGCTTCCTTGAGGGCTCCTACGGCAATATCATGAACTGGACCTACAACTACGGCCATGCATGTAACGGTACTACAATGGGTATCATCAACACCGTTGTCGGTAATGCTTCGATGTGGGGTATGATTATTGCTCCCTTGTGTATCCGCCGCTTCGGTAAAAAGAATGTGCTTATAGGCGTTAATACAATGAATATTGTATGCATTCTTGCAATGGGTCTTAACAAGACAAACATTTACTGGCTTGCAGTCTGCGTTTACTTCAACTGGCTCTTCGGTGCCTTTGAGCAGATTACAACTCCCGCTATTCAGGCTGACATCCGTGACTATCACCAGTACAAGACAGGTGAAAGAATTGACGGTATGTTTGCAACCGTTCAGACAATCGGTAACATTGTAACCCTTGTTACCTCCTCAATTATTCCCTTCGTTTACGAGCACTACGGCATTTACGAGGGTAACGGCTACGAGAACTCACTTGCTATCCTTGACGTTGAAACAGGTGAGCCCGGTCTTCTTCCCAAAATCGTCGGCACAATCATCCTTATGGCTGCCTTCGGTGCATTCCTCAATATGGTTCCCTATCTCTTCTATGACCTTAAGGAAAAGGATCAGAGAGGTATCATCCGCGTGCTCAAGATCCGCGCTATGTTCGAGGATTACGGCAACGGTATCCGCAACGATGCAGAGCTTGTTGAGGCTATTGACATCATCCGTGATGCAAGAGAAACCGCTCTTCTTTCATTCAAGGAGATTGATAAGAAGCTTCCCGGTAAGGAGCGCAGAAAGCTTAAGGCTGAAAACGAAGAAATCGAAATTGCAAAATTTGTTGTTGCAGAGCTTGAAAAGTTCAGCTCCAAGGTTATTATGACCAAGGTTGCCGCCAACGAAGAGGTTTACCGTGCAGGACTTATCGGTCTTTACAATGCAGATATGAACGTAATCAAGGAAGAGATTGCTGCTGCAAAGCTTATGCCTACAGGCACAGAGGAAGAAAAAGAGCTTCGTAAGTTTGCAATTGAAATTGCAAAGAACAAGAAGGCTTCACGTAAGGCTATCACTAAGTACTACAAGAGCGCTTCCGAATTTGTACAGCCCGACTTTGCAGTTATTGAAAAGCTTTACAACAGAGAAGATGCTGCTGACGAAAAGATCAGAGAGCTTTACCTCAAGAAGGACGAGGCCAAGAAGGCTAAGGATAAGGACCTTGCAATGAGTCTCGGCGTTGAAGCAAAGCTTCTTGAAAAGGAAAAGAAGCAGATTCAGAAGGACATCAAGGCAGAAATGGACAAGCACGCACAGTTCAACCGTGCCGCAAAGCCCTATCTTGATGCTGAAAAGCTCATGAAGGACAAGGAAAACTATGCTCACTTTGATGACATTGCTGCAATGTACGAGGAGAGTAAGGCTGCTGCAGAGGCTGCACGTCAGGCACAGCTTGACGAGCAGAAGCGCCTTGATGCTGAAAAGGCAGAAAAGACAAGACAGCTTAAGGATGAAAAGGAAGCTGCAAAGGCTGCAAAGAAGCTTAAGAAATAAGATGAAAACACCGCTGAAAAGCGGTGTTTTTTATGTCTGCATTGTGTTTTTATTTATTATGGGTGGTAACTTTTAGTTTCGTCCCGCTCATGTCGCACTCGTTACTTCTTTCTCCAAGCGATGCGGCTGACGTTAATTCCTACTGCCCTGTGCGGGCGGCACTTACTTTTGTCGCTCCGGACAAAGGATGTGCCTCCGCGGCAAGAGCGGTAACGGAACTAAAAGTAGCCACTCATTTTAAACAGAAGTACCGAGTGTAGCTTGAGCGGTACGGAACTTAAAAACGAACAAAAAAATACCGCCTTGGAGTTACCCAAAGCGGTATTTGCTGTTTTATCTTTTACTGCGGTACAGGATCTGAAAGCTTCATAAAGTCAATCTTATCCATCTTCGTTCTGGGAAGAAGCTCCATAACCTCATATTTTCTGGGAACTGCAATTGATTCAAGGTTCTTTTCACAGAATACCTTAAGGTCAGCGAGTGATTCGTCCTTGTCAAAGCCATCCTTAAGAGAAACCACAAGCTTTACAAGGGGCTTTGCATCCTCGCTGTAGCCCTGAACGGCACAAACCTCGTTGATGTAGTCGAGGGTGTCAACCTTTTCCTCAATTGTTGCAGGATAAATGTTGTAGCCTGAAATGATGATGATTCTCTTTTTTCTGCCTGCAAAGTACATAAAGCCGTCCTCATCAAGGTATCCCATATCACCGGTACGAATCCAGTCAACACCGTTTTCGTCGGTGTAAATACCGCTTTCGTTGATGACATCGTCGGGAAGGTAGCCGTTCATTATGCTGTCACCGGTAACGCATATTTCACCGACCTGACCTGTAGGAAGCTTGTTGCAGTCATCGTCCCATATTTCAACGGTAAGACCGTAAAGAGGGAAGCCTGTTGAATCCTTACAGTAAGGTCCGGATGCACCGTTTGATGTAACAACACCGCAAACCTCAGTAAGACCGTAACCGCGGCACATTCTTGCCTTTGCACCGTGCTTTTCCATAATTGCATCAAAATTATCAACAAATGCCTTGCTTACAATATCGGAGCCTGCAAAGGTCATCTCAAGATTCTTGAGACCTTCGTTTTCAAAATTGTCCTCCTGCATCATCTTCTGGAACATCTTGGGAACGCCGATGAATTCGGTAACCTTGTATTTGCGTATAATTTCGTTTGTCTGATGAGCATCAAACTTTGCACAAAGGAAGGGCTTGTATGCGTTACAGATGCCGTAATGGATAACACCTGCAAGACCGTATGCGTGGAAGCAGGGGATTGCACTTATTGCGTGACAATTTTTGTAATCGTGAGGAATATCAAGAAGATAGAACTTATAGGCAAGGCTGTTGAAGGCGTAGCTTGAAAGACGGATGGTCTTGCTTTTGCCTGTTGTGCCGCCGCCGTGCATATAGAATGCATCCTGCTTGCCCATATCCTTGACAAGCTCTGCTTCGGGAAGGTCCATTTTAAGTATATCTCTGTAAAGAGTGTAGGATTCAACCTCGGGAAGAACAGCGTTCTGCTGTTCGTTGTAAAGTGCATACTGAAGTGCCACACCGTCACAGAAGTCTGAAACAGAGCCTACGATGGTGGGATAGTTTTTAAGAAGGGGAGCAAAGGGGCCTGCAAGAAGGTCAAGAGTGAGAATACCCTTACTCTTTGTATGGGCCATAATCTGTGCAAGCATATTGGGGGGAGTCATGGGATGAACGTAGTTTGCAATAATGCCGAGCTTGTTGAGTGCGTAAAGTGCAACAACAGCGTGACCGCAGGTGGGGAGGAATACAGTGTAAACATCACCCTTTTTTAGACCGATTGATGCAAAGTAGCTTGCAAGCTTTTCAACGTCGGATAAAAGACGGGGCATTCTTACTGCGGATTCCTGATCGGCAACGGGAATCATAAAAGCAATGTAATCGTCACCGAGATCTTTTCTGATTCTGTTGTAGCAGGCGTGAATATATTCATAGCAGGATTCGGTTCCGGGAGCGGTAAGGTACTGCTCGGGATGTGGACCGTAATCTGCGACTGTCATTTTGATAGCCATTGATAAAACCTTCCTTTTTGTTTTGTTGGAAATTATGACAACTAATCACAATTTCATATGATAGAAATATTATAAACCCGCTAAACTTTCAAGTCAATGGTCAAATTGTGATAATCTGTACCAAATTATACGATTTTGATAGAAATGTTGATAAAATGTGAAAAGTTCAGAAATCGTTGACTAAAGGGTAATAAAGGTATATAATTAGTAAAACTTTATTCCCGGAACAGGATGGTAAAAATTATGTCAAAAGCAAGAAGAGAAGAAATAAAGAAAAAACAGCAGACAAAGCTGGTAGCTTCCGTTATTGCAGTTTGTGTTGCAGTAGTTATCGCAATCAGCGGTATTGTTGCAGTAAGCTTTAACAAGTGTGACGACTGCGGTGCAACATTTTTCGGCAAGGGATATTATAAGGAAAAGTCAAGTGAGGGTGTTCTCGGCTCACTTTTCGGCTCACTTTTAGGTGATACAGATGTAACACCTCTTGAAACTGAGGATGATGTTGTTATCTGCCTTGAATGTGCAAAAAATAACACCTCGGTAAAGTCAGAGCTTCGTGATGTAAGTGATTTCAAGCGTTGACAGCTGACACGGAAAGAAAAAAACAGGACTGTTGTATTGTTACAACAGTCCCTTTTATTTTATAAGTGCAGACCTTAATCAGTCTTCCTTGCCTACAAGCCAGTTGATTGAAACGCCAAGTACTTCAGCAATAGCTACAAGCTCATAGTCACATACACTTCTTATCTGTCCTTCAAGCTTTGAAAGACCTGAAGCTGTAAGCTCAACACCCTTTATCTGAAGCTGGGTGAGGAGATCTATCTGCTTAATACCTAATTCTTTTCTTTTTGCTTCAATTCTTGCACCTACAATGTTACGGTCACCGAGTGCCTGCTTGCGAATTCTCATGTTTGTCACACCTTTATGTTATTTGCTCTGGGGTCAGTCCGACTGACCACTTTGAAAATTTTACCACAGAGGAAATTTTTTGTCAAGAAAATATGATGACATTTTTGTCGAAAATGCAACAAATTCATTGTTGATTTTATCAAATATTCCAAAGTGAAAAAATAAATAAAAATTACAATAAAAAACTTGCAAATCTATTTGATTTTTTGTCGTATAGTAGTATAATTGATACATAATTTTAAAAAGAGGTTGAGGATATGGGTAATACGCTTGAATCAAGAAATCTTACAATGCTGATGGACTTTTACGAGCTTTCAATGGCAAACGGTTATTTTGCAAACGGTATGCAGGATAAGGTTGCCTATTTTGATATGTTCTTCAGAAAGGTTCCCGATAACGGCGGCTTTGCAATTATGGCAGGCTTAAGACAGCTTATCGACTATCTTAAAAATCTTAAATTTACACAAAAGGATTTGGAGCTTTTTGCCAAAAAGGGCTTTAATGAGGATTTTATCGATTATCTGCGTAACTTTAAGTTTTCCTGCGATGTGTGGGCAATTCCCGAGGGTACACCCATTTTCCCCGGTGAGCCTATTATTACCGTAAAGGGTCCTGTTATTGAGGCTCAGCTTATTGAAACAATGGTACTTCTTACAATCAACCACCAGTCACTTATTGCGACAAAGGCAAACCGCCTTAAAAGAGCTGCAGGTGACCGTATTATAATGGAGTTCGGCTCACGCCGTGCCCAGGGCTATGATGCCGCAATTTACGGTGCAAGGGCCGCTTATATTGGTGGCTGTGATGCAACTGCCTGTACTATTGACGAAAGAGATTTCGGTATCCCTGCTGTCGGTACAATGGCACACTCCTGGATTCAGCTTTTCGGTGATGAGCTTGAGGCATTCTGTGCCTATGCAAGGCAGTATCCCGACAACTGCACCTTGCTTGTTGATACCTACAACGTGCTTAAGACGGGTATTCCCAACGCTATTGAGGCATTCAACCGCGAGGTCCTTCCCAGAGGCTTCCGTCCCAAGGGCATCCGTATTGACTCAGGTGACATTACCTATCTTTCAAAAAAGGCAAGGAAGATGCTTGACGATGCAGGCTTTTCTGATGTAAAGATTGTTGCAAGCAACTCCCTTGATGAAATTATTATCCGTGATATGCTTATGCAGGGTGCTCAGGTTGACTCCTTCGGTGTAGGTGAAAGGCTTATCACAGCGGCATCGACACCCGTTTTCGGCGGTGTTTACAAGATTGTTGCCGTTGATGAGGATGGAGTTCCTGTTCCCCGTATCAAGTTAAGTGAAAATGTTGCAAAGATTACAACTCCCTGCGCTAAAAAGGTCTACCGCCTTTTTGACAAGGAAAGCGGAAAGGCACTTGCCGATGTCATTACTCTTATCGACGAGGAGCTTGAGGGTGTTGACAGCTACGAGCTTTTCGACCCTGTATATACATGGAAGCGTAAAACCGTTACAAACATTGTTGCAAAGCCCTTGCTTGTGAAGATTTTTGACAAGGGTGTAAGCTGTTATCAGAGCCCCGACATAAAGGATATAAAGAAGTTCTGCAACGAGCAGGTTGACACACTCTGGGAAGAGGTAAAGCGCTTTGAAAATCCCCATACATACTATGTTGACCTTTCACAGAGGCTCTGGGATGAAAAGAAGCGACTGCTTGACGAATATGCCAATAAGGGTTAAGTAAATTGAGAGTAATAGAGTATAAGGTTGAAGAATATTTTGAGGGTAAGAAGCTTATCAGCTTTTTAAGAGGTCACGTAAAAATTTCCGTAAGGCTTTTACGCTCTCTCAAGAGAGTTGAGGGCGGAATAAAAATCAACGGAGAGAATGCCCGTACAGTTGACCTGCTTCACAGCGGTGATACTGTTACGCTGACCATACCCGAGGACGAAAATCATTCCATTCCGACGGATTACCCCCTTAATGTGGTATACGAGGACGAGGACGTGCTTGTTATTGACAAGCCTGCAATGCTCCCGATGCACGAAAGCCACAACCATCAGGGTGACACCCTGGCAAATGCGGTGGCGGGCTACCTTACAAAAAAAGGGAAGAGTCTGTCCTTCCGTGCCGTGGGAAGGCTTGACAAGGGTACAAGCGGACTTGTAATCTGTGCCCTTAACAGCCATGCGGCGGCAAGGCTTTCGGGCAGCTTTGAAAAGACCTACTATGCAATAGCCACGGGCAGATATGAGGGCAAGGGTACAATCGACAAGCCTATTTACCGTCCTGACCCGATGAAGACTTACCGTACTGCAGACGACAGAGGTGACAGAGCAGTTACTCACTATGAGGTTATAGAAAGCGGAGAGGATTACTCCTTTTTGAGGATACACCTTGAAACGGGCAGAACGCATCAGATAAGGGTGCATTTTGCCTTTTTAGGTACACCGCTTTACGGTGACAGAATGTACGGTCAGGAGCATGAGATAATCGGTAGACAGGCACTTCATTGCGGTGAGGTTGTGTTTACACATCCTGTTACGGGTGAGAGGATTGAGGTTAAGGCTCAATTGCCTGAGGATATGCAGGCTTTACTGAAAGAGAAAAAAGGGTAAAGTTTTTTGATTACTTTTTTTCAAAAAAGTAATGCCCTGCGGCGAGCGAGAAAAATTTACACCGTCTTGGAAGCAAGGCGGGGTTTTTATTTTGTGTAGCGCCGCCCATTGGGCGGCTTGAGTGTAACGAAACTAAAAGTTGCCACACCTTATAAATAAAAGTGTTGCCCTCTCCGTCAGACCTTACGGTCTGCCACCTCTCCCATAGGGAGAGGCAAGAATAATTAAGCCGCCCAATGGCGGCGCTACAATAATGGTATAAAAAACCGCCTTGTTCAAAGGAACAAAGCGGTGTATCTTAATTTTCTTTGTGCCCTCGGCGGGCAGCCGTTACCTTTCTTGAAAGAAAGGTAACCCAAAGAACTTTAACAATTTTTCAGCTTACAGCTTAATCTTCATAACCTCTTCAAATTTAGCCTTGATACCCTCATCACCGTCACGGTGGCGGTAATTCTGTACCATATCATAAGAGGGGAAGTTGTTACCCTCAACAAGGATGGGGCCGTTTTCCGTAATAGCAATGTCCCAGCCGACATATCTCATACCGGGGATAACCATTGCGGCCTCCTTCACAAGCTCAACAGCCTCCTTGAAATAGGGGATTTCAAAGCCGATAAGCTTTGTACCCGAGGTGGGATGCACGTCGTGACAGATGCCCTCCTTGTCACAGAAGGCGGCGTGGGTGATAATACCGTCAGCGTTTACGGGAGCATACATACCGCCGCTTGAAATGTTGTCAACCTTTGCACCCTTCTGACCCATTCTTACAAGGGCATACATAAAGTGGGGCTCGTTTTCGTTGTTGACAAGTGTAACCATACGCAGGGTGTTGACACTGCCGGCATAAAGCTCATTCATTTTGCTGTGCTGAACAATAGCGTCCTCAATAAGGTACTGCTTGTTATCCATAAGCTTTTTGTAAAGCTCGTTGTAGTCGGTTTCGTCGGAAAGAGGCTCTCTTGTAATGCCCTGACCGCCGAAGGTTTCCGTCTGCTTTGCAAAAACTACGCTCTTGCCCTTGCAGAAGCTTTCGAGGTCAGCGGCAGTTTTACCCTCAAGGTTGAGGAAGCCTCTGCCTGTGAATTTGCCGAAATGCTCAAAGAAAAGCACCTTATTGTCGAAAAGCTTGTAGTCCTCGGGATTATTCACCTGACGCACAAGGGAAAGGTTTTCGTTCATTGTCATAAAGGTCTTTCTTTTTGCGCCCTTTACCTTTGCAAAGCCGAAAACGTGGTAATCAAGGTAGCCGATGTTTGCCGTTACGGCACAGATAATCATATCAATAAAGGTGACAATTTTAGCCTGACCGAGCTCATCGTGAATCTGATCAATGATGCCGAACATTGTCTTGAAGCTCATTGTTCTTACTCTGCCGAAAAAGATTTTTATTTTACGAAGCATGGTAATTCTCCTTTGTTATATTATTCTGAAAAAAGTGAACGGAAGGCGTTTTCTGCATCCTCACGGGTAAATCCGCCGGGTGAGAAGGTAAAGTTAGCGGGAATAGCGCTCCAACGCTCACAGAAGCCCTTTATTTCATTTTCTGTCATCGTTATACCCCTGAGGTCTGTAAGCGTCTCTATGACCCTTTTAAAGGTGTTTTTGTCCGTTTTCATAACTAAAAGGGCGCGTTCAAGCCTTTCGGGAGTGAATTCTGCGGCTCTGTCAACGAAAAGACCCATAAAAGCGGTGCAGGCTTTTCCGTGGGGTACACCGTAGTTTTCCGTCAGCACATAGCCGAGAGGATGGGGAAAGGCGGTGCCGCAATAGGCAAGGGTGATGCCTGCGTAAAGGGAGCCGTAGTAAAGCTCTGCACGCATATCCTCGTCGGGTAGAAGCTTTTCCTCTCTGTTTTCGTAAAGGAAGGAAAGTCCCTTCCATATAAGCTCCATTGCTCTTTCACCGAAAAGGGTGGGGATATCGGTACATTTTGAGCCCATATAGCCCTCAAGGACGTGAGCCATAGCATCAAGTGCCGTTGAAACGGTTATGTCATAGGGCATCGAAGCCGTATAGGTCGGGTCCGCGAAGGTGAGGGTGGGGTAGCAGTCCATAGGTGAAATGCTCTTTTTTCTGCCGCTGACCGGGTGGGTGAGTACGCTGACCTTACCGACCTCGCTGCCCGTGCCTGCCGTTGTGCCCACAAGGACAATGGGAAGCGCCTTGTTGCGCTCTGCCTGAGTGTAAATCTCATCCATAGTCATATCGGGGTTGCTTGCATAAACTGCAACAGCCTTTGCCGCGTCAAGGGGTGAGCCTCCGCCGATGCCGATAATGAATTCCGCACCGATTTCTCTTGCTCTGACGCTTGCCTCATAGCAATGGTCAAGGCGTGGGTTGGGGCCTATTTTATCGTAAACGTCATAGCGTATGCCTTCCTTGGAAAGGGCATCTTCCATATCGGTAAGAGCACCGCAGAGCCTTGAGCTTTTACCGCCGGTAACAATAAGGCAGGTGCTACCGAAGGCTTTGAGCTGATTACTGCTCTTGCTGACCGCATTTTTACCGCTGATGACCCTGATTGGTAAATGAAGGTTAAAATCCATAATTTTCCTCCTTTACAGATTGTAACTATATTATTATATCAAATCTGCCTGTTCAGTTCAAGGGTTTTGATAAACAATAAACCACCGAAGCGTACTTCGGTGGTCTGTTACTTATTTTGCTACAATATATTTGGTAGGTGTAGCCGGGCTGATTGCATAGCCGTTCGTTGTCTTAATAAAGGACTTCACCCTGAAGTAGTAGAAACGTCCGGGCTGGAGGTTCTTTATAGTGTAGGTAACGGTGCCGTTTGCATTTATAGTTGCAACGTGCTTATAGGTTGTGCTGTTTTTACCTGTAGCCATGTAAATTGCATAGCCTTCAGCACCGGGTACCTTTGTCCAGGTAAGCTTTGCGGATTTAGTTCCGGCAACTGCTGACTTGAAGGTAGGTGCGGCAGGTCTTGTAGCCGCCTTGATGGGGGCCTGTACAATACAAACATAAGCAAGGCCGTCGTCACCGTATCTGAAGCCGCGAACATTGAAGTTATACTTTGTGCCGGGCTTGAGATTTGAAACGATATAAGCTGATGCTGTGCCATCCTTTACGATAGCAATACGCTTCCATGTTGAGCCTACCATCTGATAAATCTGGTAGCCGTCAGCACCCTTGAGGGTGTTCCAGGAAAGCTTGATTTTTGTGTCACTGTAGCTTGCAACCCTTACACCTGTAAGTGTTGATTTGCGGAAGTTTTCGAGTGTAAGCTTGGGGATAGCCTTTGTTGTCTTGGCGCCGCACTGCTTACATGTAACCTGCATTGAGCCCTTAGCCTCATAGGTTGCTGCTTTAAGCACCTTTGTATTCTGATACTGATGAGAAAGGCATTTAACGCTGAACTCTGTAAAGTTACTCTTTACGGTTTTACCTGTCTTTGAGTCATATGCCTTTACATAAGCCGCATAATCACCCTTGTTGAGGGCTTTACCTGCAACATTCTTTGCAGTTGTAGAAGCGTTGTACTTACCAACCTTGGCATTGTTCCAGTCATACTTGCCCTTTGCGTTCTTGCTGGCAACATAAAGGTAGTAATGAGTTACGTCATCACCGCCGTCGCTCCACTTAAAGGAGATGGTGTTGTCAATGTCATAGGGGTTTTTCTTATTCTTAAGTGAAAGAGAGGGTGCCTTGAGGTCAACCTCACCGTAAACGGGCCAATAGTACTCCTCTGCATAGTAGCCGCGCTCGTCGGCCTTCTGACCTCTGTTGCTGGGGATTTCAAAATAGTAGCACCAATACCAGGCTGCATCGTATGCGCCGTCGGCATCGTTTGAAACGCCCTTGAGATAGTCATAGATATAACCGTAGGAGCTGCTCTTGAGCTCATGAAGGAGATATGCTATCTGACCGTCAATTGAAAGGTAATCGTAACCGTTCTTATTACAGTAGTTCTTAAGGTTCGCGAATCGTCCGCCGTTCCACTGACACAGACCGCCGCTCTGACGTCCGTTGCTGTCATTGACAATAAGCTTCGGATTGAAGTCTGACTCTCTTTCAATGTTAGCCATTATACCACAGGCTGCTGCTGAGTTAAGGTTTAACTTTGTTGTAAGCTGTTTGTAAACTTCTGTTTTGTTGTTGCTGGTACTTGCTGAAGCGGAGAGTGGTATAATTGCGGCAAAGATAACAAGAGTTATTGCGGTAAGCAGTACTTTTGTTAAAGCCTTTTTCATTTTATCACCTCTGATTTTTTTTGGCAGCGAAGCATAACGGGGGAGCTTCCCTGCAGGGCAAAGACTGATTTAAGAAGTTGGCGTGCATTTTTATTTGCATAGACAGGGATAAAACACAATTCTCTTTCATTTTGAAGCCATATTGTGTTGTTCGGTATTACCCGGTTGTTGCGCGTGTGTTTTCCCTTGTCACTGACCGTGCAGATGCATCAGCCGATCAACTCTTTGTCCGATTTTTCAAGCCTTTTGTGCCTGAATTTTCATTTCCATATCGGCAACGGTGGCTATTATATATATTTATGACGGCATTGTCAAATTTTATGCGGTTTCAGGGCGTTTTTTTTCTTTTTTATAAATTTTTTTCCTGCGAAAAAAAGAGGTATTTTTATGGAAAGTATACAAAAAAGCCTTCCACGATGCTTCGAAACCTTGGGCAATGTTCCAAAAATGCTCAAAAAGGGTATTTTCAGCAAATTTGTGAAAAAAAACAGAGGTGGTTTATAGTGTATATTGTACAAAAAAATCAACACTTATATGTGCATAGTTACCAAATTAGTGCTAAAAAGGAATTAAAACGCTGTTTTTCGACGTTTTTTTGGGTAGTTTTCGGGTGAAAAAATCTGTAAAAATTCAGGGAAAAATTTTTGTCGGCAGAAAAAATTCCGCACGGAGATGTGGAATTTTATTGCCAAAAATCAACAAGATGTTGTATCGATGTAAAAAAATTTCCACAAAATACCAATTTGCGTGGAATATGTGGAAAAGTCCCATTGGGCAATATGCACAAAAACTGCCCTTCCCCGAACTGGAAAGAAATGGTAAAAATTCACATTTATTGCGTATTTGCCTGAACAAATGCTGCTGAAGATGTGGAATTTTACCCGTTTCAGCGACGAAAAAAAGCACATAAATACATATATATAATAGTATAGGAAAAGTTGGGGTTGGAGGGGAGGAGTAGGGGTAGTAAGTAGTGAGTAGTGAGTAGTAAGGGGTGAGTAGTAAGGGGTGCCGACCAACGGGAGGCACAGCAGCCCCTGAGTCGGCAAAGCCGACACCTTCCCGAAGGGGAAGGACACCGCGAAGCGGTGGAGGGGCTCCCAAGGGCACGGCAATGCCGTGCCCCACAACGAACCTGCTACATACCGACCATTCCCTTTAACCATCTAACTACCCGTCACCTTAACGAACCTACCCCATCACAACTATCTGAAACAACCCGAGGAGCGGTCTGCGAATGTCGGACGCCCATTACCAAAAGGGGAGACGAGAAAAGAAGACCATCAACGAACTGTGGTGAAACGACGGGTCTAGCGGACGGACTTGTAGAAATTATCCTAAAAGCACTTTGTCCGCAGACGAGCCGTGGTAAAGCACCCAAGTAGTAATGTGAATTTTTCCGTAGGGTACAAATTTTCCTATATAACGGACGAAGGGGAACGGAACACGACTTACCGATGCATAGAAGGTAAAGGCGGAAAAATTCACCGCCACTGCGGACTGGTGGCACTCAACCAAGAGCGCTTTGCTTCCTTTGTCGCTCCGGACAAAGGAAGAGCCTCCGCGGCTTGAGCGGAACGGATTTAACGGTTGCAACCACAGTTGGGTGAAGAAGTATAAAGTACAAACCGCCCAATGGGCGGCTTGGTGGTGCAACACCACTACGGAAATACAACTGCTGTTTTTGGGTCGAAAAAGTAGAAAAAATACATATATATAATAGTATACAAAAAAACACCGCCTTGGATTTCCGAAGCGATGTAATATTATACATAATAAATGAGGGGGCTCTGCCCCCTCACCCCTGCAAGCTTTTGTAAAAGCTTGACCAAAACTTTAACAATTTTTTCTATTAATATGCTTTGCCCCAGTATACAAGGTGCTTTGCTTCCTTACCGCAGCAAACACACTTGTCGCTGATAATCTCCTGATTAAGAGGCATACAGCGTGAGCCTACACCTGTAAGCTCCTTAACCTTGTCCTCACATTCCTCTTCACCGCACCACATAGCCTTAACAAAGCCGTCGCCGTTTTCCTCAAGTGCCTTTGTGATTTCGTCGAGTGTTGTGCAGGTATAGGTTCTCTTTTCTCTGTTTGCAAGTGCCTTGTTGAAGATGCCCTCGTTAACCTCGTTGAGCTTCTCCTTAACGCTGTCTGCAAGAGTATCAAGTGCAACAACAGTCTTTTCTCTGTTGTGACGTGTTACAAGCACGCATTCACCCTTTTCAATGTCACGGGGACCTACTTCGATTCTTACGGGTACACCCTTCATTTCGTATTCGGCATACTTCCAGCCTGCGGAGTTGTTGCTGTCGTCAAGCTTTACGCGGATGCCTGCTGCCTTAAGGTCAGCCATAAGCTCGTTTGCCTTTTCAAGCACGCCTTCCTTGTGCTGTGCAACGGGAATGATAACTGCCTGAATGGGAGCAACTGCGGGAGGAAGAACAAGACCGTTGTCGTCACCGTGAGTCATAATGATAGCACCGATGAGTCTTGTTGTAACACCCCATGATGTCTGATGGCGATATTCAAGCTTGTTTTCCTTGCTCTGCTACTGAATACCGAAGGCCTTTGCAAAGCCGTCGCCGAAGTAGTGTGATGTACCTGCCTGAAGAGCCTTACCGTCGTGCATAAGAGCTTCAATAGCATAAGTTGAAACTGCACCTGCAAACTTGTCGCTTTCGGTCTTTTTACCCTGAATAATGGGGATTGCAAGATACTTTTCACAGAACTCTGTGTAAACATTAAGCATCTTTTCTGTTTCGATTACTGCTTCCTCGGCTGTAGCGTGGATTGTGTGACCCTCCTGCCAGAGGAATTCTCTCGAACGAAGGAAGGGACGTGTTGTCTTTTCCCAACGAACAACGCTTACCCACTGATTGTAAAGCTTGGGAAGGTCGCGGTGTGAGTGGATAATGTTAGCATAATGCTCACAGAAAAGTGTTTCTGATGTGGGACGTACGCAGAGTCTTTCCTCGAGCTTCTCGCTGCCGCCGTGGGTTACCCAGGCAACCTCGGGGGCAAAGCCTTCAACGTGGTCCTTCTCCTTCTGAAGAAGTGACTCGGGGATAAACATGGGCATACAAACATTTTCGTGGCCTGTTTCCTTGAACATACCGTCGAGGATACGCTGAATGTTTTCCCAGATTGCATAAGCGTAGGGGCGGATAACCATACAGCCCTTTACGCTGGTGTATTCAACAAGCTCTGCCTTTTTGCAGATGTCGGTATACCACTTGGCGAAATCTACCTCCATAGAGGTGATTTCTTCAACCATTTTTTTATCGTTAGCCATAGTTTTTTCCTTTCTTAAATGAGGAGAAAAACGCGAAAAAATTACATATATATAATAGTATACGAAAAATGTCGTTTTTCAGCCCTTTTTAGGTCTTTTTTAATTAAACCCACAGTTATCGGTCTGTGGGTTTAATTATTAGCTTTTTACGCTTTCTTTACGGAAATAGTAACTTCCTTGTCACCGATAGCTGCGGTCTTTGTAAGGTCAGCTTCAATTTCTTCACCAACAAGCACTGCATCAGCAAGAAGCTCTGCTGCCATATGGTCAAGGCTTTCCTTGATGCAGTTTACGGTAAACTCGTCAGCTGATGAAAGAGCCATAACAACTCTCTGCTCAACCTCGTAGCCTGCTTCCTTACGGATAAGCTGGCACTGACGGATGATGTCACGTACGGTACCTTCCTTGATAAGCTCATCGGTAAGTACAACGTCAAGGGCAATTACGGTACCCTCACCGCATTCAGCGGAAACAATACCTGCCTTTGTCTTTGACATAATGTTGAAGATGCCTGCGTCGTAAGCCTCGTCAAAGCCTTCAACAAGAACTGCTTCGCCTGCCTTAGCCTTAGCGGTGTATTCAGCCATCTTTTCTGCGCTTGCTGCTTCAAGAGCCTGCTTCATCTTGTTAACATTCTGCTTGAGAACTGCACCTGCAACCTTGAAGTTAACGGTGAGGTAGCTGTCGTTGAGAACATTTACATCGTCGATATATTCAATAGCCTTGATGTTAAGCTCGTCAAGAATGTTCTTTTCAAATACCTTGATGTCTGCATCGCTGCATACAAAGAGCTTTGAAAGGGGCTGACGAACCTTGAGCTGATGCTCGTTACGAAGTCTCATAGCAGTTGCAATGATATCTCTTGCAAAAGCAGTCTTTGCGATGATGCCGTCATCCTCGAAGCCCTCGAGAGCTACAGGCCAGTCTGAAAGGTGAACTGAAAGCTCTGCGGTGGGGAGCACACGGCGTACAAGGTTCTGCCAGATGCTTTCTGTCATAAAGGGAAGGATGGGAGCCATAATCTTTGTACAAGCCTCAAGAGCCTTGAAGAGTGTCCAGTAGGCAATCATCTTATCCTTTTCGTCGCCTGTCTTCCAGAAGCGGCGGCGGTTAGTTCTGATATACCAGTTTGAAATATCGTCTGTGAATACTTCAAATTCCTTAACAAGGTTGTATGCCTTGTAGTCATCCATCTGTGCGGTTGCCTTTGCGATGAAATCGTTTGTTCTTGCAAGAAGCCACTTGTCTGTAACGGTCATTGCACTCTTATCGGGTGTGTAGCCTTCAAAGTTGGGCTTGTCAATTCTTGCATAGGTTTCAAAGAAGGTGTAGATGTTCCAGTAGGAGAGAAGCTTTCTTCTTGCCTCGTCACCGAGACCGAAGCCGAAGCGTACATCGTTTGCAACGGGGCCGCCTGCATAGAGGTAACGTACTGTATCGGCACCGATCTTTTCAGCTGCCTCGTCGAAGCGGATCATATAGCCTGTCTTTGAGAACTTTTCGCCGCTTTCCTGAATAACACTTGAGTGGCAGAGAACTCTCTCATAGGGAGCCTTGTCCTCAAGAACTGTACTCATAAACAGAAGTGAGTAGAACCAAAGACGAACCTGCTCGCGCATTTCAACAACCCACTCTGCGGGGAAGTTCTTTCTCCATTCTTCCTTATCGGTAAAGTAGCCTGTTGTTGAGAAGGGAACAATACCTGCGTCAAGCCAAACGTCACCAACGTCGGTGATACGCTTTACAGCGCTCTGACACTTGGGACACTTGATTTCGATTTCGTCAATCCAGGGTCTGTGAAGCTCGGGAAGAGCGTCAACCTTTGCAGGGTCAACTGCAAGGGACTTAAGCTCGTCAATTGAGCCTACAACGTGAACGTTGCCGCAATCCTCACATACATAGAAGGGGAGGGGCATACCGTAGTAGCGCTTACGTGAAATGTTCCAGTTACCCATATTGTTGAGCCAGTCAAGCATTCTCTTGCCGTTTGATTCAGGCTCCCACTTAACGCTCATAGCGTTTCTGATAAGTCTGGGCTTTAACTCCTCAGTTGCAATGAACCAGGAGGGAACAAGGCGGTAGATAAGCTCTTCCTTACATCTCCAGCATACGGGGTAGCTGTGCTCGTGGGGCTTGATGAGGTAAAGCTTGTCTCTCTTCTTGAGCTCTTCGAATACTTCGTCAGCGATTGTCTTTGAGTTCTTACCTGTGAAGAAGCCGAAGCCCTTGAGGAAGATACCCATATCGTCAACGGGCATAATTTCGGGAAGGCCGAGTCTTTTACCGAGCTCGTTATCCTCTGCACCGCAACCGGGAGCAATGTGAACAACGCCAGTACCCTCTTCAGCGTCAACATCTTCCCATGCTACAATCTTATGTTCAAAGCCCTGCTGAGCCTCAAGCTCGGGGAAGCAGGTGTCGTACTTTTTGCCTACAAGCTCCTCGCCCTTGAACATACGAAGAACCTCAAGCTTGTCCTCACCGAGGTACTTGATAGCGTTCTTTGCAAGGATGAGTGTCTTTTCGTCGCTCTTAACCTTTACTTCAACATAGTCGATTTCGGGGTTAACTGCAAGGGCAACGTTTGAGGAAAGAGTCCAGGGTGTGGTTGTCCACACGATGATTTTGCTGTCTGTGCCTTCAACGGGAAGCTTGAAGAAAACAGAGTTATGTGTAATGGTCTTGTATGAGCCTGTCATTTCATGCTCTGAAAGAGATGTACCGCAACGGGGACACCAGGGCATGGGCTTGTATTCTCTCTTGATCCAGCCGTTGTTGTCGCAGGTTTTGAGGAAGTGCCAGATTGAGGTGATGTTAAGGTCGGTGTTGGTGTAGTAGGAGTTGTCCCACTGCATCCACTGGCCGAGTCTCTTTGACTGCTCGGTGATAACACCTGAGTACTGCTTAACACGCTCAACACATTTTTTTGTGAACTTGTCAATACCGTAATCCTCGATATCCTTCTTGGACTCGAAGCCAAGCTCCTTTTCAACGCCTACTTCAACCCAGAGACCCTGGCTGTCGAAGCCGTTCTGACAGCGGCAGTCATAGCCTCTCATATACTTGTATCTGATGAAGGTATCCTTGAGGGTACGTCCCCAGGCGTGGTGGATACCCATGGGGTTGTTTGCTGTGATGGGGCCGTCGATGAAGCGGAAACGCTCCTTGCCCTGATTTTTTTCCTTACGCTTTTCGTAGCAATTGTTATCCTCCCAGAACTTGAGAACCTCATGTTCCATGGCGATAAAATTGTTGCTTTTTTCCATTTCTGCCATAATAAATTCTATCCTCCGTAAATATTTTTACGCTCAATCGGGAAAGCATACTGCTCCGATTATATATACCAAGACAGTATACTATAATATAAGGAATTTTTCAATAGAAAAAGGAAAAAAAGCCTGATTATTTTTGCCTGAAACGGTGCTTGTGTCTGCGGTGTTGCACTTGCATTTTTCTCATCCTTGTGTTATATTTAACCTATACATCAAAAGGAGAAGACTGCTGATGAATTACACATTTGATTTTGAAAATAAAGGCATACTTATCACAGGTGCCGCAAGCGGTATCGGCCTTGAAGCAACAAAGGCATTTTTACAAAACGGAGCCGTTGTTTTTATGGCAGATTACAACGAAAAAAATCTTACCGAAAAGGCCGATGAGCTTAAGGCAGAGTTCCCCGACGGCGAAATTTTTACATTCGTTTGCGATATCACCGACAAAGAGGCAAGAGCAAGGCTGATGGCTGATATAAAGGCAACGGGTAAGAGTGTGGATGTGCTTATAAACAACGCAGGTATGTCTCATTCTGCCTACAGTATTTACGAAAAGCAGGAGGACTGGGAAAGAGTTATTTCCCTTAACCTTACGGCACAGTTTTTTATGGCTCAGGCGGTTGCCAATGAGTTCTTTATTCCGAAGAAAGAAGGTAAAATCGTCAACACCTGCTCCTTAAGCGGTATTATGGGTATTCCCTCAGCCGTGGCTTACAGTGCAAGTAAGGGCGGTGTGATGCAGATGACAAAGAGCCTTGCCTGCGAGTGGGCACGCTTCGGTATAACCGTAAACAGCGTCTGCCCCGGCTTTGTTGAAACTCCCCTTATTGCCGATAACCTTTCAAACGAAAAGTGGATGGGCTATATGACTATGCGTACACCTATGCGCCGCCTTGCAAAGCCCGACGATGTTGCAGGATCTATACTTTTCTTCGCTTCCCATATGGCAGATTATATCACAGGGGCAAGCGTAGTTATTGATGGAGGTTTTTCAAGTGGCTCATGAGTTAAAGAACAAGCTGCAGACGGCGGCACTTGACGTGGTGGATAAAATCACGGGCAAGGAAAGAAAAAAGAACATCATTTTTTACTTCACCGACCAGCAGCGTTACGATACAGCAAACAATGACATTATGCCCAACCTCTGCGGTCTTGCCTCGGAGGGTGTGACCTATACGGACTGCTATACCTGTCAGCCTGTGTGCGGTCCTGCGAGAGCCTGCCTGCAGTCAGGCGTTTATGCAACACAGACGGGCTGCTACAAAAACAATATTTCTCTGCCCCGTACAATCACACCCCTTGCGGAGTATTTCAACCGTGAGGGCTATGACACGGCATATATCGGCAAATGGCACCTTGCCTCGGATAAGGCTTTCAACTGCGAAAAGAGCGCCATTCCCCGTGAAAGGCTCGGCGGCTACAGATATTTCCGCGGTGCGGATGTGCTTGAATTTACGTCCCACGGCTATGACGGATATGTTTTTGACGAGGACGGCAACCGCATTGATTTTACGGGCTACCGTGCCGACAGAATAAACGATTTTGCCCTTGAATATATTGACAATGCACCAAAGGGAAAGCCGTTTTTTATGTTCATTTCCCAGCTTGAGCCTCATCATCAGAATGACAGAGGTTGTTTTGAGGGCTTCAGAGAAACGGTGAATGAGTTCAGAAGCCGACCCATTCCCGAGGAGTTAAGGCATTTCAAGGGAAACTATGACAAGGAATACCCCGATTACCTTTCAGCAATCAACCGCATTGACTATAACCTTGGCAAGCTTATTGACAAGCTCAAGGAAAAGGGGATTTACGAGGAAACGGTGATTATTTTCACAAGTGACCACGGCTGTCACTTCAAAACCCGTAATATGGAGTACAAGCGCTCCTGCCACGACAGCAGTACCCACATACCTCTTGTGATAAGGGGCGGTGATTTCCGCGGCGGTAAGAGTGACAACCGACTCGTCAGCCTTATTGACCTGCCTGCAACCCTCCTTTCAATTGCGGACATTGACATTCCTGATTATTTCAGCGGCTACGATCTTGATGATGACTGGGAAAGAGAATGTGTTTACATACAGATAAGTGAGAGCCAATGCGGAAGGGCAATCCGCACAAAGGAGTACAAGTATTCCGTCAGCGCACCTACCTATGCCCTTGGTATGTCGGTTCCGAAAAGTCCCGTTTATGTTGAGGATTATCTTTACTCTCTTGAGGATGACCCGATGGAGCTTCATAACCTTATCAAGGATCCGTCTTACAGGGTTGTGAGGAATAAATTAAGAAAAATGCTGCTTGAGGAGATGGAGAGAGCGGGTGAAGGCAAGGCTGTTATTTTGCCTGCACCGATAGTTAAAAGTAAGTAAACGGTAAAGTTTTTTTGGCATCGTCACCGAAGCGCCGCCTGTGGCGGATGAAGCGAGGTGAGGATGGCGCAGCGGTCAAAATTTCCATGCCGCTCCAAGGCACAAGGAAATTTTGGGAACCGCAAGAGGACACTTTTTTTACAAAAAAAGTAACGCCCCGCGGCGAGCGATAAAACAAAAAAGGCAAAGCCAACACGGATTTTCTCTGTGTTGGCTTTTTTGTTTATGTGTATTAGATTTTTCAATACGTAAGGGGTTTCACCCCTTACCGCTCTCTTGCGGTTCCCAAAATCGCTTTTCGGCTTGGAGCGCCGAGCGATTTTGACCGCTACGCCATCCTCGCCTCGCTGCATCGTCCGCTGGACGCACTTCGGCGACGATGCCCTGCAAGCTTTTGTAAAAGCTTGACCAAAACTTTACTTTTTTACTTCTTACGCCTTAGCCATAGCCAACGCTTCAAGCTCATCAAGGCAGGAATAATGCTTTGCCTGCTTAAGCAGAAGCTCTGCCTCGGTGTAGGGCTTCGTTGCTCTTTCGTAAACGGAAACAGCCTTCGCATAAGCACGAAGCTCTTTTCTTACCTGCATGCTCTCGGAGAAGGTGGGAGTTTCTCTTTCCTGAAGCTCGGCTTTTACACTCTCGTCAGGCAGACGGATGTTGTCAATGCCGTACTTTTCAATAAGACGGGCGGCCTGCTTTTTATGCCTTGCAAGGTTGATTGCATCGCTTCGGATTTCCTTTTCTTCCGCTGTCTTTTTGGGAAGCGCCTTTGCTCTTGCCATTTCCTCTGCGGCATCAGTGTAGTTGTGAAGCTTGTCGTTAAGGAGTGTTTTTTCAGCCTCGGCAATACGGATTAAGCCTGCCTTTGTGGTGAACTTGTTAAGCTCGTCAATGATAACGCCTGACCTTTCAAGGGCAAGGTTGGTTTCCTTTACAGCCTTGAATTCTGCCTTTGCCTTTGCAATTGCGACACGGCGGAGCTCTTTTTCATCATCAGTTTTCTTCGGAAGCCTCTTTGCTTCTTTTATCTTGCTCTTATCAAGGGGCTGAGGCTCCTTGCCGTTAAGCTCCCTTGCACGGTTGATGATGCCCATTGCTTCAACAAGCTCAATATCCTCAAGCTTGTTTACGGAGTGGTTGATGAACATTGCACGGATTTTAAGTACCTCAACATATCCCTTGTGTTTGTTTTCTGTAAGGTTATAGAAGAAGAAGGGGAGAAGGTTGAGTACGGCGCCTATTGCCGACCAGAAGATAAGTGCCTCGAAAAGGTTGTTTCTGATTGCGTCGTCGTAAAGCACGGAGTAGTCACGCTTAAGTCCCATGCTCTCGTAAATGAAGGGATAGAACATACCCGTGAACAGACCGATAACCGTACCTATCATGCCGAGAGGTCCGAAAAGTCCGTCAACACGCACACCTGTTTTCCATTGGTGATAGTCTCTCATATCGGCGCTGATGTTGTGCTGGACGATGTTCCAGAAGGTGCTTATGAAGGTGTTGATATAAGTGAGAAGACAGATAAGCCAGATGTTTTTGTAAACAAAGTAAAGACCGACGATAACAAAAACATTCACACTGTTTATAAGAAGAAGCACGTTCCTTTTACCCATTGCCTTGATTGCAAAGGGACAGACCATCATCGACCATAGGGCGGCGTTGCCTATAACAAGGCTTGCAACACCCTCGGGTGCACCGACATATTTTCCGTCAAAGCCGTAGTTGAAGCTCCAGGTGAGGATTACACCGTAGCCTGATTCAAGGAAAACTATCCAGTTTGCGGCCTGTATCATCCAGTAATACTTGTTTTTAGCAACCTCACGGATTGCATCAAGCATTCTTACGGGCTCGGGCTTTACACGGGGAAGGACAAGCCTTTCCTTACACTTACGGAAAAAGACAAGGCTCATAACAAGACCGATTATGGTAAAGCAGGGATAAATAACTCGGTAGGTCCAGATGTTGTCACGGCCCCAGGTCATACCTGCAAGGGCGGGCAGAGCCGCATTTGTTATGGTGGGGGCAAGTGAGTAAACAATCTGTGAAATACTCATTACATTGGAGCGCTCCTGGGAGTCGGGTGTGATAATCTGCTGGAAGTAGTTGTAGCTTTCGGTGTAAAAGCTCATTGCAATGCTGATTGCAAGGTACATTACCTCAACTACAACTGCCTTTGTGATGTAGTCCATTTTTTCGTAGGGAAGCCACACAAAAATGGTTGAAAGCAGGAAAATAGGCAGAGCCGATTTTTGTATGAAGGGCAGGAATTTGCCGCCCTTTAAATTGTGGTTATCGTAGTACCAGCTACGGAAAATACCGATAGGAATACCGATAATGTTGGCTACGTTGAGCATAATCTGCAGGTGCATAGGCTCAAGACCGATGCTCGGACCTACGATATAGTTTGTTGCACTCAGGCCGATGCTTGAAGCAAGCAGAGTAAGCCAATGCACACCGAAGCCTGCGCCGCTTAAAAATGCAACTTCCTTATAGGAAACATATTTGCCCTCAGCAGGCTGCTTCCAGTATTTTTTTGCCGTTTCAAAGGCGGATTTTGCTTTGTCCCTTATAGCGGGACGGGTTGTTTTCTCCATTTTTAAAATTCCCCTTTTTTATTTGTTTATTGTCACGCTTTCAATTCTGGGTGCGAAGGTTTCCTTTCCGTTGAAGCGGATGTTACCGCTGCTTGAAAGTGTTACGGTGTTTTCACCCTCGTTAAGCGTGAGGTTAAAGGTGAGGGTTTTATAGTTGTAAAGGCTGTAGGTGTTACGGCAGAAAATATCCTGACTTTCACCGTTTGCACTTACTGTGAGTAATGCCTCGATAAGGTCAACATTGTAAGCGTGGTAGCCGCCCTCAAGGTTGTTTGCATAATTTAATGTTACACGGTAGGTGCCGCTTTCGGGAGCGTTTACTTTAAATTCAGCGCTTCCGCCCTCGCTTGAAATTCCGTCAATGAAGCTTACGCTGTATTTGTCCGTTTCAAGGCTTGCTTTTCCGTCAAGTGTCATCTGTGAGGCTGTGATTTTTTCACTGAAGCCTTCTTCTGCATCCTTGCGGATTTCAAAAAAGCTGATAGGCTCTTCGGTTTTGATTTCGTTAAGACCTCTTCTTAAATAAAGGCTTGAACCGTCGGTAATGCAGTACTGTGCACCGTCAACCTCTGCTGTGAAGGGCTTTGCTGAATTTACTGCATAGAAGCCGTCATAGGGAGCAACTGCAAGGAAGCTGTTTTCTCCGTCGGGGAGAAGGTTGATAACTTCCTTTTCCTCGTGAAGGCTCATAATTGCACTGTCAAGCACAAAGGTGCCATCACCGTGGCTGAAGGTGATTTCGTGCTTACCGCAGGAAAGCTCAAGCTGCATTTCATAGCAGTCGGTGTATTCACTCTTGATTGTGTTGGGGAAGTAAAGGGTCTGCTCTTTTCCGTCAAGGGTGAATTTAACCGTAGCGTAATCTCTGTCATCTCTTGTTGCACCGTCATTGTGCTTGCCGAAAATCACCTTGAAATCATAGGTGCCTGCCTTTTTGGCAAAAACGTTGATTTTAACTCCGTCACCCTCATTTTCAAAGCCGCCGCACATACCCTCTGTTTCACCTGTTGTTGCATAGGCGCTGTCGTAGGTGTAGGCGTTGCCGAGGAGTTTTCCGTCCTCGAACTCGTATCTTACGGGGATGTTATCGTTTTTCACGGTGGGAGCATTTTCATCGGCAGGGGAAAGGGTGATGAAGTAAACCGCATCGGTATCCGTGCCGGGAATGTTGATGTTAAGTGAGCCGAGGGCGGCAGAAGCGTTGTACTGCCTTAAAAGGGTTGTTGAGGAAACAATGCCTGTAAGTCCCTGATAGTAAACATACTCAATTTTAACATTTACCTTTTTGCCGATGTTGGTTTCGTCAAGGTTATTGATTTTAACGGCACGCTTGCTGTCGTTACCGGTAACAATCATATTGATTGTTTCTTTATCGTCTGAAAGAACGGCAATGCCGTCAAGTCTTTCACGGTAGTTGTATTTATCCTGAGAGCTGCTTGTTACCTTAAGATGGTTACCGTCCAGCTCGGCGTATTTTCTGTAAAGCCACCAGTTTGAGTTGGGTGAGTTGTCGTCAGCGGCGGTGTCGTTAAGGTTGTTTGCAAAACGCCAGTAAGCCATATCGCCGTAAACACCGCTCTTTTCCATAGCGATAATATAATGGAGCATGGTTGTGGGGTTACCGCAGTCCTCCATTGTACCGTACTCTGTTACGATGATAGGAAGGTCTGATATGCCGTACGCATCCTCTATACGTCTGTAGTCCTCAACGTGCATATGCCAGTCAGGGATTGACCACCAGGCAAGCTCGTGGTAAATCATAATTTCGGGCACGCAGTTATTTTCGGCACAGTATTTCATAAAGCCTTCAATTTTTGTTGTTTCATAGTCACAGAAGCCGGGGCCACCGATAACTGCATCGGGGTCAAGTGACTTAACATAATCGTAGGTCATTTTCCATGCCTCGTAGAAATTAGCTTTACCGATATCGTCATAATGAACATTGCCGTCAACATAGTTACCGAACCATACGGCGTTGTCACACTCGTTGTAAATGCAGTAAACAAGCTTGTCCTTATAGGATACATCCTTAAGAAGCTCAACCTTTTCCTTTACAAGAGGGAAGTAGCTTTCGGTGATGAACTCTTTCCAGTCGTATGTACCTGCCTTACGCATTTCCATAATTTCGTCGTGGCAGTAGTACCAGGTGCTGTAAGCGTCCTGAAGATAAACCACGGTGTAATCGCATTCCTCAAGCTGAGGTGCAACGTGGCTGATGTCACCTGTGGGGTGCTGAAGGCCGTCGGGAACCTTTTGTGAAACCGAGGAAATGTCAAGGCTTTCCGTCATTGCCTTTGAGGGAACTCCCTCTTCGGAAAGACCGTAAAGAAAGCCCGTCGCCCTTGTTGAAACGGGAGCAAGCTCCTTTGAAGCGACAACTGTGAGAGTCGGCACCCACACAAGGGGGATTGACTCGAACATAAGGATAATTGTGATGATGAAAGAAATAATGCTGTTCATAGTTGTTCTCCTTTATTTTAAGCTGTATCAAAGGGTGATAAGCTCGTATTCCTTACTGCCTATGCCAAGCTCGGAAGCGGCATCAATTGTATGAGCACCGTTACGGGATTCAATTCTTTCAATCAGGTGAGCCTTGCCGGGGTCATTGCTTTTGTAAACAAGGTCAAGGCAAGCCTTGTCAATTGCAACGGGATCAAGAGAAATGAGCATACCGATATCCTTCATGCAGGGGTCCTCGGCAACGGCACAGCAATCGCAGTCAACGGACATATTTTTCATCACGTTGATGTAAACTGCGTTACCGCCGAAATAATCGACAACGCTTTTTGCCGCATCAGCCATTGACTCAAGGAAGCTGTCGTGGTCAGCTGTCCATATTTTTTTAACATCGCCCGCACCGTGGATATAAGCCTTACCGTAGGAGGATGCCATACCTATTGAAAGCTGCTTGAGTGCTCCGCCGTAGCCGCCCATGGGGTGCCCCTTGAAGTGGGAGAGCACAAGCAGGGCGTCATAATTTGCGGTGTTCTTGCCGACAAAGTTCTTTTTGATTCTTTTGCCCTCGGGGATGGGGAGCATCATATCCTCACCTTCGGCGTCAAGCAGGTCAAAGGGGAAAAGCTCACTCCAGCCGTGCTCCTTTATTGTTTTAAGGTGCTTTTCTGTTGTGTTGCGAGCACCCTCATAGGCGGTGTTGGTTTCCGTCACCGTGCCGCCGACATAGTCGATAAGCTCCTTCCAGAAGTCGGGACGAAGAAAATTCTGGTTGCCCGTTTCACCGCTGTGTACCTTGACGGCAACCTTGCCCGTGAGCTCCTTTCCGAGAGCCTTGTAAAGCTTCAGGACGCTTTCCTTTTCGCAGTCGGGAATGAAGTAGACTGTGGGTTTCATATCGGTTCTCCTTTTATTGTTAAACTACGGTAATTATTATACCACAAACAAATTATAAAAGTAAACAAAAAAGAGAGTTGTTTCCAACTCTCTTAGCTATTTTTTGTTGTGTAACAAGCCTTAAATTAAGGTAAAAGCTTATTCCTGTTCAGGTATTGTGTTGTCGTTTTTCTTAAATAAGGAAATGAGATTCATGATGAAGTCAACCAAAGCCTTGATGTAATCCATATAGCTCATTCTAAATCCCCCTGTCTGTTTACTGGATATGTAACAAGTATACACATAGAAGGGCAATTTGTCAATATTTTGTTTAAAGTTTTTTCATTTTTATAAAATAACGCTTATAAAAACAGGGTTAATTTGCTTTTAAGGAAGAAATTTAAGAAAAAACGGTAAACACTTTGTTAATGCTTAACCGGAAATCTCCACCTCGGAAACGGGTGTCTCCTCGGGATTTTCAATAACCTCCTCTGCCTCCTCGGCTTTGTCGGCTTTCTTTCTCTTGAAGCGGTTTTTCCAGGCATCTCTGGGACGCTCGTCCTCGTCAACGGGATTGATAACAACGGGTTTGGGAAGGAAGTGGTCACTTTCGGGAGTGTAAAGCTCAACGGCACGTTCAAGCACATTGATTCTTACCTCACGGTGGTCGCCTGCAAATTCACCGTCAATTGTCCAGGGTACATCCTCTTCAAGAGCTGTGAACTTGATTTTGTTTGTGCTGAACATAATGACTTCTTTACCGTATTTGTGAGCCATTGTTTTATAAATAAGAGGGAAGAGCTTGAGGGGAGTGAAGTCTCTTACAAGGATAACCTCAAACTTTCCGTCGTTGAACTTGACCTTATCCTCAGGCAGAGTGATGAAGCCGCCGACTGAAAGGGAGTTTGAAACTGCACCGAATACAAACTTACCTTCAATTACACCGTCGTCATATTCAACTCTCATTTTAATATTATGAAAGTTCTTTATATCGGCAACACCTGCTGCTATGTAAGCGGACTTACCAAATATATTCTTGAGCTTCTGACTTGTGGCATAGGAGGCGGCAGCAAATGCACCGAAGGATGCAACATAGGAGTAGTATCTGTTATTGAAAAGGCCGATGTCATAATCGTTGGGCTCGGCAGTTGCAATAAGCTCGGCTGCCTCTTTTTTGTCTGTGGGAATGTGCAGGGATTTTGCAACGTCATTGGTTGTGCCTGAGGGAATGTAGCCGATGGGAGCACGGCGGGGCATATCCATAACACCGTTGATGGTTTCGTTGAGTGTACCGTCACCGCCGCAGCAGATAACAAGGTCGTGTTCGGGAAGCTCACGCTTTACAATTTCCGTTGCGTCACCGCGGCAGGTTGTTTCCCTTACGGTAAATTCAAAGTTACTGTCGGGAAAATTTCCGACAATTTCATCTGCACTTGCACGGGATCTGTTTGTGCCTGAGCAGGGATTGATAATAAGTAATGCCTTTTTCTTATCCATATAATATATCCTCGGCTGATATAAAAGGGTTCAGCCTTTCCTTTCTTACACATACATAAAGAAGCTTTTTAACAGTATTTTTTACTGTGTCATAATTTTAACATCAAGTTTAGCTGTTGTCAAATCACCGCTACGGGGATTTTTTTATTTTCACGCTCCGTTTTAATTTTTAACTGATTTTTAACGGAAGAAAAATCCACAACATCTTGTGCTTTTTTGCATCATTAAAAAAGGAGGATTTTGTTAAAGGGTCGAAGTATACCATATTAGTTGTGAATATTACACAAAATCCCATACAAAAATACTTACAGTTTGACTAAAAAGTAGAACTGAAATTTTTTGATGAAAAAGTATTGATTTTTCTAAAAAAGTGTTGTATTATTACTTTGCAATCGAGAGAGGTTGCAACACAAAAGCGAACCGCAAAGGTTCGGACTTAATTAAGATTTCTCCACTATAATGTTTTCTTCATATTTTCTCCTTTTAAAAGCACTCGGTTTCTCCCCGAGTGTTTTTAATTTTTATTTTTAATTTTAATTGACATAAATATATACTATAATATATAATTCCTTTTGAAAAAAATAACAAGGAGGCGAGAAAGGTGAAAAAAAGACAGTACGATATGCTTACGGGCAACACCGTAAAAACTATAATTCTTTTTGCGCTGCCCATAATGGCCTCCTCTATGCTGCAGTATAACTACTCGCTTGTTGATAA
>JAZRFT010000034.1:0-44397 GCA_045643805.1 Acutalibacteraceae bacterium
CTTTACGTTGGGCTTCCATGTTCTGTTGGATCTTCTGTGTGAGTGGGAAACCTTGATGCCGAAAGCAACATCTTTACCGCAGTATTCACATTTTGCCATTAGTCGCACCTCCTAAAAATAATTTGTAACTACATAAGCAGGAAATATAATAGCAGAAAGAAATAAAAAAAGCAAGAGTTTTTTCAAAAAAAGTCATATATTTTTCTTATTAATTTCAGAAAGCGACATTTTCATAGAATCATAATGTTAATTTTGCTGTTTCTGACAGTATTTGTTTAACGGTTTATTGACTTTTATATATCATTATATTATAATCAAACAGTATATAAGTGCATTCAGGGAGGTAATACTATGTTAAATAAATCATCAAAGCTGATTTCAGTGCTTCTAGTGTTGTCAATCAGTTTTTTATGCTTTACTGCTTCAGCTTTTGCTACCGCAGGCGGAGAAGCTCTTAGCTACAAAATTTCAGAAGACGGTTTTGCTATGGTTTACGAATGTGATAAAACCGCAACAGGTTCTGTTACTGTACCTTCAAATGTAACAATTGACGGAAAGAGCTATAAAGTAAAATATATTGGTGCCCGAGCCTTCGACGGTTGTGACTACATAACAGATATAACAATTTCAGAAGGAGTTACCTCTGTCGGTAATCACGCCTTCCGAGATTGTATGTCACTCAGGGATTTATATGTACCTGAAAGCCTTATTGTTTGCCAGTATGATGCTTTTGACGGTTGTGAAGATGTAACAGTTCATTGTTATATTTCAAATTATCAGTTTTTCAGTATTTTCGGAATTTCGGCAATTTCAAAGATTGATGTACTTGACGCCGAGTCTGAAGAAGATATTCCGGAGGATAGTGCAACTACATCTGATAATTTTATTCTGAATTTTATCGAGGCTCTTAAAAAAATGATTAACAGTCTCATGGAATATTTCAATGCAGATGATGATGATGATTTTGAGATTGATCTTCCCTTCGAATTACCGTTCGAAATATCCGCTTAAGAGAAATCTGACGTATTGACTTGATTTTTCTTTTATGATAAAATATATTCAGAGAGTCATTTGAAAAGGAGTAATAAACTATGAAAAAAGTTATAAGCGTAGTGTTAGCTTTACTTATGCTGTCTTCTTGTTTCTCTGCATTTACTGCAGGCGCGCTTGACGGCAGTGATATTGCTGACGCAATTTACACAGAGGAATCAATCAACGCGTCCGCAACTGCGTTAATGAACCTTGAAATCAAAAATCTTCCTGACAATTTTACTTGTGATATCAGAGAATTAGAGTCCTGGACAGACGGTGATGATAAAAATGATGTAAGCCTTCTCGGTATGGATCTCGATTATCTTTACAACGGTGCAGGATCTTTTAACTGGGGCCTTTTAGATGTGTACACAACAGACGCAATGGGTAACAAGGTTATGAAGATTACTGTTGATGATATTTCAACTGCATTTACTAACCTTAATGTTTATTTGCAGAAGCTGTTTTACAATTACTGTGGCGGCATTGATTTTTATAACGTAGAAAATGCTGTTGCAATTATCAATTTTATAGGTCCTATGCTTAAAAGTGATTTCGTTAAGCTTAATGCTGTAAGTCAGAAGAATCTTTTTAACAATAAGGTTCCCAGCTCCAATGATTTCTTCAATACAGTTTCAAAGCTTTCAGGCCTTGGCGAAATTATCGGCTACAACTGGATAGGTAAGGAAAGAAATTTCTATAAGCCTGTTGTGGATATTCTCGGCGGTGCTTATGTTGAGTTTTATGATGACTATTATGCAGACGGTGTAAAGCTTGGCGCTAAAATTATTGAGGGTGCTTTCAGCAAAATAAAGACAGTTGGTCCTATTGAATACATTCTTGATATTCTTAAGATTTATTGCACCGCTTCTTACAGCATTACTTACCGTGAACCTACCCTTGCTCTTTTTACACTTAAGAAGAACTTATATCAGGAACACATTCCTTCCAGCAAATTTAATACATTTGACGGGCTTCTTAAGCTTGTTTTCTGTAATTGCAATCCTGTTGCTAAAACCGGCTGCTTTGGTGACAAGAAGAATATCACCCATTTCTGTCCTATAGAATTCCCCACAAGCCGTTTCGCAAGTGCAGCTGATAATACAGAAAGAACTCTCTACCTTTATTATTATCTTAATCTTTGCGGTGCATACGGCGACAACAAGGATATTGTAAATAATTGGAAGGATGCTATCGGCAGAAGTATTTATCTTGGAAATACAGATAAAACCAGAGTTAAATACTTGCTTGACGGTTTTTTCCTCGGCAATTTTGATGAAACAATAAACAATACTATTGTTCCTCTTTATAAGGAAAATATTTCTACTGCTCCTGACGGCATTTTCCAAAGGTTCAAAAATACTATAATGAATTTACTTAAGAAAGTTGCTGACTATTTTGATTATCTCCGTAGAATTTTCAGCGGTGAGCTTGATTACGGTCAGGGCAATTCTCCTTTTAACTAAATAAAAATTAACGGCTTATGTAAAAGTAAGCCGTTTATTTTTATTTTTATATTGAGTTGCAAGGAAATTTGTGATAGAATTTAGTGAAATAAATGATAAGGAGTATTTTATGAAGGTAGCAGTTATCGGTGCGGGTGCATCCGGGCTTGCTTGTGCGGTAAGCATGGGCAGGAAAATAAAAGAGAATAATTTGCCGGTACAGATAACTGTATTTGAAGGTAAGGACAAGGCAGGTAAAAAAATTCTTGCTACGGGTAACGGCAGATGTAATCTTATGAATAAAAATGAAGGGGATTATTATTTCTGCTCTGACGGGTTTACTGATGTTGCGTTGAATAAGTTTAACGTCAGAAGTAATATTGATTTTTTTGCTTCATTGGGCTTATATACAAGAAGTGATGAAGAGGGACGTATTTATCCGCTTAGTAATCAGGCAACAAGTGTGTTAGATGCTTTACGTTTTGCTTGCCAGGGTTACAATGTAAGAATTCTTACAGAATGCAATGTTGACAGCATTAAACACTCAAATGGTAAGTTTATTATCAATAATGAGCTTTCCTACGACAAGGTTGTTCTTGCTTGCGGCGGAAAGGCCTCGGTTAAAAATTTTAACGGTTACGACCTTCTGAAACAACTCGGTCACAACGTAACAAGGGTTTTACCTTCTCTTACAAAGCTTGAAGTTTCCGATAAGAAAATTGTTAAGCAGTTAAAAGGAATTCGTCAGAAGGGTGAGTTTACTCTTTACCATGGAAAAGAAGCCGTCGCCAAAGAAAAAGGTGAGTTGCTTTTTACTGATTACGGTCTTTCGGGTATTGCCGTAATGCAGCTTTCCGCTTTTGCTGTAAGGCTTGACGGTGAAAAGAAAATTTCAGCGGATTTTGTAAGTGAATTATCCTTTGAAGAGCTTGTTGATGCAATTAGTCTTTTTGCGAAAAACGCTCCCGGGATTTGCAATGAAAATCTGCTTTCAGGCTTTGTTTCAAAAATGCTTGGTCGTGTTTTGCTCAAGGAGCTTGGCATACCTCTTGATAAGCCATCCTGCAATCTTAACGAGAAGGAAATCAAGGCGATTTCATCAAAGCTCAAAAGATTTGATTTTATTATCAGCGGTTATAAGGGTTTTGAGGATGCTCAAGTTACAGCAGGCGGTGCCGATACAAAGCTTTTCAATAAAAAGACTATGGAATCAAAAAAGATTAAGGGCTTGTATTGCATAGGTGAGCTTCTTGATGTTGATGCTCTTTGCGGAGGCTATAACCTTCATTGGGCATGGAGCAGCGGAAGACTTTGTGCGGAAAGCATTACTAATGAACTAATGAACCGAAAGGGTTAAGATATAATGATAAGAATCAATGAAATCAAAATGAGTCTTGACAGCACAAAAGAAGATTTATTTGCTGCTTGCAGGAAAACATTAAAAATAAAGGATGAGCAAATAAAAAATATCACAATTATGCGTCAGAGTGTTGACAGCAGAAAAAAGGATAATATTTTCTTTTGCTATACTGTTGATGTTGAGGTTGAAGGTGACGAAGAAAAGCTTCTGAAACGCATCAATTCAAATAAATTGCAGATTGTTGAGCCTTACAAATATGAAATGCCTGAAAATAAAAGAAAATCTGATTTTCGTCCTGTAATTGTCGGCTTCGGTCCAGCGGGTATTTTTGCAGCACTTATTCTCGCAAGAGCAGGTCTTAAGCCGCTTGTACTTGAAAGAGGCAGAGATGTTGATGCTCGAACCAAGGATGTGAATATATTTTTTACAAAAAGCATTCTTGACGAAACCTCAAACGTTCAGTTCGGTGAAGGCGGTGCAGGTACTTTCTCTGACGGAAAGCTTACAACGGGCATAAAAAATACGCTTTGCCGTAAGGTTTTCCTTGAATTTTTCGAGCACGGTGCACCCGAGGAAATTCTTTATTCAGGTAAGCCTCACATCGGAACCGATAAGCTTCCCAGTGTCATAAAAAATATGCGCGAAGAGATAATTTCTCTCGGCGGTGAGGTTAAGTTTGAAGCAAAGCTTACGGATTTAATCGTTTACAACAGCTATGTTCAGGGTGTTACCTATGAAGAAAAGGGTAAATCCTACGATTTTGAAACCGATACAGTTATTCTTGCAGTAGGCCATTCGGCAAGGGATACAATCCGTATGCTGTACAAAAAAGGCATACAGATGATTCAGAAGCCATTTTCTGTCGGTGCAAGAATAGAGCATCCCCGTGAATTTATTGACAAGGCACAGTACGGTGCTTTTGCAGGTCATAAGGCACTCGGTGCCGCTGACTATAAAATGGCTTGTCACGGTGTTCACGAAAGGGGAGCGTACACCTTCTGTATGTGTCCCGGTGGTACTGTTGTTGCGGCAACAAGTGAAAAGGGCGGTGTTGTTGTTAACGGCATGAGCGAGTGGGCACGAAATGCCGAAAACTCAAATTCAGCCTTACTTGTAAATGTGTATCCCGAGGATTTTCCGAGTGAAGATGTTCTCTCAGGATTTGATTTACAAAGACAGATGGAGCAGAAGGCGTTTATTCTCGGCGGAGGTGATTACAAAGCACCTTGTCAGCTCGTAGGAGATTTCCTTAAAGGTGAAAAATCAACAAAGCTGTCTTTTGTTAATCCAAGCTGTCCTACTGGCGTAACCCCTTCTGACATAAGACAGGTGTTGCCTAAAAAGGTTACGGATACAATGGCTGATGCTATTGTACAAATGGGTAAAAAACTCAAGGGCTTTGATATGCCTGATGCTGTGCTTACAGCACCCGAAACACGTAGCTCATCACCTGTAAGAATACTTCGCGACGATATATATCAGACTAATGTAAGAGGCCTTTTCCCTTGCGGTGAAGGTGCAGGTTATGCAGGCGGTATAGTTTCAGCAGGTGTCGACGGAATAAAATGTGCTCATGCCGTTCTTGAGGATGAAAGATAATCTTATAGATATAAAAAACCAGGCTGATGCCTGGTTTTTGTTTTATATAATTTCGCAACCGCTTTTCATCGGTGTGCAGAGATAAGCATTATTGAAACCCTTCTTAAGCTCTTCGAGACACTTATTAGCATTTTCCTTTTCATCAAAGATACCGAAAATACTCGGTCCGCTGCCACTCATACAACAGCAAATGCAGTTATGCTTTCTCATTATTCCTTTGATTACCGTTCTGTCAGTAACCTCAATAAACTGCTCGAATACATTGCCTACCTTTTCGCTGATTGACTTCCAGTCATCGTTTATACAGGCAAGGAGCATACCTTTTGTATCAAGATGACGCACTCTTTCAGCTGTGTCAAAAGCCGCATAAGCCTTGCCTGTTGACACATCCTGCTCAGGCTTTACGATTATGATATGCTTTTCACTTAAATCAGGCAGATGTGAAAGAACTGTGCCCGTATACTGAGCAAGCATTGTGCCTCCAATTGCACAGAAGGGGACATCCGCACCTACCTTTGAGCCTATTGCGATAATGTCCTTTTCAGAAAGCTTTGTACCAAAAAGCTTATCAAGAGCAATAATTACACCGGCAGCATCGGCACTTCCGCCGGCAAGTCCTGCTGCGTGGGGGATGCACTTTTGAATGTCAATTGAAATTCCTTTGTTTTTGATGCCTGTATAAGCAAAAAATTCTGCAGCGGCTTTGTATGCAACATTACTTTCATCGGTAGGAATATCCGCAACATCACATGTTATTGAAATGCCTGTATCTTTCTTCTCTTCAACGGTTACTGTATCGTAAATACCAACAGACTGCATTATCATAAAAAGGTCGTGGTAACCGTTTTCAAGTCGGCTTAAAATATCAAGCATCAGATTTATTTTTGCATAAGCTTTTACTGTAACTTTCATAATTTATCCCCTTGTTTTATTTTCAATTACCATTATACCATAAATTTCAATAAATGTAATCCTATTTTGATAAATATTTTACATTTAGTGCGATAGAACATTCCGTTAAAAAGAAAGTGAACAAGTGGTATACTTATCAATGCAATTGTTAAGTTGAAAGATTGGCATTTATATTTGTTCATATGAGCTTTAAAATGCTCACAAAACCTTGACTTTTGTATATAATAGTGTATAATAACATCAAATGTTTATTTCAGTATATTATGCGAAGCTGTCTGATAATTTGCTTCGTTTTAATACAGGAGGATTTTAAAATGATTAAGACTATCGGTGTACTTACAAGCGGCGGCGACGCACCCGGCATGAACGCTGCTATCAGAGCTGTTGTAAGAGCTGCTTGTGAGCTCGGAATGAAGGTTTATGCTATTAAAAGAGGTTATAACGGCCTTATGGAAGATGATATGTATGAGATGAATCTTCGTTCAGTTTCAGATATTATCAACAGAGGCGGTACAATTCTTTACTCTGCAAGAAGCTCACGCTTCAAAACAGAGGAAGGTATGCAGGATGCTATCAATACCTGTAAAAAGCGCGGCATTGAAGGTCTTGTTGTTATCGGTGGTGACGGCTCCTTCAGAGGTGCAAGAGACCTTTCATTAAGAGGTATTCCCTGCGTTGCAATTCCCGGTACAATTGACAATGATATCGGCTGCTGTGACTATACAATCGGTTACGACACATCAATGAACACAATTATGCAGATGGTTGACAGAATCAGAGATACTACTGAATCACACGACCGTTGTGCAGTTGTTGAGGTTATGGGCAGAGGTGCAGGTTACCTTGCACTTACCTCAGGTATCGCTTGCGGTGCTACATCAACCCTTATTCCCGAAGTTCCCTTTGATTTCGAAAGAGATGTTATCGAAAGAATGAAGAGAACACAGAAGAGCGGTAAGGTTCACTTTGTTATCATTGTTTCAGAAGCAATCGGCGGCGTTGAAGAAATGGCAAAGAGAATTCAGGCTGAAACCGGTGTTGAAACACGTGCAACCATTCTCGGTCACGTTCAGCGCGGTGGTTCACCCACGGCAAAGGACAGAATTGTAGCAAGCCAGATGGGCTACCATGCTGTTCAGCTTCTTAAGGATGGTATCGGCAACCGTGTTGTTGCTATGCAGAAGGAAAAAATTCTTGATATGGACATCTTCGAGGCTCTCAACATGAAGAATACTATTGACCTTGATATGTACAAGATGTCACTTGATATCTCTATCTGATTGATATGGCTGAGGATAAAAAGGACAGTAGGAATATACATTCCAGTCACAGAGAAAAGGTAAGACAGAAGTTTTACGAAACAGGATTTAAAGGTATGGCACCGCATAACGTGCTTGAAATGCTTTTGTTTTTCGGCATACCGTATAAGGATACTAATCCTATTGCTCACGAACTTATTGAACGATTCGGCTCACTTTCAGCGGTTTTTGAAGCAAGCAGAACAGACTTGCAGAAAATCAAAGGTATGACCGAGAATGCTGCTTGTCTTATCACTATGATGTTGCCGGTTTATAAACAATATTCTGAAGATCTTTTCAAACGTAAGCCGACTTTTAATAATCTGGGTGAAATTGTTGATTTTCTCAGAAAGCTTTATATTGATAAAACCAATAATGAGCGTATTTATGTTTTGTGCTTCGACGGTAAGGATTCTTTAATTACGTACCGCGTATTGAGTGAAGGTGATATCAACTCATCTGCGGTTGATTATCGTAAGCTTGCATCAATAGTTCTTGAAACAAATGCTACTTCAGTTATAATTTCACATAATCATCCCCACGGTATCGCTTTACCCTCAAAGGATGATATTGATGCAACAAAATGTGTTGTTCCGTTTATGGAAACGCTGAAGGTTAAGGTCAAGGATCACATTATTCTTACCGACGACGAGTATTTTTCAATGGCTAACAGTCCCAGATTTATACATATTTTTTATAACATAAGCAGTCCTTTTGAGGATGATGAATCAGCTGTCGATTAAATCGGCAGCTTTTTTATATAAATAAAACCTATATCTTTATTTTTTATAAAGTTTGTGTTATACTAAAAAAATCGAAAGGAGGGTAAACGATGGATAGGTTTGTATTGCATTCACCTTATAAGCCTACGGGTGATCAGCCGCAGGCAATCGAAAAGCTTGTAAACGGCATAAACAAAGGCTATAAGGAACAGTCGCTTATGGGTGTTACCGGCTCGGGTAAAACCTTTACAATGGCTAATATCATTGAAAAGCTGAACAGACCCGCCCTCGTTCTTGCCCATAACAAAACCCTTGCCGCACAGCTTTGCAGTGAATTTAAGGAATTCTTCCCCGAAAATGCTGTTGAGTATTTTGTTTCCTACTACGATTACTATCAGCCTGAAGCCTATATTCCTACCACGGATACCTACATTGAAAAGGATTCGGCTATAAATGATGAAATAGATAAGCTTCGTCACTCGGCAACATCAGCGCTTTCTGAACGCCGTGATGTAATTATCGTTGCAAGTGTTTCCTGTATTTATACTCTGGGCAACCCGATAGATTACCGTAATATGGTAATTTCACTTCGCACCGGTATGGAAAAGAACCGCGACGAGCTTATAGAAAAGCTTGTTGAAATACAGTATGAGCGTAATGATATTAACTTTATCCGTAACAAGTTCAGGGTAAGAGGTGACGTTGTTGAAATTTACCCCGTTTATACTTCGGATACGGCGATAAGGGTTGAATTTTTCGGAGATGAGATTGATCGGATTTGTGAAATAAATCCTTTGACCGGCGAAGTCAAAAATGTAGTAACTCACGTGGCAATTTATCCTGCTTCACATTATGTAATATCAAGGGATAAACTCGAGGATGCCCTTGAGGAAATCGGCACAGAAATGATTGAGCGTGTTGAGGAGTTTACCGCTCAGGGTAAGCTTCTTGAAGCACAACGAATTCAGCAAAGAACAATGTATGATATGGAAATGCTCCGTGAAACAGGCTTTTGTAAGGGAATTGAAAACTATTCCCGGATTATGTCAGGCAGACCGGCGGGTGAAGCACCGTTTACTTTGCTTAATTACTTTCCTGAAGATTTTATTTTGTTCGTTGACGAAAGTCACGTAATGCTTCCACAGCTTCGTGCAATGTATGCAGGCGACAGAGCAAGAAAGGAAAGCCTGATTGAATTCGGCTTTCGTTTGCCGTCCGCTTATGATAACAGACCACTTAAATTTGATGAGTTTTATGACAGAGTGGGACAGAAGATATTTGTAAGTGCAACCCCCGGTGCTTTCGAAAAAGAAAAAAGCGAGCAGATTGTTGAGCAGATTATCCGTCCTACAGGCCTGCTTGATCCGATTGTTGATGTTAGACCTACCGAAGGTCAGATTGATGACCTTGTCGGTGAAATAAACATCCGTACGGCTAAAAATGAGCGTGTGCTTGTAACAACGCTTACTAAAAAAATGGCAGAAGCCTTGACAGATTACCTTGACAATCTCGGAATAAGAGTCCGTTATATGCATTATGATATTGATACTATTGAGCGTATGGAAATTATCCGCGATTTGCGTCTAGGTCAATTCGATGTGCTTGTAGGTATCAATCTGTTGAGAGAGGGTCTTGACCTTCCCGAGGTGTCGCTTGTGGCAATTCTCGACGCTGACAAGGAAGGCTTCCTACGTTCTGAAACCTCTCTTGTGCAGACAATAGGACGAGCCGCACGAAATTCAGAGGGTAAGGTTATAATGTACGCTGACAAAATAACACCCTCTATGGATTTTGCAATCAGAGAAACGGAACGAAGAAGAAAAATTCAGAATGAGTATAACGAAAAGCATGGAATTGTTCCTAAAACTATAGTAAAGGAAGTCCGCGATATACTTGAAATATCGACAAACACAGCGGATATTGACAAGTCCTTCAAGAAGCTTCCGCGTTCTGAAAAGGAAAAAATGATTAAACAGCTTACCGCCGAAATGAAAGAGGCGGCAAAAATCCTTGAGTTTGAACATGCTGCACTTATTCGTGATAAAATTGAAAAGCTCAAGGCAACCATTAAATAATTGTGAGGTATAAAATGTCACACAAAGATTTGATAATCAAAGGAGCAAGGGAACATAACCTTAAAAATATTGACCTTACAATCCCGAGGGACAAGCTTGTTGTTTTTACGGGATTATCGGGGTCGGGTAAGTCTTCACTTGCCTTTGATACTATTTACGCAGAGGGACAGCGCCGTTATGTTGAGTCCCTTTCATCCTATGCCCGTCAGTTCCTCGGACAGATGGAGAAGCCCGATGTTGATTATATTGAAGGTCTTTCACCTGCAATTTCAATTGATCAGAAAACAACATCAAAAAATCCCCGTTCAACAGTAGGTACCGTTACGGAAATTTACGACTATTTCCGTTTGCTTTATGCCCGCATCGGTGTTCCTCACTGTACAGTCTGCGGCAGGGAAATCAAGCAGCAGACTGTCGACCAGGTGGTTGAAAAGATACTTGAGCTCGAAGAGGGTACTAAAATTCAGCTTCTTGCACCGATTGTAAGAGGACGTAAGGGTGAATATGTCAAGGAGCTTGACAATGCAAGAAAATCAGGCTTTGTAAGAGTGAGAATTGACGCTAATGTCTATGATTTATCTGAAAACATCAAGCTTGAAAAGAACAAAAAGCATGATATTGAAATAATCGTTGACCGACTCGTTATCAAGGATAGTATGAAGTCAAGACTTGCCGATTCTATTGAAACTGCAACAAAGCTTACGGACGGTATCCTTCTTGTTGATGTTGTCGGTAAAGAGGAGCATACTTTTTCACTTAATTATGCCTGTCCCGAGCATGGTGTAAGCTTCGGCGAAATAACACCGAGAATGTTTTCCTTCAACAGCCCCTTCGGTTCCTGCAAAAAATGTTCCGGACTCGGTGTATTTATGGAAATTTCACCTGCAATGATAATTCCCGACAGAAAGCTTTCTATCCGTGAGGGTGCTATCAAGGCCTTCGGATGGGGGAATGTGAAGGATAATTCAACCATTGCAGGCATGTATTATGATGCTCTTGGTAAAAAGTACGGGTTTGACCTTGATACTCCCATTGAAGATTTTTCCTTGGAAGCATATAATGCTTTGCTTTACGGTACCAACGGTGAAAAAATGAAGATGGAACGTACCACATCTTACGGTGGCGGTGTGTATTATACGGATTTTGAAGGTCTTGTTAATAATCTTCAGCGCAGATACAACGAATCGACCTCAGAGATTTCACGCCGCGAAATAGAAGCTCTTATGACAACAACAGAGTGTAAAGAGTGCGGAGGTGCAAGATTAAGCAAAGAAGCACTTTCTGTAACTGTTTGCGGTAAAAATATTCACGAGGTGTGTTCACTTCCCATAAATGAATGCCTTGATTTCGTGAAGACACTTAACGGAATGTTGAGTGAACGAGACAAAGCAATTGCAAATCTGATTTTAAAGGAAATCATTGAAAGACTTACCTTCCTTGAAAGTGTGGGACTTAATTATCTTTCACTTACAAGACAGTCGGGATCACTTTCGGGCGGTGAGAGTCAGAGGATAAGATTAGCTACCCAAATAGGCTCCTCACTTATGGGTGTGCTTTATATACTTGACGAGCCAAGCATAGGACTTCATCAGAGGGATAATTCAAAGCTTATTGACACTCTCAAGCATCTTCGTGATATAGGCAATACGCTTATTGTTGTTGAACACGATGAGGATACAATGTATGAGGCTGACTATATTGTTGATGTCGGTCCTGGTGCAGGAATCCACGGAGGTAATATTGTCTGTCAGGGTACAGTTGAGGATATCAAAAGCTGTGAGGAATCTCTTACAGGTCAGTATCTAAGCGGCAGAAAGATTATTCCTGTTCCCGAAAAGCGTCGTGAAGGAAACGGCAAAAGCCTTAAGGTTTACGGAGCAACACAAAATAACCTTAAAAATGTTGATGTTGAAATTCCTTTGGGTAAACTTGTATGCGTAACAGGTGTTTCGGGCTCGGGTAAATCCTCGCTTGTCAATGAGATACTTTATAAATACCTCAGCAATGAATTGAACGGCTCAAAGAAGATACCTGGACTATTCAGAAAAATTGAAGGGATTGAGCATCTTGATAAAATTATCAGTATTGATCAGTCACCGATAGGAAGAACACCACGCTCAAATCCTGCCACATATACGGGAGTCTTTACGGATATACGCGAGCTTTTTGCTTCAACAACGGATTCAAAGGCTAAGGGCTTTACTGCAAGTAGATTTTCCTTTAACATCAAGGGCGGTCGCTGTGAGGCTTGTCAGGGTGACGGTATCGTAAAAATCGAAATGCACTTCCTTGCTGATATATTCGTTCCTTGTGATGTGTGCAAGGGTAAGAGATACAACAGCGAAACACTCTCCGTCAAATATAAAGGTAAATCAATTAACGATGTACTTGAAATGACCGTTGAGGAGGGTATGCAGTTTTTTGAAAATCACAGAAAGATTTATAAAAAGCTTAAAACCCTTTACGATGTAGGTCTGGGGTATATTAAAATCGGTCAGCCCGCTACTACGCTTTCAGGCGGTGAGGCACAGAGAGTCAAGTTATCAACGGAGCTTTCCAAAACCGCAACAGGAAGAACAATTTATATTCTCGATGAACCCACAACAGGTCTTCATACTGCAGATGTGCACAGACTTATCAATGTTCTTCACTCTCTTGTTGACAGCGGAAACAGCGTTGTTGTAATCGAGCATAACCTTGATGTCATCAAATGTGCTGATCATATAATTGACCTCGGCCCCGAAGGCGGTGACGGCGGCGGATTTATCGTTGCTCAAGGTGCTCCGGAGGAAATTATAAAGGTTAAAGAATCCTATACCGGTCAATATCTTGCTAAATATTTTAACAAAATGTAAATATGAACAAAGGCAGGGGATTTTGGTTTAAATACCCTTGCCTTTGTTTTTTTATTGTGCTATAATTTCAAAGTTAAATGCACAAAATTTTGTGCATTTTGGTTATGATTTACATAAGAAAGGATATGGGAAAACCATGAAATCAAACGGATTTTTTCACAAGCTTTTTGGTACAACTCCCGGTAAGGGTGTTCAGCCTAAGGAAGCTATTGCTTACGGCGTAGCAGGCTTCGGCCAGAACTTTATTTGTACCATCATCGGATCTTACCTGACAGTATTTATGACTGACGCGCTTCTTTTTGGTGCTGAAGGCGTTAAAATCGGTGCAATGGACGGTGCAATTGCAGTTGCATTCCTTATGCTCGCAACAAGAGTTTTCGATGCATGTAACGACCCTATTATGGGCTCAATTGTTGACAAAACAAGAACAAAGTGGGGTAAATGCCGTCCCTTCCTTAAATGGATGGCTATTCCTATCGGTATATGCACAATTCTTTGCTTCCTTCCTGTTTATCAGGCAAAGACAGTTTGGACTTTTGCAGTAATTTCTGTTCTTTATGTTATCTGGTCTGTTGCTTACACAGTTGCTGACGTTCCTTATTGGGGCCTTGCAACCTGCCTTACAAATGATACAACCGTAAGAGGCAACATCCTTACAGTAGTTCGTCTTGTTTGCACAGTGGGTGCAGGTATCGTTACTGTTGGTGTTCCTATCATTACAGATGCAGTTACAAAGAAGTTCAAGTACACTGCTGCTGATATGGATGCAATCCTTGTTGACAAAGCAGAGCAGATTGCAAGCATCGTTAAAAATCAGGGGGTTTCAATTGAAGAGGCTGCAAATTCATTCATCGGTACTGTTATGAACAGCAGCGTTCAGGCAAATGCTGACACACTTAAGTGGGTTTACTTCATCTGTGCTGTTGTGTTTGTTGTTGCCGCTATGCCTATGTTCTTCTACGGCTTCAAGAATACAAAAGAACACATTACTGCTGACTATGACAATGTACCCACATTCGGTCATAACCTCAAGCTCCTTTTCAAGAACAAAGAACTTCTTCTCATCGTTCTTTCAGGTGTTCTCGGCGGTGCAAGAATGGTTTACTCCTACACCGGCGGTCTTTACTTTGCAAAGTATGTTCTTAAGAACGAAGGCTTATACGGTATCATCACTCTTCTTGTTATTCCCGGCGGTCTTGTTGCATCAGTTCTTGTTCCCTGGCTTACAAAGAAGTTTACAAAGAAGTGGACATACATTCTCGTTCACCTTTTCGGCGGCGTTGTAATGGCTGTTATGTACTTTGTTGGTTATGACGCTCCCTGGAAGCTTGTTGTAAGTGCAATCGGTCTTGTTCTCCTCGGTATTCCCCAGGGTGTTAACAACATCATGAGCTATGCTATGATCGGTGACACTGTTGACTATCTTGAATGGAAGACAGGTGAAAGAGGTGAAGGTATCTGCTTCGCTATGCAGACACTTATCAACAAAATCGGTATGGCTGTCGGTGCATTCATCGGTGTTATGTCAATGAGCATTGCAGGTATCGATGCTGAAACAGGCTTCGTTAAGTCACCCGACACACTCTGGAACGTGCTTATCCTTTCAGGTGTAATCAGTATGTTTGCTTGTGCAGTTCCCATGTTCTTCTACTCACTTACTGAAAAGCGTCAGAGAGAGCTTGTTTCCGAAATTGAAGCAAGAAAAGTTACAAAATAAATTTAATTATGAAAGGCTGTTTATTATCTCAATAGGCAGCCTTTTATTGCTAAAAAGGAGAGAAACGTTATGGAGAAAAAATGGTACAAAGAAATGTCCGTTTATCAGATATGGCCTCGCAGCTTCTGTGACGGCAACGGTGACGGCATCGGTGACCTTGAGGGTATTATTTCAAAGCTTGATTACATCAAGGAGCTTGGAGTTGACGCTATATGGTTTTCACCGCTTTTCCCTTCGCCGAATGCTGACTACGGCTACGATATTGCTGATTACCGTGATATTTCTAAGGATTACGGTACACTTGAGCAGTTCAAGGTTTTACTTGACGAGGCTCACAAACGCGGCTTGAAGATAATTATGGACCTTGTAATCAATCATACCTCTGATGAGCACAATTGGTTCAAGGAAAGTAAAAAAGGTGAGGATAATCCCTATCACGATTATTACATCTGGCGCAAAGGCAGAAAGCCCGGCAAGGAGCCCAACAACTGGCTTTCCACCTTCCAGGGCAAGGCTTGGGAATATTGCAAGGAAATTGACAAATATTACCTTCATGTTTTTGCAAAGGGTCAACCTGACCTTAATATGGATAATCCTAAGGTTCGTAAGGAAATCAAGGATATAATACGCTTTTGGCTTGATATGGGTGTTGACGGCTTCCGTGAAGATGTTATAACATTCATTTCAAAGGAGCCGGGTCTTCCCAACGGTTTTCCTCTTCCTACTGCAACGGGTATTGAGCATTATAAGAACGGTCCCAACCTTAAAAAATATCTTCAGGAATTCAAAGAGGTTTATAATGATTACGATTGCTTCACCGTAGGCGAAGCTCCGATGATGACTCCTAAAAGTGCCCTTGAATTTATAAGAGAGGGTGAGGGTCAGCTTCTTAACATGATGTTCCACTTTGAACACATGAACTGTGACAACATAATCACAAACTGGATTGTTACTCCTTTCCGTCCTGCAAAGCTCAAGAAGGTTTACAACAATTGGCAGACAAAGTTACAAGGTATAGCCTGGAATGCAAACTACATTGAAAATCACGACCAGCCGAGAATAATTTCACGCTACGGTAGTGAAAAATACCGTGAGCAGAGCGGTAAAATGCTTGCTACAATGTACATCTGTCAGTCAGGTACACCCTTTATTTATCAAGGCCAGGAAATCGGTATGACAAACCCGAAGATTGACTCAATTGACCGTTACAAGGATGTTTCCTCACTTAACACTTATGCGCTGTTCAGAAAGCTCGGCTTTAGTGATAAGTTTACAATGAAGTTCTGTATGTATGCATCACGTGATAATGCAAGAACTCCTATGCAGTGGAACGACAGCAAAAATGCCGGCTTTACAACGGCTGACGAGCCTTGGTTTGAGATTAACCCGAATTACATTTTTATCAACGCAGAAGCTGAACAGAAAAACGAAAATTCAATTCTTAATTACTATAAAAAGCTTCTTCGCTTCCGTAAGGAAAACGATATTGTTAAATACGGCAGCTTTGAAATGCTCAAAACGGATAAGAACATTTTTGCTTATATCAGAAAATATGAAGGACAGAAGATGCTTGTGCTTTGCTCTTTCACTGAAAAGGAAATGGCTTTCCGAGCTTCTTCCGATTTCAATATAAATGATGCAGAGCTTGTGCTCTCGAACTATCAGACAAATCCTGTAATTCATAACGGTTTCTTTACAAGACCTTATGAAACAAGAGTATATCTCATTAAATAAACAGTTAACCCCGTAGTTTTAAGCTACGGGGTTGATTTTATCTAATATTTGTTTTTAATAGCCTATTGCTGTGCCTAAAAGTACAATTCCGAAGGTTGCGAGGAAAACGCCTAAAAACAGCTTCCAGGAGCATTTTATGTACTTGATATATGACATATTTATCATACCGATTGCAATCATCAAAAGAGCATTTGTCGGGAAAAGAACGTTACAGATACCGTCACTCAAGCAGAAAGCAACGATAAGATTCTGTTCACCGATACCCATCATATTAACAAGAGGGAGAAGAATGGGCATAAGAAGGAATGCTTTTGCAGAGCCGCTGCCGATGAAGAACTCAAAAACACAGATTACAAAGAAAATGATTATTATTGCAACATAAGGATTGACGGAGCTGATAAGATTATAAACGTGATAAAGGATGGTGTCGATTATCATACCGCTTTTAAGTATGTAAGTAATTGCTATAATTGAAAGAATCATAGGAGCACAGGGGAGGATTGTTTTAATACCTTCACCGAAAACAGATTTGAGCTGTTTGTTACTGAAGCCACTGATTTTACCTGCTCTTATACCACCGACTGTGAAAAGTATAGCCATTGAAGCAAGAGGAAGGTAGCCGATGATTCCTGCTACTGTCTGATTTTTAACAACAATGTTTGTAATAAGACAGAGAATAGTAATGCATAAAACCGAAACAAGAGCGTAAACAAAAGCTTTTGATGCTCTTGGAAGGTTAGGGTTAGACTCAACCTTTTTCATTTCAGCCTCGTCGAAGAATCTTGTTTTAAGCTCCTGGTCAGCTTCGTAGCAAAGGGATTTTTTTGGGTCCTTTTCAATCTTCTTTGCATAGCTGATGAAGAATCCTGCAACAACTGCATATATTACGATAAACACAAAAATTCTGAAAAGAACGCCGGAGAACATCGGAAGTCCTGCCATTGACTGTGTAATACCTACGTTGAAGGGGTTAAAGGTTGCTGCCGAATAACCGAAGGTTACGGACATAAGGCTGATACCGAGTCCGACAAAGGAGTCCCAACCGAGTGAAATTGAAATAGCAACCGCTAAAGGCACAAGCGTTACTGACTCTTCAAGAATACCTGCAAAGGAGGAAAGCAGCATACAGCCAAAAATCATTATTGCAAGCAAAGCGTATTTTTTGTGTCCGAACTTTTTAACAATGACAGACATCATATATTTAAGCACTCCGCTTTTGTCGAGAATAAGGAAAGAGCCGCCGATAAGCGTAATAACAAGGATGATAATCACACCTGTCATAGCATCACCGGGAGCCTTGATGAACATTTCAATCGGTGAAATAAAAATACGCCAGAAGCTGTAGCCAACCTCTTCGTGAGTAAGCTCGTGATATGTTCCGTTGATTATTGAGCCGTCAGCGTCTGTTTCGTATGCACCGGGAGTTACAATTTGTGTAAGAGCACCTACAAGTATCATAATAACAGTAAGAAGCAGGGTGATACCTATAAGCGTCTTCTTATCAATTTTTATGAATGATTTTGATTCTTCGTGTTTTTGCATTTTGGGTCTCCTTAAATATTGTTATTGATTTCAAGTATTTCTCTTCCTGTATAGAAGTTAATTTTTTCAAAGCCAAGCTTTTTTACAAGGCTCATACATTCGTAAATACCTTCTCCTACATCCTGGGCACAGTGTGCATCAGAGCCGATAGTAATGTTTTTGCCGCCAAGCTCCTTATATCTTTTGATAATTGCTTCATCGGGCATAGGTCTTGCCATCATCTGTCGAAGTCCCGAGGAGTTGATTTCAAGGGATTTATTGTTTTCGATAACAGCCTTCAGCAATTCGTCAGTTTCCTTTGAAATTTTTGTATAATCAAAGTCCAGGGCGAATTTACCCTGAATCCTTCTCATAGGGCAGGTTATGTGAGCAAGAACATCACAACCGTCCCAATAAGCAAGCTCAGTAAGCTCACGGAAATAATCACGCATAAAGCTGTAAACATCAATTTCGTTGTAGGGTATTTCCTTTACATCACAGTCAAAGCCCTTCGGTGTGTGAATTGAGCCTAGAATAATATCGTATTTGTGATTATTTATAATTTTTTCACTTAAAGCCTTATCGTAAAGCGGTTGTGCAATTTCAAGTCCTAAAAGCACAAGAAGCTCACCCTCAAAGGATGATTTCGCCTTAAGGCATTCAAAATAAGAGTGAAAAACCATACTATTATACTTATGAGAAAAGAATTTGTCAATCTCACAGTGATCGGTAAAGGCAATTGCTCTTAAGCCTTTGTCAACAGCCTGCTCGCACATATACATAGGTGAATGCTGTCCGTCAGGTGAATTATCGGAATGAACGTGCATATCCATAATTCTCTGCTTGTTCATAAAAGCCCTCCTTTGTTGTATATTAGTATAGTAAAATTGCAAAATTTTCATAATTATACAACATTATGTGAGATTATGCAATATATTTTCAATAAAAATACATGCTTATTGATTAAAATATGGAATATAATAACATAAATATATCAGTCTTTAATGCAAAGAATAATTACTGCAAACGCAAAAAATAATTTAAAGGAGAAAAAAACATGTCAAACAATTCAAAGAGTATGGTGCCCGAAGCACGTGAAGCTCTCAACAGGTTCAAGATGGAAGCTGCTTCTGAGGTTGGCGTAAACCTTCAGCAGGGCTACAACGGTCACCTTACTTCACGTGAAGCAGGTTCAGTAGGCGGTCAGATGGTCAAGAAAATGATCGAATCCTACGAAAAGAATATGAAATAACATTATTTCATAAAAGGCTGCCGATTAGGGCAGCTTTTATTTTTGTGTTGCAGTTGATATCTGAGTGTGCTATAATGCATACAGCAAAATCAAAAGAGGTGTATTTATGCTTAACGAAAAATATAACAAATTACTTGGTAAATGGATTGAATACAACAAAGAAGATATACTGCACAAGTGGATTGAGCTTGCAAAAATTCCGTCAATTAAATCTGCTCCCGAGGAGGATGCACCGTTTGGCATTAACTGTAAGGACGCTCTTTATAAGGCTGCGTATTTTTTTGAAAAGGACGGCTTTAAAACAAAAATAAATGACAGAAATACTTATGCCCTTTGTTCTTACGGTGAGGGTGAAAGAAAAATAGGACTTTTCAGTCACAGTGATGTAGTTCCCGTTGGCGATGACTGGATTTATACGGCACCCTTTGAGCCGATAATTATTAACGGTACACTTATCGGCAGGGGAGTTGAGGACAATAAATCAGGAATAATGGCGGCGCTTTGTATTTTCAGATTCCTCAAAGATAACAATATTGACCTTAAAAGCAAGCTGGAGCTTTTTATCGGCTCTGATGAAGAGTGCGGTATGGGTGACCTTAAGGATTATCTTCAAGAAGAAACAATGCCAGAGGTTTCACTTGTTCCTGACGCTGATTTTCCTTGCAGTATCGGTGAAAAGGGTATTTATCACCTTATGAGTGAAAGTTTAGTGGCATTTGACAGCATTACTTCAATTGAAGGCGGTGACGCTTACAACATAGTGCTTGATAAGGTTAATGTATGTCTGCCTTATAATGAAAATGCCCTTGCTGAAATCAACGAAAAAATCAAAAACAGAACTGACGTGACAGTAAATGCTGAAAGCGATTGCATTTATCTTCAGTTCAAGGGTGTTGCAAAGCATGCAAGTATTCCCGAAGGCTCGGTTAATGCGACTCTTGTTGCTGCGGAACTTCTTCTCGATTGTTCCTTTGTTTCTGATAATGATAAGGCCATTTTAAAAAGTGCAAGAGAGATGCTTTGCTGTCATTACGGCAAAGGCTTTGGAATTGAGCATAACGATTCGTTTTTCGGCAAAACAACCTGCGTAAACGGATTATGCAAGACTGTTGACGGTAAGTTTCGTTTAAGCTTCGATATCCGTTACGGCAGCAGTCAGGATTCTTCAGTACTTGAAAAAACGGCGGATGACTACCTTGATAAATACGGATTTACAGCCGTTGAAAAGGATAACCGTTCCGGATTCACAATTGATAAAAACAGTCCTTATCCCGAAATTTTTGAGAATATTTATGCTGAGCTTACGGGTGAAAGGCTTAACAGAGTTACAATGGCAGGCGGCACTTATGCCCGCAAGCTGAAAAATGCTTTTTCTATAGGCACTTATATAATTAAAAAAGACCGTGAAGCCCCCGTTTTCGAAATGCCTGAAGGTCACGGCGGTGCACATCAGTGCGACGAATGCATTGACATTGAGGGATTTTTTGAAGCTGTTAAGGTGTTGTTCAATTACATCCTGGCTTGTGATGAATAAAAATTTGAATTTATTTAGAAAAAATTGTTGAAAAGCATTGCATTTTTTTAAAAATAGGAGTAATATCCTTTAGTTGTTTAAAATTAAAGAATTTAAATTTATCGAAAGGATTTTTATTATGAGCACAAATGATAAAAAATCAGGCGGCTGGCGCACTAATAAATGGATCCGCGCCGCAATTCCCGCACTTCTGCTTCATTGCAGTATCGGTACAGTTTATTGCTGGTCAACCTTCAGTGAAAAAATCGGTGACCACATCGGTTTTGCAAAGGGTAGCGTAGAATGGGCCTTCAGCTTTGCAATTTTCTTCCTCGGTATGTCAGCAGCTTTCCTTGGCAACATCGTTGAAAAGGATATTCACAAGTCATCACTTATTGCTACACTCTGCTTCTCATTCGGTATGGCAGGCTCAGGCTTCTTTATCTGGTACGGCGGTAACAATCCCGGAAGCATCATTGCTCTTATCGGTATTTATCTTTGCTACGGCCTTATTATGGGTATCGGTCTTGGTACCGGTTATCTTTCACCTGTAAAAACACTTATGCTTTGGTTTAAGGATAACAAGGGTCTTGCTACCGGCCTTGCAGTTGCAGGCTTCGGTGCAGCAAAGGCTATTGCTACACCTATTATGGAGTGGATGCTTGAAAACCTTGGTGACGGCGCTATTTATAAGATGTTCTTCATTCTTGCAGCTGTTTACTTTGTACTTATGTTTATTGGCCATCTTCTTCTCAAAAAGCCCGGTGACTGGCACGAGCCCACAAATGCTTCCGAGAAAAAGAGCATAATGTCAGTTATCAAGACAAGACCTGTACTCAACTATGTTGGTATCTGGATGATGTTCTACCTTAACATCACCTGCGGTCTTATGCTTATTTCCCAGGAAAAGTACATTCTTAAGTGTCTTGGACTTTCGGTTGTTGTTTTCCCTGTTATTTCAGCTGTATTCAATGCAGGTGGACGTCTCGGCTTCTCCGCGGCAGGTGACAAGTGTAAGGACAGAAACACTATTTACAAGGTTATTTTCGGCCTTTCAATTATCTGTACAGCAGCAGTTATCCTTACAAAGGGTATTGTGAACGGCAACGGTAATATGCTCCTTACAGCACTTGTTGTTGTACTTATTATGGTTGTAAACGCAGGCTACGGCGGTGGCTTCTCCAATGTTCCCACGCTTCTTTCCGACCATTACGGTATGTCAAATATTTCCGCAATTCACGGCATCACTCTTTCAGCCTGGGGGTTTGCAGGTCTTACAGGTAACAACCTTGCAAACCTTATTGTTGAAAAGTTTGGTGCAACAAATGTCGCTGAAGGCTATCAGGCAGTTCTTTATGTAACTGTTGCACTTTATATCGTTTCACTTGTTCTCAGCTTTGTATTCGTAAGACCTATGAAGGGCGAGGCTAAATAATTTATAGCTACATAAAAAAAACGCAGGTTTAATTAACCTGCGTTTTAATTTTTTCTATATACTCATCTGCTTGCTCTCGGGACTTGAATATAATTATCTGTTTATCTTTTTTATACTTGTCAAGCAAATCATATATGCGCGGCAGGGTATCTTTCGGAAAATCTTCAATGAAGGACTTGAATTCGGGGTCCAACTCTGTTTCAAGCCAGGGTAAATCATAACGTTCCTTGCCGATTCTCTCTGTCACTCCTTGCAGGCACATCTCTGTAGGTAAATCAAAAAGAAAAACAGTATCACATTGCTTCAACCGTAACTCGATTGTTCTTTTATAATTGCCGTCAATTATCCATTCTGAAGTTGCAAATATTTCTTTAACTCTTTCGTCAAATTCCTCTCTCGGAATATGTGTTTTGTCGGGCTTGTGCCATATAGCGTCAAGGTAATATAACGGCAACCCCGTACACCTGCTGAGCTTTTCCGCAAAGGTTGTTTTACCTGAGCCGGGACAGCCTATAACTATTGCTTTATTCATTTTTCTACCTCTGTTTAAAAATGCGTTTCTGACTATTGAAATCAGAAACGCATAATATTATTCCTTAAATATTTTCAATCTTAATAAGATTTGTGCTTCCTGACTGTCCCATTGTAACGCCACCGGTGATAATAATTGTGTCACCTGTTTCGAGGTTGAGTGCAGTCTGTGTGAGCTTTTTTGCGGTGTAGAACAGAACATCAGTTGAGGGGAGTTCTTCACACATAACGGGTTTGACTCCCCAGGAAAGTGCAAGCTTACGCCATGTTCTTTCGTTTGTGGTGAGACCAACGATATCAACGGGGGAGCGGAAGCGTGAAACCATTCGTACCGTTTTACCTGAAAGTGAACAAACGGTAATTGCCTTTGCATTTACGTCAATTGACATACCGCAAGTAGCGTGAGAAATAGCGTCGATAGTGTTTTTGATGACAAAATCGGTTTCTCTGAAGCGCTTGACAAAATTCATATTCTTTTCTGTCTGATAGGCAATTCGTGACATAGTTTCAACCGCAAGAACGGGATGCTTACCAACAGCGGTTTCACCTGAAAGCATAATTGCACTTGTACCGTCATAAACAGCATTTGCAACGTCGGATATTTCTGCTCTGGTCGGACGGGGATTGGTAATCATTGATTCAAGCATTTCAGTTGCAGTGATAACGCGTCTTCCAAAAAGACGGCATTTTGTGATAAGATGCTTCTGAATTGCAGGAAGCTCCTCGAATGGGATTTCAACACCCATATCACCACGACCAATCATAACGCCTTCGCATTGGTCGAGAATTTCGTCAATATTGTCAATGCCTGTCTGATTTTCAATTTTTGCAAGCAGGTCGATGCCTGAAATGTTATTTTCTTTAAGGAAGTTTTTTACATCAATAAGATCCTGGGCGCAGGAAACAAAGGAGCAGGCGATAAAATCAACACCGTGCTCTGCGCCGAAGAGAATATCGCTTTTATCCTGTTCACTTAAATATACCTGCTTAAGCACCTTGCCGGGGAAGCTCATTGACTTTCTGTTGGAAAGCTTGCCACCGTCAATTACGGTACATCTTGCCTCAGTTTCTGTGATTTCATCAACCTTGAATTTCATAAGACCGTTATTAAGAAGAATGATATCACCGACATCAAGGTCCTTCATCATACCCTTATAGCTTACGGAAACGCGCTCCTGATTGCCGATGATTTCTTCAGTGGTAAAGGTAAAGCGGTCACCGGGATTAAGGTTGATTGAGCCGTTTTTGAATGTTTTTATTCTGTATTCGGGCCCTTTGGTGTCAAGCAAAATTGCAATAGGTAATCCGAGCTCATAACGTACTGTTTTTATCATTGTTATTTTTTCAAGATGCTCTTCATACGTACCGTGTGAAAAATTGAGACGGGCGACATTGAGCCCTGCAAGACACATATTTTTAAAAACCTCTGCATCACAGCAGGAAGGTCCGATTGTTGCAACTATTTTAGTTTTTCTCATTGGGGATACCTGATATAACCTTTCAAAAATTTCATCTATTATATCATATATTATTGGCATTTGTTTTTCAAGATAAAGACAGTAAATGACATAAATATTTCATAAATTTGCAACTGCTATTGTGTTTTTGTTTTTGCGGTGATATAATTTTATAAATTGAAAAAAGGAGAATAGCTATGCCTTATTTATTTACACATTTCAAGGAGAAGCTTACAATTGACGGTGAGCAGGTTTACTTTGCTTTAAGCAAGGACGGTCTTAACTGGGAACAGGTAAACGGCGGTGAGCCGATACTTACAAGTAAAATGAGCTCGGGCGGCTGCCGTGATATTGAAATTGTCCGCCTTAAGGATAACAGTTTTGTTATTCTTACAACGGATGAGTGTATTGTAAACCGCTTTGATGAAAATTATAATGTTGACTGGAAAAACGTAAACCGTACAGGTAGCAAGGGCTTGTGCATGTGGAAAAGTAAGGATTTAATCAACTTTTCCGAGCAGAGGATTATTCCCATAGGCAGAGAAGATTTCGGCTGTCTGTGGGCACCCGAAATTATTTATGATGATGTAAACGATGAATATATGATACATTGGGGCTCAACTGTAAAGCAGGACGATTACAGTCACATGTCAATTTACTACAGTACCACGAAGGATTTTGAAACCTTTACACGACCTAAACTGTTCTTTACAAAAAGCAACGAAATCCTTGATACACATATAAGAAAAATTGACGGCAAATATCATATGTTTTATAAGAATGCTCACGATCCCGGGATGAATATGCACGCCGTTTCTGAGGATTTATACGGCCCATACATACATGATGAGGCATTCGAGCAGTATATGAACACTATTGAAAAGTGTAACTGCTACGAGGCACCCACTACGATGATTCTGCCTGATGGCAGATGGTGCCTTATGATTGACTTTTTCGGTTGTGCAAAGCCTGAAATGGGCTATGTACCTTTTGTAAGTGACAAGCCGGGGGACAGCAATTTTAAAAGAAGTGACGAGGCTTTTTCATTTCCGTATGGCTTTAAGCACGGCGGTATACTTGAGATAACCGACGAGGAGTATGAGAGGGTAAAGAATCATTACAAATAAAATATAGGACTGTTCCTACTGTAATAGCAATAGGAACAGTCCTTTTTTATTAAAATTAATAATCCCGCCATGCCGTTCGTGATGTGTATAACCTGCCTCAATAGCAGGGTGGTGATAGCGAGACGGGTTCGCGCTCCCTTCGTCCGCAAAAGCGGGAGGTCTGCAATCCGCCGTCAAAGCATCTCTCCGTTTTATAACGTGTTGGGTTATAACGATCACAGTTATCGCACACAGCAGGAGTTATTTAATTATTCATTTTCTTCGTTAGCCTCAGCCTCATATTTTTCAATGAGTCTGTCCTCGAAAATGTTGCCGATTTCGTTGAATTCCTTTTCGTCCTCAATCTGAGCAAGGTAGGTTTCACCGTTTTCCTCGGTAACCTTCAAGATGAAAACATCGCCGTCATCGTCAAGGATTTCCGTTGCATCGTCATAGACAGGGAGAAGTGCAACATATCTGTTGCCGTCCTCGGTTTCAATTCTGTCAATTTCTTCAAAAATATGCTCCACGCCGTCATCATCAACAACGGAAACAATATCACCCATAAATTCGTCCATTTTAAAATCTGTAAGAGCAAAAGCTCTTTTCCTTTCGTTTTATTATATACATATTTTAATATTTTATACCGCTTATGTCAATAACTATGAGCAAATATTAAATGTAAAAAATCAGCAAAAAACAGTAGCATAATAGGATAAACTGTGTTATAATAAAATAGATTTATTGTATTGTTATTTCTTAATGTTTAATAAATAACCTTTTGTTGCAGAATAATAAAGGATGTGAAAATCAAATGTCTAATTCTCTTAATCCCGTTTTCGGACAGTGGTACGTTGACAGACAGCTCGGAAACGGTACTGACGGTAAGGTTTTTACCATTTATAAGGAAAAATATGACGGCACGAGAGAAACCTCCGTTATGAAGATTCTCCGCTTAGGTGAAAACCGTAATGAAAGAAAAACCTTTAATCTCGACGGAGCCCAGGAGGAAGAAATCCAGGAGGGCTTCGATAAGATAATTGCAAAAATTATCAAGAATATTGAAACCGTAAAAAAAGCTGACAACGGCAAGTTTTTCATAAAATATGAGGATCTCGAGCTTCGTAACGCAAGTGACGGAAAAGGCAGACTTATCCTCATTAAGCTTGAAGAGGGTAAAAGCCTTGCAGAGGTGCTTAAGGGCTTTTCGTTTACTCTTGAGGAAACCTACAGACTTGGTATCAACATCTGTCAGGCCTTGCAGAAGTGCCGTTCCTTCGGTTATATTTATCCAAATCTTAAGCCTGAAAATATAATTTTCGACAGAGAAGGCAGATGTAAAATCGGTGATTTCGGCTCCTTCAGCTGTCTCGAGCCTGCAAAGACCTCAATTTCATATAAGAGAACACAGTACTATATGGCTCCCGAGTTCATAAAAACAGGCAACATCAACTGCACCTGTGACACATATTCACTCGGTCTTATCCTTTATATGCTCACTAACCGCAGCAGATTGCCCTTTACAGAGCCTTATCCCGAAAACGTTACAATCAATTCACTTAACGAATCAACAATAAGAAGGCAGAAGGGCGAGGAGCTTCCGAAACCTGCCCTCGCAAGTGAATCACTTTGGAGAATTATTAAAAAAGCTTGCGCATTCAAGCCCAACGACAGATACTTCACTCCTGAACAGATGCTTTCCGACCTTAAGAATGCACTTAACAACCAGCCTTTCGAGGAAGCAAAATTCGATGATGTCTATTCAACAAGTCAGCCTGAAGGTGAAGATGATGAATCTGTAGTAATTCCCGATGTTGAAAAGGATGCCGCAATCGAAGAAAAGGAAATCGACGTAATTTCAATCAAGGAAGAAATTGTTATTCCCGAGTTACCGAAATTTGATTATAAGCCTAACGCAGCAAGAAGCATCACTGCCAACGATAAAAAGTTTGAAAAGCTTGTTGACACCAAGCCGAAGGCAAGGTTTGACTTCCGCGGAGTTAAAAAAGTGCTTATGTCAGCCTTTATTGCTGTTTGCCTTGTAATATTGTTTATTATTTCTGCGGCGCTGAATGTTTCGGCAGTATTTGAAACTGATTTTACTTATAACTACTACGGTGAACAAGATAATTTTGAAAGTTTGTATTTTAACAGTGAAGGGGCATTGCTTTATGGCAGCTGATATGATTAAAGAAATCCTCAAAACTGAGGCTCAGGGCAAGGAGGCCGAGAAAAAGGCTGAAAAGGTTGCCGAAAAAATCGTTCAGAACGCTAAAATTCAGGCAGACATTATCATAAAAACCGCTGTTGAACAGGCACAGAATCAGGCTAACATCATTTTAAGTGATGCCGAATATTCATCAAGCGGTGTAATTAAGCAGGCTACAAAGCTTGCTTCAATGAGAGAAAAGAAATCTATTACAGATACTGAAAAGCAGTATAATGAAGCCATAAAGGCTGTTTTTGACGAAATACTTAAATAAAGTTTCACAATAATTTAGTACAAAGGAGGTGTCCGTTTGGCTAAAGTAAAGCTTGTACGTTTTGAAATTGCATCTCTGCATTCTGACAGTAAGGGTATCATTGACTATCTTCAGAAGTGCGGATATGCGCATCTCGAAAACATAGAAGGGGATTGCGTTGCAAAATATGATACATCGGAAATTGTAAGCAATCTTACAGCAAACCGTAACCGTGTTGAAAAAGCAATCCGTTTGCTTGAAAAAACATGTGAAATTAAAAAAGGACTTATTGAATCCTTTACGGATTACAAGACCCTGAGCTATGAAAGATATAAGGCACTTGCCGAAAAAAGTGATGATACCTTTGCAAAGTGCCGTCAGATATTGAGTATAAACAAAAAAGCAGAAGAGCTTGGTAGCTCGATTGCAGAAAAAAAGCGGCTTATTCAGTCAATGAAGCCATGGGAAAAGCTTGACATTGTAATGGCTTCAAAAAGGACACTCACTTCAAGAATTTTTATCGGTACATTTAATAAAAATCTTACGGCAGAAAATATTGAAGAGCTGATAAAAGCACAAGCACCCGAAACTGACGATGTTGCCGTTGAGGTGATAAGCAGTGAAAAACTGCTTACCTGTGCAGTTATTGTTTGTCATTCATCAAGTGCTGATGTTCTTTCAAAAGCACTTGATGCTATCGGCTTTATATTTAATGAAAACACCTTACCTGCATTGCCGGTTAAGATAATTGAAAATACTGAAAAAGAGATACTTCAGTTTGAAAACGAAGTGTCAATTTTAAGTAAGCAGATAAGTGAATATGTAAAAGATTATGACGACATAAGATTTTTATATGACCACTTAACGGCACAAATTGATAAATACACGGCTATTGAGCTTGCCGCAACAACTGACAGTGTGTTCTTTATTTCGGGATATATTCCGCAGAAGGATGCCGAAGAGTTACGTTTTGCTGTTGAAAACAAATACAACGCTTACTTCAATGTAACCGAGCCTGATTACGAAAATCCCGAGGTTCCCGTTTTGCTTGAAAACGGAAGCTTTGCAGGCGGTGTTGAGGGTATAACGGAAATGTATTCACCGGTGTCAAATAAGGATGTTGATCCAAATCCCGTTATGGCGTTTTTCTATTACGCATTCTTCGGGCTTATGCTTTCCGATGCAGGCTACGGAATACTCATGGTTCTTTTTGCGATATTCGCTGATAAAAAGCTCAAAGCAAGCGGAAACTTCAAAAAAACCGTAAATCTGGCTTTTTACAGCGGTATTTCATCAATAATTTTCGGTGCACTTTTTGGTGGCTGGTTCGGTGACCTTATCCCGGTAGTGTGCACACATTTCCTAGGCATAGAAAATCCGCCGCAGCTTGCTTTGTGGCTTGACCCCGTATCAAACAGCATCACACTTCTGGTGTATTGTCTCGGCTTTGGTATCTTACATTTATTTGCAGGTTTACTTTTAAATGCGTACAAGCTTATAAAAAGTAAGAATTATACAGCTGCTGTTTTCAATACTCTGCCCGTAATGATTTTTGTCTGCGGCTTTGCTGTTTTTGGTGCAGACTTCCTCGTTGAGGTTCCCGAATCAGTAAAAAGCATCGGTAACCAGCTTCTGATATACGGTGCTGCTTCAATAGTCTTGACGGCAGGACGGAGTGCAAAAAATATCGTCGGCAAATTCGGTGCAGGCTTATATGCGCTTTATAACACAGCCTCAGGCTATCTTGGTGATATCCTTTCCTATTCAAGACTTCTTGCTTTAGGACTTGTAACGGGTGTTATCGCAAGCTCGATAAATCTGATGGCAACAATGCCGAAAAATCCGTTTTTATTTGTGCTGATATTTATCATCGGTCACACAATCAACATTGCAATCAATCTTATCGGAACTTATGTTCACACCAACAGATTGCAGTACGTTGAATTCTTTTCAAAATTTTATGAAGGCGAGGGTACAGTATTTACTCCCTTCAGATTGAATACAAAACATTTTATAATCAAGGAGGATAAATAATTATGTTAAGTTCAGGACTTTTTCTTGCAGTTTTAGGTGCGGCTCTTGCCGTAGGTCTTTCAGGTGTCGGCTCAGCTCGAGGTGTAGGCCTTGTTGGTGAAGCAGGTGCAGGTCTTCTTTCCGAGGAGCCCAAGATGTTCTCAAAGGTACTTATTCTTCAGATTCTTCCCGGTACACAGGGTCTTTACGGCTTTATCATTGCACTTATGATGTTCAATAAAATCGGTCTTCTCGGCGGCGATCTTGCTGCTCTTACAGCTGCCCAGGGCCTTTCCTTCTTTGCTGCTTCAATGCCTATGGCAATCACCGGTTATTTTTCAGCAATTTATCAGGGACGTGTTGCCGCTTCAGGTATTTCCCTTATTGCAAAGCAACCCACACAGACCTCAAGAGCAATGACCCTTTCAGCTCTTGTTGAAACATACGCCGTTCTTACCTTCCTCGTTTCTCTCATTGCAATTTCCAACATTGCTATCTGATAAATGTCAACAATAAATTTAAAGGAGTTGAAGCAATGACCGGACTTGAGAAAATTCAGGAAAAAATTCTGGCTCAGTCAAAAATTGTATGCGACGAAATCATTGCATCGGCTAATGAAGAAGCTAAAAATATTCTCATAAATGCCAGACAGAAGGCGTCAGAGCTTACGGACGAAATCATCAGAAATGCCGAGTCTGCCGCCGACAGAAAAAACATACTTGCTAAAAGCGGTGCCGAGGCCTTGACCCGAAACCGCTATCTTGAAGTAAGAAATGCAATTATAAATGACATTATCTCTGCCGCATACGAAGAAATTGAAAAATTCGATGATGAAGAATATTTTGATATGCTTCATAAGCTTTGCATTAAGAATGTTACCCCCGGTGAATATGTTATGCAGCTTAACAGTATTGACCTTGCACGTCTTCCTGAAAATTTCGAAGACAGCATCAACTCTGTTATTTACGAAAAAGCTGTTGTATACATCAAAAAGGAAGCGGCAGACATTGAAAACGGATTTATTTTAAGCGGTGACGGAGTAGAAATAAACTGCACCTTTAAAGCCTTGTTTGATGAGAATATGGACAACCTTAAGGATATGCTCAACAGCTTCCTGTTCAATTAAGGTGGTTATTTATGAAAGATACTAATTATGCTTTTTGCGTTGCAAGGATAAGAGCGATTGAGAATAAATTGCTCACCAAACAGGATATATCAGCCTTGATTCATCAGCAAAGCTATGAAGCCGCTCTTAACTGGCTTGTTCATAAGGGTTATGCCGTAGCAGAGGACGACGCTGATGCAATAATCAAAAAACAGGGTGCTGCGTTAAACAAGCTTCTTGAGGAATCCATTCCCGATAAAAAAGAGCTTGAGGCGCTTTATATACTTAATGATTATTTTAATATTAAAGCGTTGGTTAAGTGTGCTGTTGAAAATCAAAGTCCTGAAAAATATCTTATTTATCCGTCAACTGTAGTTGCTTCGGAATTTACTGAAAAAGCAGGCTCTGAAGGCTTTTCGTTTCTGAAGGATAAATACAGCGCTGTTGCTGAAGATGCCTACAGCATAGCTGTAAGGTCCGGAAACGGCAAATTTTCCGATGCAATCATCGACAGAGCCGCAATTGATGCTCTGGGTGAATATTCCGAAGGTAAAAGCAGTGGTCTTTTAGGCGAAATCTGCGCTTTTCTCGGTGATACGGCAAACATTAAGATAGCCTTAAGATGCTCTGTAATTGCACGGGATAAGGATTTTATCGATACATCCATCGGTAAGTGCAACAAAATTGACAGAGATAAGCTTATAAGATGTTGTATTTCAGGCAGAGATGCACTTAAAGAATATCTTGAAGCATCTGTATATAAGCAGGGTATTGCGGTATATCTTGAAAGCCCGTCATCATTTGAAAAATGGTGTGACGATGAAATAATCAACATTACAAGGTCAGCGGTGTATACCTCCTTCGGTTTCGCTCCCGTTGTAAGCTATTTTTACCGTAAAAATCTTGAAATCAAAACTTTACGTATGATTCTTCTTGCATTGAAATCCGATATTGACAAAAAAATCATAGAAGAAAGGGTGAGAGAGCTCTATGCTTAAGGTTGCGGCTATCGGTGACCGTGAAAGTGTTTCCGGTCTTAAAGCGGTAGGGTTAGAGGTTTTCTCTCCCGAAAACAAAGAGGATTGCCCGCGTTTACTTAAATCTCTTTGTGAAAAAGATTATGCAATTATATATATTACCGAAGAATTCGGTGAAAGCTCAAAGGATATAATCAAAAAATATGAGGACAAAATCAGTCCTTCCATAATTCTTATTCCCGGTGTAAAAAACAATACCGGCGAAGGCATGAAATCAGTAAGCCGAAGCATTGAAAAGGCTGTTGGTTCACAATTGCCTGATTAATAATTACACTGAAAAGGTGGATTAACAATGAATGACGGAACAATTAAAAAAATTTCCGGCCCTCTCGTTGTGGCTTCAGGAATGAAAAATGCCAATATGTTTGACGTTGTAAGGGTAAGTGACGAAAGACTTATTGGTGAAATAATTGAAATGCACGAGGACAGAGCCTCGATTCAGGTATATGAAGAAACCTCGGGACTTAAGGTCGGAGCCAAGGTTGAAACCACAGGTGAGCCCTTGAGTGTTGAGCTCGGTCCCGGTCTTATCGGCGGTATATTCGACGGTATTCAGCGTCCTCTTGTTGAAATTATGAAGCAGACCGGCAACAACCTCACAAGAGGTACCGAAATTCCTGCACTCGACAGAGAAAAGAAATGGCAGTTTGAGCCTGCTGTAAGTGTTGGTGAAAGAGTATACGGCGGTGATGTTATCGGTACGGTTCAGGAAACTGATATCGTTAACCATAAAATTATGCTTCCCTTCGGCATCAGCGGTATTATTAAAGAAATTACCGGAGGTACTTGCACTGTTGAGGATGTTGTTGCAATTGTGCTTGATGAAAAGGGTGAGGAACACGGTGTCGGTATTGTACAGCGTTGGCCTGTAAGAAAGCCGAGACCGTACAGTAAAAAGCTTTTTCCCGATATGCCTTTGCTTACGGGTCAGCGTGTTATCGACGCTCTTTTCCCGATTGCAAAAGGCGGTGTAGGTGCAATTCCCGGTCCTTTCGGAAGCGGTAAAACTGTTACACAGCATCAGGTTGCAAAATGGGCAGATGCTGATATAGTTGTATATATAGGTTGCGGTGAACGAGGAAACGAAATGACCGACGTTCTTAATGAATTTCCTGAGCTGATTGACCCTCATACAGGTAAATCACTTATGGAAAGAACCGTGCTTATTGCTAATACCTCCGATATGCCCGTTGCGGCACGAGAGGCTTCAATTTATACAGGTATTACGATTGCTGAATATTTCCGTGATATGGGCTACAGTGTTGCTCTTATGGCTGACTCAACCTCACGTTGGGCCGAGGCGCTTCGTGAAATGTCAGGTCGACTTGAGGAAATGCCCGGTGAAGAAGGATATCCCGCTTATCTTGCAAGCCGACTTGCACAGTTCTACGAAAGAGCCGGCAGAGTTATTTCTCTCGGTAAAAACGGCAGAGAGGGCACACTTTCAGTTATCGGTGCCGTTTCACCTGCAGGCGGTGATATTTCAGAGCCCGTCAGTCAGGCTACCTTACGTATTGTTAAGGTTTTCTGGGGACTAGATTCCTCGCTTGCTTACAAGCGCCATTTCCCTGCAATCAACTGGCTTACAAGCTATTCACTTTATGCTAATTCTCTCGGTAAGTGGTTTGATGAAAACGTTGGTAAGGAATGGTCTGCACTGCGCAAGGATATTATGAAGCTTCTTTCAGAAGAGGCAGAGCTTCTTGAAATGGTTAAGCTTGTAGGCGTTGATTCACTTTCAAGAAAGGACAGAATCAAAATTGAGGCTGCCCGTTCTGTAAGAGAGGATTTCCTTCATCAGCTTGCTTTCCACGAGGTTGATACCTTTACTTCACCTCATAAGCAGCTTACAATGATGAAGCTCATTATGGACTTTTATAAAAAGAGCACAGAGCTTATTACAGACGAAACAGACATCAACAGCTTGGTTATGCTTCCCGTAAGGGAAAAAATCGGCAGATTTAAGTATATTCCCGAAAGCCAGGTTGATGAAAAATACAATGAAATCAAAGCTGAAATTTCAAAAGAAATAAAAGAATTGACAGAAAGGGGAGAGTAACTTATGCCAAAGGAATACAGAACTATAAGTGAAGTTGCTGGTCCCCTTATGCTTGTTAAAGGTGTCAGTGATGTTGCTTATAACGAGCTTGGTGAAATTGAGCTCAAAAGCGGTGAAAAGCGTCGCTGCAGAGTACTTGAAGTAAACGATGACAATGTACTCGTTCAGCTTTTCGAGGCTTCTACGGGTATAAATCTTGCTGAAAGCAAGGTTCGTTTCCTCGGTAAGCAGATGGAGCTTGCCGTATCTGAGGATATGCTTGGCAGAGTGTTTGACGGTCTTGGCAGACCTATTGACGGAGGTGCATCAATTCTTCCTGAAAAACGACTTGATGTTAACGGTAAGCCTATGAATCCTGCCGCAAGAAATTATCCCAGTGAATTCATTCAGACAGGTGTTTCTGCTATTGACGGACTTAACACACTTGTAAGAGGTCAGAAGCTTCCTATCTTCTCTGCATCAGGTCTTCCTCATGCAGAGCTTGCCGCACAGATTGCAAGACAAGCCAAGGTAAGAGGTGCTGATGAAAGCTTTGCTGTTGTTTTTGCGGCAATGGGTATCACCTTTGAAGAGGCTGAATATTTCACAAATTCTTTCAAGGAAACGGGTGCTATTGACCGTACAGTAATGTTCACAAACCTTGCAAATGACCCTGCTATTGAAAGAATTGCTACACCTAAAATGGCAATGACAGCAGCTGAATATCTTGCTTTTGACAAGGGTATGCACGTCCTTGTTATTATGACAGATATAACAAACTATGCCGATGCATTGCGTGAGGTTTCCGCCGCACGTAAGGAGGTGCCCGGCAGAAGAGGTTACCCCGGTTATATGTATACTGACCTTGCTGCTATTTATGAGCGTGCAGGCAGACAGAAGGATAAGAAGGGCTCAATCACTCTTATTCCTATCCTTACAATGCCCGAGGATGACAAAACTCATCCCATACCTGACCTTACAGGCTACATCACGGAAGGACAGATTATTCTTTCAAGAGATTTGCACAGACGCTCGGTTACTCCGCCTGTTGATGTGCTTCCTTCACTTTCACGTCTCAAGGATAAGGGTATCGGTGAGGGTAAAACCCGTGCAGACCATTCAGGTACAATGAATCAGCTTTTCTCCGCCTATGCAAGAGGTAAGGATGCAAAGGAGCTTATGATGATTCTCGGTGAATCTGCTCTTACTGAAATTGACCGTATCTACGCAAAATTTGCAGAAGCCTTTGAGGAAAAGTATGTTTCACAGGGCAATGAAACTGACAGAAGTATTGAAGAAACGCTTTCAATCGGTTGGGAGCTTCTTTCAATTCTTCCTAAAAGTGAGCTTAAGAGAATTTCCGATGAATTCATCGAAAAATATTACATTGAAAAGTAGGTGAAATAAGTGGCGGTAATGAATGTCAATCCAACCAGAATGGAGCTTACTAACTTAAAGCGGAAGCTTGTTACCGCCCGTCGCGGACATAAGCTTCTCAAAGATAAGCGCGATGAATTGATGCGACAGTTTTTACTCCTAATAAAAGAAAACAAGGAGTTAAGAAAAACCGTTGAAGCAAAGATAAAAAAAGCAAGTGCGTATATGGCTTTGGCTTCAGGTGAAATGAGTGACAACGAAATATCGGTTGCACTTATGCTTTCAGGACAGAAGCTCACGGTTGATGTTAATAAAAAGAACATCATGAGTGTACCCGTTCCTGAATTTGAGGTAAAATACCGAATTTCCGAGCAGAACAATGCCCAATCTTACGGCTTTGCTTTTACTTCAGGTGACCTTGATGAGGCTATTTCAATTTATTCTTCTCTTACGGAGGATCTGATACGTCTTGCAGAGGTTGAAAAGACCTGTCAGCTGCTTTCGGCAGAAATTGAAAGCACGAGAAGACGCGTTAATGCACTTGAACACGTCCTTATAACTGACTATGAGGACACAATCAAGTACATTACCGTAAAGCTTGAAGAAAACGAACGAAGCAACATCACAAGGCTTATGAAGGTGAAGGATATGATGCTTGAAAAGGCTCATAATTTTAATTGATGAAAATAAAGAGGATGCAGTAAGCATCCTCTTATTTCAGGTGAAGATATGACAGACAGAGAAAATTTGATTTCACACATACTTGACTTAAAAGAGAAATCTGCAACTGAAAGCATAGTTACTTCAAGCGGATTTCTTTCTCTTGACGAGCAGTCACATATTATAAAAACTGAAAAGATAAATAACAAATACGTAGACACATTCTATTACGGCGGTTATGATGAGGCCGAAAGAAAGGTAGCGTTATTTGTTCCTGAATTTTACGCTGTTCAATCAGATTCGGTTGATGATTTTCTTCGTGAAAATGATATGAATCCTTTGGATGTTTTAAGTGTAAAAAAGGACAGATTTTCCGTGCTTTCACACCGTGATTATCTTGGAGCTTTAATGGGTCTTGGGTTGAAGCGTGAAGTTATCGGTGATATAATAATAAATGATGACGGCTGTTATATAATCTGCCTTAAATCAATTTCCCGTTACATAACTGAAAACCTCAGACAAGCAGGCAGGGGACAGCTTACGGCTACAATCGGTGATTTCAGACTTTTAAAAACAAAAGAAAGTAAAACAGAAACTGTTTTTGTGTCCGTTGCTTCCTTAAGGATTGACTGTCTTGTTGCTTCAGCCTTCAAATTATCACGTAACAATGCTGTCAATGCAATAAATCAAGGCATTGTATATGTCAACAGCGAACAGATTTACAAATCTGATTACATATTAAAATCAGGGGATAAGCTTGTTTTAAGAGGTAAAGGTAAGGTCATTATAGATGAAATCATAAGAGAAAACAAAAAAGGCAGATTGCATCTTAATATTAAAAGGTATCTTTAAATCACAGTCGGATTTAAAGATACCTTTTTTTAGTTTATTTGAACTTCCTCTTCTAACAGATAGTTATATTTTTCTAGCACTTTTTTTAATACGGCTTTATTGTTATCCGAGGTTTCGTAAAGCGGTAAGCGTAAAACATTTTCACACATTTCAAGCTGACTCATTGCTTCCTTTACGGGAATCGGGTTAACGTCACAGAACAGCTTCTGTGCAAGCTCCATCACTTCGTTCTGCATAGAAGTGCACAGTAAATTATCACCGTTAACGCCCGTTACAGCCATTTTGTGAGTGAAGGAGGGAAGAATGTTTGCAAGCACCGAAACAACACCCTTGCAGCCTACAGAGCAGGCTGAAGATATCATATCATCATTGCCAATATAAAAATCAAGATTTCCGTCACACAAATAAATTGATTTCTGCAATTTGACAATGCTTGTATCCGCTTCTTTTACGCCTGCTATATTGCTATGCTTTGAAAGCTCAAGGTAAGTTTCAGGTGTAATATTCATACCTGTGCGTGAAGGCACATTGTAAACGATAACAGGCTTCTGAAGGTTATCAGCCAAAGTAAAATAGTGCTTAATCAGTCCTGTTTGTGATGTTTTGTTATAGTATGGAGTTACCATAAGATGAGCATCCGCACCGCATTTTTCGGCTTCCTTTGCTATTTCAAGGGAAAAAGAAGTGCTATTACTGCCTGTACCGCAGATAAGAGGAACTCTGCCTCTTATCCTTTCAGCGGCAAAACGGAACAAGGAAAGTCTTTCCTCAACTGTAAGTGTTGAACCTTCACCGGTTGTTCCGCAGACAATAATAGCATCTGTATTGTTTGCAATCTGGAATTCTATAAGCTTTTCAAAAACGTCATAATCGATTTTTTTATCCTTACCGAAGGGCGTCACAATAGCAACACCGCTGCCTGTAAAGACAGAGCTCAAAAGAAAACCTCCTTAAGATATGCTTATTAAATCAGTCAATGTAACCTTCAGCGCAAAGAAGCTCTGCAAGAAGAACTGCACCGCCGGCTGCACCCCTGAGTGTGTTGTGTGAAAGGCATACGAACTTGTAATCGTACTGTGAATCCTCACGAAGTCTGCCGATTGAAACAGCCATACCGTTTTCGAGTGTACGGTTAAGCTTTGTCTGGGGCATATTGTCCTCTGTGAAGTAATGAAGGAACTTTTTGGGAGCAGAGGGAAGCCCTAATTCCTCTGCTCTGCCTGCAAAACCGTTCCAAGCCTCGATGATTTCTTCCTTTGAAGGCTTTTTACCGTCTTCAAATCTCATAAATACTGCACCCATGTGACCGTCGGAAACGGGAACTCTGATGCACTGTGCGGTGAAAGCGGGAGATGAAGCTTTTTTGATTTCACCGTTTTCAACGCTACCCCATATTTTAAGGGGCTCCTGCTCGCTCTTTTCTTCTTCGCCGCCGATGAAGGGAATTACGTTATCAACCATCTCGGGCCAGCTGTCAAAGGTCTTGCCTGCGCCTGAAATTGCCTGATAAGTGCAAACAAGAACTTCCTTGATGCCGTACTTTTTGTCAAGGGGATAGATTGCGGGAACATAGCTCTGAAGTGAGCAGTTTGACTTAACGGCAACAAAGCCCTTCTTTGTACCAAGGCGCTTTCTCTGGTCCTCGATAACCTTGATGTGGTCAGCATTGATTTCGGGAATTACCATGGGAACGTCAGGAGTGAAACGGTGAGCGCTGTTGTTGGAGATTACGGGGCATTCAGCCTTTGCGTAAGCTTCTTCAAGAGCCTTGATTTCATCCTTCTTCATATCAACTGCACAGAAAACAAAATCAACCGCTGCTGCAATTTCATTGATGTCATCTGTTGCGTTTTTGATAATCATATTTTCCATTTTTTCGGGCATTGCATCGGCAATTCTCCATCTTTCACCAACGGCTTCCTTGTAGGTTTTACCTGCTGAACGACCGCTTGCTGCGAGGACAGTAACATCAAACCAGGGGTGGTTTGCGAGAATTGTAGCAAATCTCTGACCTACCATACCTGTTGCGCCGATAATACCAACCTTGTATTTTTTCATAATAAACACCTCTTTAGAATTTGCTTAATTATTTTTGCATAAAACTGTTGATAATTTGAGCATTATGCACTATAATATAAAATAACTTTTATATAATATCACTTAAAGTGATATATGTCAATTTTATTTTATAATTTTTTCAAGTAAAGGACAGAAAAAATGAAAAAATCAGATTTCTTTTACGATTTACCTGAGGAGCTTATTGCTCAGCATCCTACCGAACCCCGTGACCATTCAAGGCTTATGACAGTAGATAAGCATACGGGTGAAATTGAGCATAAGCACTTTTATGATATACTTGATGAGCTCAAAGACGGTGACTGCCTTATTCTCAACAACACGAGAGTTCTTCCTGCCAGAATTTACGGTATCAAGGAGGATACGGGTGCAAGAGTTGAATTTTTGCTCCTTACCAATAAGGGTGATGACGTTTGGGAAGCTATTACAGGCCCAGGTAAAAGAGCAAAGCCTGGTACAAAATTTGTTTTCGGTGACGGAATTTTAAAAGCTGAAATTCTTGATGTTCTTGAAGGCGGTAACCGTCTTGCAAAATTTTATTATGAAGGCAATTTTTATAATTGTCTTGAAAAAATCGGACAGATGCCCTTGCCTCCGTATATAACAGAAAAGCTTGAAAACCAGGAAAGATATCAGACTGTTTATTCAAAGGAGCTCGGCTCTGCCGCTGCACCTACCGCAGGTTTGCATTTCACCGAGGAGCTTATGGATAAAATCCGAGCCAAGGGTGTAAATATCGGCTATGTTACCCTTCATGTCGGACTCGGCACCTTCAGACCTGTAAAGGCTGATGATATTACACAGCATCATATGCACTCCGAACATTATTGGTTACCGAAGGAAACCGCCGAGCTTATAAATAAAACAAAAGAAAACGGCGGTAGAGTTATCGGAGTAGGTACAACAAGCTGTAGAACACTTGAATCAGTTGCAACCTTTGAAGGTGAAATCAAAGAATGTGAAGGCTGGACGGATATTTTTATTTATCCCGGATATGAATACAAGTGTATTGATGCTCTGATAACCAATTTCCATTTGCCTGAAAGCACACTCATAATGCTTGTAAGTGCATTTTGCGGTTATGAGAACACAATGAATTTCTATAAAAAAGCCGTTGATGAAAAATACAGATTTTTCTCCTTTGGTGATGCGGTATTTTTGAGGTGAAGTTATGTTAAAACTTATAAAAAAAGAAGGAAATGCCCGACGCTGTGAGTTTGAAACCGTGCACGGCACTGTTCAGACCCCTGCGTTTATGAACGTTGCAACCTGCGGAGCTATTAAAGGTGCCCTTTCAGCTATTGACCTTAAGGAAATTCGCTGTCAGGTAATGCTTTCGAACACCTACCATCTTCACGTAAGACCCGGTGACAAGCTTGTAAGAGAAATGGGTGGCTTACACGAATTTACCCGTTGGGACAGACCTATTCTTACCGATAGTGGCGGATTTCAGGTGTTCTCACTTGCAGGTCTTCGTAAGATAAGCGAAGAGGGTGTAACCTTCGCATCGCATATTGACGGTAAAAGAATTTTCATGGGTCCCGAGGAAAGTATGCAGATTCAGTCTAATCTCGGCTCTACGATTGCTATGGCATTTGACGAATGCGTAGAAAATCCCGCAAAATATGAATATGCAAAGGATTCCTGCGCCCGTACAGTACGTTGGCTTAAGCGCTGTAAGGCTGAAATGGACAGACTCAATTCTCTACCCGAAACTATCAATAAAAATCAGCTTCTTTTCGGCATAAATCAGGGCTGTACATACGATGATTTACGCGTGGAAAATATGAAGGAAATTGCCGAACTTGATCTTGACGGATATGCAATAGGTGGTCTTGCAGTAGGTGAGCCGAAGGAGGATATGTACAGAATCATATCTGCCGTTGAGCCTTATATGCCCGAAAACAAGCCCCGCTACCTTATGGGTGTCGGCACACCCGGTAACATTATTGAGGGTGTAAGCAGGGGAGTGGACCTTTTTGACTGCGTTATGCCCAGCCGCAATGCACGTCACGGTCATCTCAACACCTGGAAAGGTGTTATAAACATCAATAACGCCAAATACGAAAAAGATGCATTACCTATCGATCCTGAGTGTGACTGTCCTACCTGCAGAAACTTTTCTCGCTCTTATATCAGACATCTTTTCAAGTGCAAGGAAATGCTTGCAATGCGTCTTTGCGTAATGCACAACCTTTATTTTTATAATAATATGATGGAAAAAATCCGTGAAGCACTTGATAACGGCACATTTAACGAATTCAAAGAAAAATACGTTGATTTGCTTGATACAAGAATTTAAACAAAATCTTCAAAACACTTGATATTTTATAATTGTTTTGATATAATTACAAAGATATTTTTAATTCGGAGGAAAAAACTATGTATTTTTTAACACAGCAGGCTTCACCTATGGGTAGCTCAGGTATGATTTTCATGCTCGTTGGTATGTTCGCTCTTATGTATTTCATGACCATTCGTCCCCAGAAGAAGAGACAGAAGGAAGAACAGGAAATGCGTAATGCTGTTGATGTTGGTGATGAAATCACAACAATCGGCGGTATCTGTGGCAGAATCGTAACCGTAAAAGAAGATAGACTTATCATCGAGACCGGCAGCGATAAGAACAAGATGACAATTACTCGTTGGGCTGTTCAGGCTAACAACACTGCAAACGAAAGACTTGCCGCTGAAAGAGCTGCAGCTAAGGAAGCAGCTGAAAAGGCTAAGGCAGAAAAGAAAAAGGCAAAAGAAAATAAGGACGTTCTGTAATATTGAACTCTGCTCCCTCATAACCTTTAACAAAGGTTTGTGAGGGAGATTTTTTATGCAAAAGCAAGCTAACAAAACAACACGAAAAAAATCTGAAAATAAAAAATCAAATGAGCTTGTGATGCTTTTTCAAAGCATTATTATTCAGTTGATGGTTTTTGTTGTCGGAGCTGTTGTTACTTTAATTTTGGATGTTAATTCTGAAAGCTTTTTAATTATCGCTTCCACAACACTTGCGGTTGGAAGCTTTATTTCAGGCTTTGCTATATCCCGCAAAAAGCGTTCAAACGGCTTATTAAACGGAGTAATTTATTCTTTGCCTATTCTTATTTTTCCATTGATTTCTTTGTTTTTTAACAAATTCAAGGTTGATTTCAACATTCTTATAAATGTATTTATTATTCTATTATTTTCCGCATCGGGCGGAATAGTATCAGTTAATATAAGAAAGCGAACAAAAATAAAAAGATAAAGAAAGCGGAGAAAATTTATGAAAATAAATGCAGTTGTCTTTTCAGTGAAAAGCCTGTTAATCAAGGATAAGGGGCTTCTTTCGGCTTTTGTTACAATTTTTGCAGGAATTTTAGTCGGTGTGCTTACATATGCTTTTGCATTAAACAACAGTAAAATTGAATTATTCGAACTGTTTGTTTCATTCAATACTGAATACATAAACAAAACAAATATTGAGATTTTTTCCGGCATTGCGTTAAATGTACTTATTTATTATTTTGTGCTGTTTTTATCAGGAACAAGCTTTTTAGGAAGATATATCTGTATGACAGCAAGCTTTGTAAAGGTTGCAGGAATCAGTGCTTTGATTTCATATTTGTATGTGCAGTACGGACTCAAGGGTCTGGAATACGTTTTACTTGTATTTTTTCCGGGAAAGTGTATTTTAATATCCGCTGCCGTGATTATGACAAAAACCAGCTACGATATGAGCTGTATTGTAAAAAGCGGAACAACCGAAAAGGGGAGTACTGCCCCAATCAAAAAGATATATTACTTTAAAAGTTTAATTTTCGGTATGTTGTTTGTTTTGTCGGCTACAGTTGATTTTCTTTCATTAAAAATTTTTTCGGGTTTATTTGATTTTTCGCAATTATAAAAAGCCACTATGTGGTAGTTAATATTAAATTTTAAGCAATATACTGACTTGTTTTCCAGCAAAGTCAGATGTGATATATAACAAAACCTCCTATAGTAGTTTTAATTCTACCTTAGAAGGTTTTGTTGTCATTGTCCGTTTTTAATAGACTTGTTCAGTTATTCAGTTGGCTTTTCCTTTGAGAGTGGGTTACTGGATATTGCATCCTTGATTTGCTGATTTTCTATATGGGTATAAATTTCTGTTGTTGAAAGATTTTCATGACCGAGCACCTCTTTGAGTGTAATTACATCAACGTCACCGTGCTGATACATAAGCGTTGCAGCAGTATGTCTGAGCTTATGTACTGAATAATGCTGTCCGTCGAGTCCGATATCCTTAAGATATTTATAAACCATCAGCTGCACAGCTTGTCTGCCGATACGTTTATTCAAGCGACTGAGAAACAAAGCTTTTCGAGCATCGTCATCAGCAAGACCGTCGTGAGGGCGCTCACGTAGGTAAGCATTCAATGCTAGAATACAGGATTTATTAAGGTATACCATTCGTTCTTTGTTGCCTTTACCTTTTACTACCATAGTGTTGCTTTCAAAATTGATATCACTTATATTAAGAGAAACCAATTCAGCAAGACGTAATCCGCAATTAAGAAAGAAAGTCAGAATACAGTAATCTCTCGATTTGTTTTCACCGTTTACGGCATTCAACAGGGCTTTGCTTTGCTCAAGTGTAAGATAACGGGGGAGGCTCTTTTTTGAAGATGCGACCTCAAGCATTTCCAGAGGATTCTGGTCAATATATTTCATTTTTACTGAAAGGAATTTAAATAAGCCTCTTAATGCTGAAGCCTTGCGCATTCTGCCACGAGCTTCGTTTTTTCGGTCTTTTTTGCAATATGTTAAGAAATTGTTAACATCTTTTAAGGACACACTGTTAAAAAAATCACGGTCTAAAAAAGACAAATCAAAATCATCAGGCAATTCATCAGGAGAACCGTAATTCATTTTTTGCGAAACCATATACCTGAGAAACAATCTGATATCGGATGTATATTCGTTAAGCGTAGCTTCTGAACGGTCCTTGCTTACAGACAGGTCATCTATGAATTCGTTGACAAGCTCAGGCAAAAGCTTGCGATTTAAATAAGGAAGCATTTTAACACCTCGATTCTATGTATCAACTATACAAAATATTTCAGTTTAAGTCAAGTTTTAATAAGAAAATTGTTTGGAAGAGGATTTTTGCTGAATTTCATAAAATTTCCGTTTAATCAGATTTTTCTGAATGATGCACAGGTCATTTTAAAAATTTCCATTAAACGGAAAAAATA
>JAZRFT010000035.1:0-31940 GCA_045643805.1 Acutalibacteraceae bacterium
ATGTCAAAGGACGACGCTGAAGCTGCTGCTAAGAAGTTCGAAGAAGCAGGCGCAAAGGCAACAGTTAAATAATTTAACTTTAAAAACCTTTTGTAATGAAGAAACCTCTCACTTATGTGAGAGGTTTTTTGTTGTGATGGAGTAATAAAAGCAAGTAAAGTTTTTTTGGTTACTTTTTTTACAAAAAAAGTAACGCCCCGCGGCGAGCGATTGAAAAAACATTATGAGAAACAGCTCCGTCAGTCTTGAGGTGGTAAAACCTGAAAAAGCAACCACGGAGAATAAAAAAGAGCAAGGGGACTTTGTCCCCTTGACCCCTACAAGCTTTTGTAAAAGCTTGACCAAAACTTTACTTTTTTATTTCACCTCAAAGGTGGTTGTAGCCGTCAGGTTCATACCGACATCAGCTGTAAGTGCTCCTACACCGCCTGTTGCAGTAGTGTTAACCGGCTGAATAACCGTAAGCTTCTTAAGAGTGCCGTCAGAGTTAACCTCTGCCTTGATTTCCGTTGCAGGATACTCAATCTCTGCCTTTGTAATCTTAACAGGACCGAGTGAGAAGGTTGCAAAATCAAGCACGTCCGTTGCAGAGCCTACATAAAGAGGGAAGTTTGTCTGGCCGTCTGCAAAGCTTGAAGAGTCAGCCTTGAACTTGAGGGTAATTGTACCGCTTGAATCTCTCTCTGCAGAAAGAAGATCGTCAGCGCTTACGCTTGCCTCAAACTCATTCGCAGGAGGAATGAGTGTAGCAAGTGTGGTCTTGCTGTCCTCGGAGCAAACACCGTTAGTAAACTTGTAGGTCTTATCTGTTTCTGGGATAAGCTTCATCATAAAGGAGTTGATTGTTTCTGTGTTTACGGGAAGTGAAAACTCCGTAATTTCAAGGGCAATCTTTTCAGTCTTATGCACGGAAAAGCTGTCCGTTCTTTTTTTTGCATTGTGAATGAGCTTGTTGTAGTCTGCACAGATTGAGTCGATATCATTCTTCGGTGCGGCTGTTGTTGTCGGTGCCGCAGTAGTTGTAACAGGGGCAGCCGTTGTTGTAACGGGAGCCGCAGTAGTTGTGGGTGCGGTTGTTGTTACAGGTGCGGCAGTTGTAGTCACAGCCGTTGTCTGTACATCCGATGTTGAAGGAACAGTTGTTACTTCGTCATCCTTCACAGAGCCTGACTTGAAAACAAGCAGAGCAATAACCAAAAGTACGATACAAACGCCTACAATAGCCTTGTTTTTAAGGTTAGTCACCTTTTTTCTCTTCTTCTCTTCAAGGTTTACAAATTCAGCCTCACCCTGGAAAAGTGCACCGCATTTTTTACAGAACACAGCCTCTTCGGGATTGTCGGCGTTACAGTAAGGACAGATTTTACGAATCATAATATTTTCCTTTCACGACGGTGAAAAATTCCGTCACTTGATTATTTTATATACAAGAGGACAAGCCTCTGCTTTTTCATTGCTTATGGTTATAGCCTCAAGGAAAAGCTTTTCGCAGGGCTCAATGCTTTCCTTTTTGTTGGTGTACAAGGTCGCAAGGATATCACCCTTATTCACCTTGTCTCCCGTCTTTTTGTTAAGGATAATTCCTGCCGAATGGTCGATTGTATCGTCCTTTCTGACTCTGCCTGCACCGAGTATCACACTCGATGAGCCTATCATTTCGGCATTCATTTTGGTTATATATCCGTCCTTCGGGCAAGGAATATTGTGAGTGAATTCTGCCTTCGGGAAAAGATCGGGATTGTCAATTTCCTTAAGTGAGCCACCCTGGGCGGCAACAAATTCTCTGAACTTTTCAAATGCGGCATTGCTTTCAAGCTGATGCTTTGCCTTTTTGTAACCCTCCTCGTAGCTTATATCCTCTGCAAGGGCGATTATATTACCCGAAAGCACAAGGCATATTTCCTTAAGGTCGGCACTTCCCTTACCCTTGAGCACATCAACTGCCTCAATCACCTCAAGGCTGTTACCTATGTTTTTGCCAAGGGGAGTATCCATATCGGAAATCACGGCGGCAACGCGTCTGCCTGCACTTTTGCCGATATCAACCATTTTACGGGAAAGCTCCTCTGCATCCTCGGGAGTTTTCATAAAAGCACCGCTTCCCGTTTTAACATCAAGCACAATGCACTTTGCACCTGCGGCAAGCTTTTTACTCATAATGCTTGAAGCAATCAGCGGCATTGAGCCTACAGTTGCCGTAGAATCTCGCAGAGCATAAATCATTTTATCGGCAGGGGCAAGGTCACCGCTTTGTCCGACAACACAAATGCCGTGCTTCTGAACTGTGCTTATAAATTCATCGGGGGAAAGTGAGGTGCAAAAGCCGGGAATAGCCTCAAGCTTGTCAACAGTTCCGCCCGTATGACCGAGACCTCTGCCACTCATTTTTGCGGTTTTAAGGCCGAGAGAAGCCACAATAGGAGCAACGATAAGTGTTGTTTTGTCACCGACACCGCCCGTTGAATGCTTGTCAACGGTAATGCCCTCAATAGTGCTTAAATCGAGCATATCACCGCTTTTTGCCATTTCAAGCGTCAGGGTGACAGTTTCCCTTTCATTCATTCCGTTGAGGTAAATAGCCATAAGCAGGGCGGCGGCATGGTAATGCTCAATATCACCCTTGACATAGCCTTGTACAAAAAAGCGGATTTCCTCGTCGGAAAGCTCCATTTTATCCCTCTTATGAGATATTATATCATAAATTCGCATTTTATCATATCCCTTGTGAAAAAATATCCCTTAATGTGGGTTGATATATGTGATATATAATATTCTATAATAATCTTCAGCAAAAATCAAGGAAATATGTAAATGAGTTGAATTTTAAATTTGTGAAAGGGCCTTGACAAATCGGTCTATTGGTGATAGACTGAATATGTAGTCTATAGGCAATAGACCAAAAGGAGTGATAATATGGATGAAATCCGCCTTGGTGCAGTAGAAAGCCGTTTTGCCGATATCATATGGGAAAACGAGCCTTTAAGCTCGGGTGAGCTTGTAAAAATTTGCGAAAAGGAGCTTACCTGGAAAAAAAGCACCACCTATACAGTTTTAAAAAAGCTTTGCGAAAAGGGTATCTTCCAGAACGAAAAGGGGATTGTGACATCCCTTGTTTCAAAGCAGGAGCTTAATTCCCGTCAGAGTGAGCAGTTTGTTGAGGAAAACTTCAAGGGCTCACTTCCTGCCTTTATTGCCGCCTTTACAAAGCGCAAGGCAATTTCGCAAAAGGATTTAAAGGAGATTCGTAAACTCCTTGACAGCTTTGAGGAGGTGTGATTATGGATATTGTGTCCGTTTTTCTCCGGTTGGTTAACATAAGCATAAGTGCATCGGTTTTTGCCATTGCGATTGTACTTTTCAGATTCATTTTCAAAAAGTCACCAAAATGGCTTGTTGTCGCTCTGTGGGCACTTGTTGCGGTAAGGCTGATTTTACCCTTTTCAATTGAAAGTGCAATGAGTCTTATACCGAGTAAGGAAGCAATTCCTCAGGAGATTTTTACCGTAGACACAGATACTTACAGTAACACATCCTTCGGCTTTATTGAAAATCCCGCTTATTCGGAGTATTTCAACAGCACCGTTACGGTTGACAATGTGAGAGCGTTTCAGCGTGACTTTGAGTTCGCCTCTTATATCTGGCTTGTCGGTGTCGGACTGATGCTCCTTTACGCTCTTATCAGCTATTTAAGATTAAGGTACACCGTTCGCACGGCAATTCCCTTAAAGGACAACGTGTGGCTTTGCGACAGCGTGAAAAGCCCCTTTATTTTAGGCGTTTTCCGTCCTCGCATCTATCTTTCCTCGGATATGGACGAAACCACGGTAGAGCTTGTTTTAAAACACGAAAAGGCTCACCTTAAGAGAAAGGACCATTTGTGGAAGCCCTTCGGCTTTGTGCTTTTGTCCGTTTATTGGTTCAATCCCGTGCTGTGGCTTTCATATATTCTCCTTTGCCGTGACATTGAGCTTGCCTGCGACGAGCGTGTTATAAGGGATATGGAAGCAAGCGATAAAAAGGCTTATTCCGAGGCGCTCCTTACCTGCTCCGTCAGTCACAGAATGATTTCCGCCTGCCCCGTTGCTTTTGGTGAGGTAGGCGTTAAAAAGAGAATCAAGAGTGTGCTTAACTATAAAAAGCCCGCCTTCTGGATAATTCTGATTGCAGTTGTTGTCAGCGTTGTTCTTGCCCTTTGCTTTATGACTGACCCCAAGGGTGTGAACGGGGGTCAGGATTATATCAACGGCATTGATGAAATTTCCGAGTTTAAATTCTCCGACCTTGATGATATTATTTTCTCGGTGGGCAGTTATACGGTTTACCACGGCAACAGCACAGTCGATGACTACTTCGAAACAAAAAATGCTGATGCCTTTTCTCATTCCGAGGTTATGAGTTTCCTTAACACAGTTACCCTCGGTGAGCTTGCTGACGGTGTTGTAAACCCGATGCACGAGCCTCAGACAAACGGAAGTATTGACATTAACTGTGAAGGTGAGTGGAAGATAAGAGTATTATTCCACGATAATTTTCAGAAAATGTATATGGAGAGATTCAAGGCTGACGGTACTTCCGTAAGAAGTAAGGATTACGCCGTGCTTGAGGTGGAGCAGGCGAGGGCATTCTTCACCGAAAGGCCATATATGTCCCACGCCCTTGTGTGGGAGTTCAACCCCGCAAGCAGTGCTTGGGGTAACGGCCGTATGATGTTCTGGCTTGCCGACGGGTATAAAATCAACGGCAAAATCAAGGGTGATGGTAAGCTTGCGAAAATAACCAATGAGGACACAGGCGTTGAGGGTGTTACCTGGAGTCCAGAAATTGTAAACAGTCCCGTCGAGTACAACATTGAAATTCCCGTTATCTGCGACGGTGAGGAGAAGGTGTTCAACCTTACAATTTCAATGGCGGGCAGAAAGGCTCTTTCAACCTATTACACCCTTCGTGCCGACGACCTTGTGATTGCAAGCTATCCTAACGGAAGCTACGAGCTTTCCGAGGCTCAGACGAAGGAGCCCGATGACGGATTTGAGGGCTTTTATGACCTTGACTCGAAACTTTTTGAGCAGGATTTGTTTGTTAACCTCATTATGACAAGCCCCGTATTTATCAAAAACAGTGAAAAGGAAGCCGTTGCTTATAACGGTGACCGTGTTTTGTGTGCGTTGGATGAATGGGAATTTGAAAAGGGCTATTATGCTCATCCGTCAAAGGAAGACCTTGAGAATATGAAAAAATATTCAATTGAGGTTGACGGTGACGGCGGCAAGACCTATGGAATAAGCTTTAACAAAAACTGCTCCCAGATGTGGTTTTATGAAAAGGACGGTTCTTACTCCTCGACCTTTAAGGTTAAAAATTCAGGAACGGTAAAACATTTTTTTGATGAAGAAAAATACTTTGACGATGGTTTTGTTTGGGAGTACAACCCTTATGTAAATACCTACAGCTACAGTAAGCTGTGGCTTATAGTAAACGGTGAATATGAAAGCTATACCGCCACCTGTGAAAGCGGAAGCCTTATGAAGGCTGATGTAACCGATGACGTAATAGTGGGTATAGTTCAATCCGACCCCGCAAAAGCTATTACCTGCACAAAGGAGGATAACCTTGTGTGGGAGCCTGATTCCGAAGCCCAAGCACAGACTGAAACAATCCATTTTGAGCTTAAGCTTGCAAACGGAAAGGTAAATGACTTTTATATGTATGCTGAAAAGCTCGGCACAAATTATGACGGTAATGCTGTTTATCAGATAAGTGCGGATTATGCAAAGCCGATGATGGCAAAGCAGGGCAACAAAGCCCATGTTGAATTTGAGCAGACCTATGATGTGACCTGGCTTTATAACCCTATGGCGGGTGCAACCTGGTTCTATATCACAAAATTTGTTCTTCCCGAGGGTTACGAAATCAAGTCAGCTGAAGCTACAAGCGGAGCGGCGACAATCGAAGACCGCTACTACAACAGTCCCGACAATGAAAAGGTGGTATGCTGGTCACCCGACTATGACGCAGAAGAGGACACAGAGCTTAAAATTACTGCGGTTAAGGACGGTGAAGAGCAGGAGTTCAGAATTTTTATGAATTACTTCGGTGATTATTACGACGATACGTGGCGAAAGAAATATATTATAAGCCCGATTAACTGCAAAATGAAGGAGGAAGGAATTGCAACCTTCCTGCTCGAAGAAAAGTACACCATTAAAGGCGATACATGGTATCATAATCCCGTATACTATGCAAAAAGCCTCAGTCAGCTTACCTTTACTCTGCCCGACGGATACACTCTTGCAAGCCGCAGCGAAATGCGAAGCGGTAAAGCGAGTAACTATGACTATAACGCCGAGGCGGGAGCAACCGAGTTTACTTGGTCGCCCGAATATTACAATATAATTGAAGCGGGCAATGTTGAAATGACGGTCACCGCCGTCAGAAACAAGAAAACCGTTGATTTTAAATTCACCCTTGTACCTATAAGGCAGGATGAAAAGGGCGGAACTTACTTTGGAATAGAGCCCGACGGCTGTAAAGTGACACAGAGCAATGAGTCAACCTACCTCCTGGAAGAAAAGTAAACATAAAACGGCACCGTTAAGGCTTAAAACCAAAACGGTGCCGTTAATTTTTTATATCGTCAAGCGTTACGGCGAAGCCGTCCTGACTACTGACTACTGGCTACTGACTACTGACTACTATAATCACAGTACAACCGCAAAGGTCATTCTTTCCTGAATGCTCTTACCGCCGTGACCCGTGCCGATTCCGCCGTGGTCAGCAGTAATGATAATAAGCCAGTCCTCCTGCTCGTAGGTCGGTCTTGCCTTGATTGCGTTAATGGCCTCAAGTGCGTAAGCATCCTCTGTCTTGAAGGCTGCCTTATACTCGGGATTGTTGAAGCTGAAGCCCTTGCCGTGACCTGTGCCGTCTGTAGGCTCGTAAATTGTGAAAATAAAGTCAGCACAGTCAGCTTTGTTTATTTCCTCAAGGGTAAGCTTGTGGGAATCCTCGTCACCCTTACTTAAGTTGAAGCTGACGGGAAGGCTGTTCTCCTCACAGTAAGCCATTTCGTCAAGGTAGGTAGCATTCTTTCTTGAAAAATGTCCCTTCCACTTTGTGATAAAGGTTGATGAATCAGCGGCTTTTTCCTCAACAAGTGAGGTGAGGAGTGTTTTTGTATCCATTGTTTTTGTAATATCGTTACCCGTAATGCCGTGCTTATCTGCCCATACACCTGTAAGGATTGAGCACCAACCGGGAGCTGTTGAGGTGTCCTGAGTGTTAACCTCGGGGTAATTCACACCGCCGCAGTAGGCAAGCAGGAACTTTGCACCGTCATTTGTGAGTGCCTTGATACCGCTGTTTGCCTCGTCAATTTCTGCCAAGATATCTGCACGGCAGCCGTCATAGCCGAGGATGATAGCCTTCTTTTCGGTTTTGCCCTGCTCGAGGGGAGCCTCAAAGTGATATTTGATGGTGTTATAAAGCTCTGTTTGGGGCATTGCAGTTTCAATTGCATTCTCGTAGCCTACAGAGGCAACATTCTGTCTGTAAAGCTCCTCGGTGTCTGCCGCATCCTTTGCGTAGGGCTTGGAATCAAAGGTAAAGGCAAAAACAGCCGCACCGATTACAAGGATAACTGCAAGGGCGATTATAATTTTTTTCTTCATATTGAATTCTCCTTTGTTTTTACTTTAATAAAAATATACACCCCTCGACGTACCTTGTCAAGGGGTGATTTTTTATAAGTCATTTTGCATTTTGGACTTTGCATTTTGCATTGCAAAGCTTCGATTTGCTTAATACATTCCGCCGCCCTGAGCCATAGCCGCTGCTGCAGCTGCATCTGCTGCGGGGTCGGGAATATCGGAAATGAGTGACTCGGTTGTAAGCACCATTGCGGCAACTGAGGAAGCATTCTGAAGTGCTGAACGGGTAACCTTTGTGGGGTCGAGAATGCCTGCTTCAGCCATATTCACATACTGCTCCTTTGCAAAGTCAAAGCCGTAGCCTGTCTTGCCGCTTGAAATGATTTCATTTACGATAACTGAGCCTTCAAGACCTGCGTTCTTTGCAATCTGACGAACGGGTTCTTCAAGAGCCTTGAGAACAATGCGGACACCTGTCTTTTCGTCTGCGTCCTCTGTTGCTTCGAGAAGAGCGGCAACTGCGGGAACAGCGTTGAGAAGTGCAACACCGCCGCCTGCAACAGAGCCTTCTTCAACGGCTGCCTTTGTTGCAGCAAGAGCATCGTCAATGCGAAGCTTCTTTTCCTTCATTTCGGTTTCAGTTGCGGCACCAACCTTGATAACTGCAACACCGCCTGCAAGCTTTGCAAGTCTTTCCTGAAGCTTTTCTGTGTCAAATTCTGATGTGGAAGCCTCAATCTGAGCCTTGATCTGACCTACGCGGGCCTTGATCTGATCCTTGTCACCTGCACCGTCAACGATGGTGGTGTTTTCTTTTGTAATCTTAACCTGGCGTGCAGAGCCGAGCATATCAATTGTAGCTGTCTGAAGCTCAAGTCCGAGGTCAGCTGTGATAACCTGACCGCCTGTGAGGATAGCAATGTCCTGAAGCATATCCTTTCTTCTGTCACCGAAGCCGGGAGCCTTGACTGCAACGCAGGTGAATGTACCGCGGAGCTTGTTTACAAGGAGAGTTGCAAGAGCTTCACCCTCAACATCCTCTGCGATGATAACGAGCTTTCTGCCCATTTTGAGAACCTGCTCAAGAAGGGGGAGTACTTCCTGAATGTTTGAAATCTTCTTATCTGTGATAAGGATAGCTGCATCGTCAATAACAGCTTCCATCTTGTCAACATCTGTTGCCATATAGGGTGAGATGTAGCCGCGGTCAAACTGCATACCTTCAACAACTTCCTTCATTGTTTCAGCAGTCTTTGACTCCTCAACGGTGATAACGCCGTCGGTGGTTACAATTTCCATTGCCTCTGCAATAAGTGTACCGATTGCTTCGTCAGCTGATGAGATAGTTGCAATTCTTGCAATATCGTCAAAGGTTGTAACGGGGCTTGAGTTTGCCTTAACAACTTCAACAGCAGCGTCAACTGCCTTTTTGATACCCTTTTTAACAACCATGGGGTTTGCGCCTGCGGCAACGTTCTTCATGCCTTCACGAACAAGAGCCTGAGCAAGGAGAGTTGCGGTTGTTGTACCGTCACCTGCAACATCGTTTGTCTTTGTTGCAACCTCCTTGATGAGCTGTGCGCCCATGTTTTCAAAAGCGTCGTCAAGCTCAATTTCCTTTGCGATTGTAACACCGTCGTTTGTGATAAGAGGAGCGCCGTACTTTTTGTCAATAACAACGTTTCTGCCCTTGGGACCGAGGGTGATTTTAACTGTATCGGCGAGCTTGTCAATACCGCCCTGAAGTGCTTTTCTGGCGTCTTCGCCGAAAATAATCTGTTTAGCCATTATAAATTACCTCCAAAAGTGTTTGCGTTAAGTTGACTGTCGTCAACCTCTTATTCTACTACTGCGAGAATATCGTTCTGACGGACGATGGTGTATTCCTCACCGTCGATTTTAACTTCTGTACCTGCGTATTTGCCGGTGATAACCTTGTCACCTGCTTTTACGAACATGGTTACCTCCTTGCCGTCAACAAGTCCGCCGGGGCCTACTGCAACAACCTCGGAAAACTGGGGCTTCTCCTGAGAAGCTGATGTGAGAATGAAGCCGCTCTTTGTGGTTTCTTCAATCTCGGTTGCTTTAAGAACAACTCTGTCTGAAAGCGGTCTGATAGTCATAATGTGTTCCTCCTATATATGTTTGTTATGTATTTATTCGTTTTAGCACTCTGTGTGGTTGAGTGCTAATTCTATTTTAGACCATTTTTTGAAAGAGGTCAAGTCTTTTTGCAAAATTAGTATAAAATAATTGGAAAAATTTTGCTGTCGAGATGTGTAGGCAGTTGGGAAATAATAGATTAAGGGTCTGAAAATTCCGTATTCCGAATACAAAATGAAAGGATGATATCTTTGCCGCACCTTCCGAAAAGACTACTTTCATTATATATGCTCTTTACCCTGTGCTTTATGGCAATACTTGTGAGAATAGTTTATATAAATCAGTCCGCCTATGCCGAGGCGGGGAAGCGTAACACAAGCCGTACCGTTACAATCGGCACAACAAGGGGCAAGATTTACGACCGCAACAAGGAGCTTCTTGTTGATAGCTCGGGTGAGCTTATTGCGGCGGTGACACCCGTAGCGGGGGCGAAAAAATATCTCCCTGCCGATACGGATTTTGATGCCGTTGCGGATAATATCAAAAACGGCTATCCCTTTACGGTAAGGGTGAAAAATGAAATTGACAGTGAGCTTGCAAAAAGCTTTTATGTGCCGACACGCTATGCTGAAAGTGACCTTGCCTGTCACACCGTAGGCTATGTGAACACAGAGGGTAAGGGCGTGACAGGGGTTGAAAAAGCCTTTGACGGGCTTCTTTCAGGCTATGGCGGAAGGCTGACTGTCAGCTTTGAGGCTGACGCTCTGGGCAGAGTCCTTGCAGGGATGGACAAAACCGTAAGGGATGACAATTACAATTCAAAGGGCGGAGTGGTGCTGACGATTGATAAGCGTATTCAGCATCTTACCGAAACTGCGCTTGAAAAAAGTACAATTGTAAGCGGCTGTGCCGTTGTGATGGAGGCTTACTCGGGGGACCTTGTGGCGATGGCAAGCGTGCCGACCTTTGACCGAAACAGGGTCGAAGAATATCTCGAGGCGGAAAATTCACCTCTTGTAAATAAGGCTCTTGCGAGCTACAGTGCAGGGTCGGTGTTCAAGAGTGTGGTTGCCGCCTATGCCCTTGAAAGCGGTGTGAAGGAAGGATTTTCTGTTGACTGTAAGGGTAAAATAACCGTAGGTGACAAGGTTTTTACCTGCTACGATGAAACGGCTCACGGCAGGGTTGATATGGCAAGGGCCTTACAGAAATCATGCAACATATATTTTATAAATCTGATGGGTGAGCTTGATACAAAGGGAATTCTGACCTTCTGTGAAAAAATCGGCTTCGGTGCAGGTATAAGGCTTTGTGAGGGGCTTGAAGGTGAAGAGGGGCTTCTGCCTGATGCAGATTCTCTTTTACTTGAGGGAAACAGGGCAAATTTTGCTTTCGGTCAGGGTGATTTGCTTGTAACACCCCTGCAGATGGTGAAGGCGTATCACGTGCTTGCGACGGGCCTTGTATACGAGCCAAGGCTTATTTACGGCTTTTGCGACACAAAGGGGAATGTAGCTCAAGAAGATATAAAAACGCCTGAAAGGGTGCTTGATGAAAAAACTGTGGACAAAATGAGGGTGATGCTCCACTCGGTGACGGAAGAGGGTATTGCCACCAATGCAAAAAGTGAGCTTCTGAAGCTTGCGGGAAAGACAGGCACGGCGGAAAGCGGGGTTTTTGACGGGAGCGGGCAGGAGGTTTACCGTACCTGGTTTGTAGGCTTTTACCCGGCGGATAATCCGAGGTATATTGTGGCGGTGATGAATGAGGACGGCACGGGAGGAAACGCTGACTGTGCACCGGTGTTTAAGGAGATATGTGAGGGGATTGCTTTTGAAAGCTTACGGGAGTAAAAACAGTAAATAACAGAACAAGGTCACGGAAAATTGTATTCCGTGACCTTTGTTTTAATATTTGTTCAGATAAATTTGAAATTGTTTAACGGTTTTCAGAAATCCACTGCTTTGCCCAAACAAACAATGTATCGGACATCGGAATAAAATCCACCGTGCCACCCTTTTTCAAACTTAAAAATGTATTGATAATGGCTTGTTCATTAAGCGTTGCAACCGTGAGCAACTCTTCTTGATGTTTAATATAGTTCCCGGTCTGCTTAAAGACAATTGCCTGTACAACAAAAGAAGCAGATTTATACAATCCTCGTAAAATATCTTCGTTCTTTTCATACAGCATATTGTGTACACATCCGTGAAATATGTTGCACGCACCGATTTTTATTGCTCTGTTCACAGAACTTTCGTCAACAACAGCCAACACCTCGTCAAGACTTCCCATGATTGGCGTGGTGTCATTGCAAAACTGAAACAGGTCTGATGGCTCCCAATTCAAAATTTCATCCTTGCCTGAGAGAAAACCACAAATCAAATCCCTGTGAGACAGGGTATCCAGCATATCATTATAAGTCTGGATGTCCATAGCAGACAATTCATCCAGAATTACAACAACATCAATGTCGCTTGTTTCTGTTGCTTCACCACGACCATAACTGCCTTGCAAACCAACAAACCATACACGGTTTGTGAAAGTCTCATTTAATGACTTCAAGAAATTTTTCATCCAAGCAGTAATATCTATCATTCTAATCACCTTCACCAATTCTTTTTATTGCGGTTTCATTGTTTTTTCGCTCGCCGCGGGGCATTACTTTTTTTGTAAAAAAAGTAATCAAAAAAACTTTACCTTTTTTTATCTTGCAATCTGTCTTGCTACATGCACACCGCTTGCTGATGCATGCGAAAGTGAATGTGTAATACCGCTGCCGTCGCCGATAATGTAAAGTCCCTTGTGCTTGGTCTCAAGATTTCCGTCAACAGCAACCTCCATGTTATAGAATTTAACCTCAACACCGTAAAGCAGGGTGTCCTCGTTTGCAGTACCGGGTGCAACCTTGTCAAGAGCATAAATCATTTCAATAATACCGTCAAGTATTCGCTTGGGAAGAACAAGGCTCAGGTCGCCGGGAGTTGCATTGAGTGTGGGGGTGATGAAAGCCTCCTGAATACGGCTCGGGGTTGAGCGTCGGCCTCTGATAAGGTCGCCGAAGCGCTGAACAATTACACCGCCGCCAAGCATATTGCTAAGCCTTGCAATTGATTCACCGTAGCCGTTTGAGTCCTTGAAGGGCTCTGAGAAATGCTTTGCAACAAGAAGTGCAAAGTTTGTGTTGTCCGTCTGCTTTGCGGGGTCCTCATAGCTGTGACCGTTTACGGTGATAATTCCGTTGGTGTTCTCATTAACAACTGAGCCCTTGGGATTCATACAGAAGGTGCGCACCTTATCGCCGTATTTCTCCGTACGGTAAACAATCTTGCTTTCGTAAAGCTCGTCCGTAAGGTGAGCAAAAACAGCGGCGGGAAGCTCGACTCTTACGCCGATGTCAACTCGGTTGGAGTTGGTCTTTACATCAAGGTCACGGCAAACGGATTCCATCCACTTGCTGCCACTTCTGCCGACGGAAATGATGCACTTATCGCAGGTGTAGGTTTCATTCTTTGTGAATACACTGTAGCTGCCATTTTCCGTTGAAACGGTAACAACGGGTGTGTCAAAGTAAAACTCAACCTTATCCTTAAGATAAGCGTAAATATTTTTAAGCACAATATAGTTGATGTCCGTGCCGAGGTGACGCACGGAGGCGTCAAGCAAGTGAAGGTCGTTGCGGATACATTCTGTTTTGAAGCGTGAGCCTGCGGTTGAGTAAAGCTTTGTTCCCTCACCGCCGTACTTAAGGTTAATTTCATCAACATAGCGCATAAGGTCAAGGGCCTGCTTTTTGCCGATGTATTCGTAAAGAGTTCCGCCAAAGTCGTTTGTGATGTTGTACTTACCGTCGGAGAATGCACCTGCACCGCCGAAGCCGCTCATAATACTGCAGGTTTTACAGCCTATGCAGGTCTTGATTTTCTCACCGTCAATGGGGCACACACGCTTGCTTAATTCATGACCTGCCTCGAAAACTGCAACCTTAAGCTCAGGCTTATTCTGAATAAGCTCATAAGCGGCAAAAATACCGCCGGGTCCTGCGCCGATAATAATTACATCGTATTTCATCTTAATTCTCCTTAATAGTCAGTGGCATAAAAATAGACCTTTATCGGAATAGATAAAGGTCTGCCTTTAAAATTCCTATTTATTATAGCATAAAAAACAGGAAAGTGTCAATGTTTATATAAGCTTAAATTCAAATTTGGTGTAGTCGCCTTCGATATATTCACCGCTTATAAACTTACGGGCGGTGAAGGCAACTCTGTCATCATAAACCTCACAGTAGTAGCCGGTTCCACAGTCCTTGATGCCAAAGTTGTTTTCCTTTCTGTAGCCGGGCACGGAAAGGGAGTATACATTATTTTCCTCGTTGAGGGTTTCAAGCGTTTTTTCAAAAATACCGCCGTGAAGGTGACCGTTGATAAAGAATACATTCCTGTACTTTTCCATTACGGCTCTTACCTCGTCGGACTCCTCTCCCATATCACCGGTCTTCCATACCTCGGGAAGTCCGTGGGTGTTTTTGAATGCCTGATGGCACATTACGAAAACGGGCTTGCCGTCCTTTGTTGCCCTTGCAAGCTCCTTGTCGAGGAAGTTTATCTGCTCTTTTGTAAGTGAAGCCTTTTCAAGAAGGCACTTCTCGGTACAAAGAACGATGAAGGTATATCCCTTTATATCATAAGAATAATAGGTTTTGCCCTTTGTTTCAATGCCGAGGTATTCGTCAACCTTTTCCATAACGCGTTTACGGCTGTTTTTGAAGAATACACGTACATCGTGGTTACCCATTGTAAGGAAAATCTTCGGCACGGCTGTCTGCTTATCCATAACGTCGAAAACACGGTTGTATTCGCTGTTGAAGCCCCAGTCGGCAATGTCACCTGCAAGCATAGCTGCATCGTAGGCGGCGCCTGACTTTTCCGCATCAAGGAAGAAGTTGTTAAGGTTGAGTGATGCACTTTCACGGTTGGGCAGATGTGTATCGGCAATCATTGCAAAGGAAAGGCGAAGGTTATCCCTGTCCTGATAAATAACGGGGTTGCTTTCGCTCTGAAGCTCGAATATTGTATCGTATTTGGGGTTGAGCGCTTTTAACTGTGCAATATACTTTTGTACAAAAAATTTAGCTGACATTTCTTACCTCTCCTTTTTTAGCGTCTTATACGATTATACAGTCAAAAGGGGAGGTTGTCAATGTTTATATGTATATGTGTGTATGTGAAAAAACGCATCAGTATTATGCATTAACATTAACATAAACATAAACATAAGAAATATCATTATATTTAACATCAGAATTAGAATTAGTATTAGTATTACCTACAGAAGCATGCTTAAGCATGCTCAAGCATACATAAGCATACATAAGCATGCTTATGCATAAGCTCGGTTTGTTTTAACATTTACATATATTTTATCTTTTATTTTATATTTTCTTTTTCCTTTTCTTTATATGCAAATGTATGCAAATGCATAAAAAAGCCGCTACCTTTTACGGTAACGGCTTGATTTATTATAAGATGTCTTTTTTATTATTTTATTGTAATTATTAAATTGTACTTTGTATCCCTTTTATTCACATTTTTATTTTTATTAAACCTTAAGTTTCGGCAGTCAGCTTTCCGGGGGAGTGTATATGTTTCTCTTTCCCGTAAGTTCTTTTTTGCCCGTTGTTACTTTTTGTGAATGCCCTTATTCGCTGACTTAATTTCCTTTTAAGTCCTCGGATACAACTTCTTCAAGTATCCGTTCATTCTCCTTGCGAATTTTTTCTCCTTCGGCTACGAGATACCTTATGTTTTCTTCTTCTCACACCTTCCTCTGCAGGTATGAGCCACATAACTGTGTTTTCTCAATATATATAATAGGTCGGTTCGTCCGATCTGATAAGCTTACTTGATTTTTCCGTTACAAAACGCTGCAACGCTTTCTTTCTTTTTATTTTTGTTTTTTGTAATGTTATCAAATCGTACGGTTTACATTAAACAGTACATCGGTAACACCCCTTTCTTTTTTGTGCTTTAATTATATACTTTTTTGATTGTAGTGTCAATAGAATTCCACAAATAAGGAATAATTTATAAAACATGCACAAGAAAATGAGCGGAGCAACCCGTAAAAAAGCCCCTGTTTCCGTTTTGCTTACCTTTGGAAACAGGGGAGATTTTGTTTAATTTACACAACCGTGCTTTGCTTTACATTCTTGTAAGCTCAACAACGATTGTCCAGATAAGTGAGCTCTTGATAAAGTAAACAATGTTCTTGATGATAGCGTCAAAGCCCTTTGCGGCCTCGAAGGTGTTATTTTCTACACCGTTATCAATAACAAGTGCCTGTGTAAGACAGATACCGCCCTTGCCGAAAAGCTCCGCTCTTACGTAGGTGAAGTCTTCTGCACCTTCTACGGTGTCAAGGTCAAGACAATCGTAGCCGTCAGCAATGCTGCCGCTTGCAATAACCTTGCCGTCAGCGATCCACTGAATTGTATCAGCGTTCTCAGCGTTTACGGTGATTTTGTGACCGTCAACTGCAACCTTTGTGAAAATGGGATAGGGGATGTCGGTGTTGCGTGCATCAATTTCCTTTGCAGGACCGATGATGCTGTTTTCTCTGAGCTTTCTAGTTACAGCGAAGAATGCACCTGACTGCATTGTTTCTTTAATGTTTTCGGTGGTGTTTTCCTCCATCATAAATACGCTGAAGGAGGTGTCGATGTCCTCTGTTCTGTGAGCATCGGTGTTACTGAAGCCGATAACATTTTTGCCGTAGGGAAGGCAGTACATAAGAAGGTTGTCCCAGAGGATACGGTCATAGGGAGTAACGCTGTTGTTTTCGTTGAAAACCTCAATACCGAGGCAGGAATCATATTTGAGAATAATGTCGCCGAACATAGCAACATTTTCCTTGTCGCTTACAGCATCAATGTTTCTGCTTGATTCAAGGAAGTCACCGGGATGATTGATGTGGGAAAGACCGCCCATTTTGTCAACAAAACTTACGGCAAGCTCAAATCCGTTTTCTCTGCCGCCGAAGCCGTCACCAACGCCCTCGGGAAGGAAGTAGCCGTTGACGTGGCTCTTTGTAAGAGTGAGGTTGTTAAGCTCGTTTGCACCGACAACGCATGTCATCTTGCTGCCTCTTACAGTACCGTCGTAAAGGGGATATGTACCTGTTGTGATGCCCTGGAATTCATCATCGGTAAGGTGCTCAACCTTGTTGCCGAGAAGCTTCTGATAAGCGTAAAGGGGAAGGAAGGTCTGTGCCTTGTTCCATGCCTTACCTGTGATACCGTGGTCGGCATTTGCAAGGAAGTCGTAGCCCTGGTTGTAGTATTCCTTTACCATGGTAGCAAGGTCAACATCGGCATCGCTGTATGTAGTGTGTGAGTGGAGTGAGCCCTTGTAAGCACCCCAGGCATCGTCACCCTCCCAGATTACATCGGCATAGGGTGAAACTATTGTGTAGTCACCGTCTGTGGCTAAGGCTACTGCTGAAAATGGGAGAAGCATCAGAACTGAAAGAAGGATGCTTAAAAGCTTTTTTGTTGTTTTCTTCATAATATAACCGCCTTTTTGATTTATACTTGTTGATTTATAGTTATATTTAACCACAAAGCTTAACAGGTGTCAAGATTTTTGTTGACAATGTGTATGATTTTTGATAAAATCATAAGGAATTTACTTGATGTAAGGATGGAGAAATTATGAGCTTTTACAAAATGACAATCGCAGGTCTTGAAAGAGAGTTACCTATCTGTAAGGTTAACGATAAGCTTGATATTGCAGGCTTTGTTATTTTTGGTGACGTTGAAATGACTGTTGCCGCTGCAGGCGAGCTTATTAAAAAATGCCCCGAATTTGATGTAATTGTTGCCCCCGAAGCAAAGGCAATCCCTCTTGCCCACGAAATGGCAAGACAAAGCGGCAAGCCTTACTATATCTGCCGTAAGGGTGCAAAGCTTTATATGCAGGATCCCGTGAGCGTAAACGTACGTTCAATTTCAACTGACAAGGAGCAGACCCTTTTCCTTGATTCACTTGAGGGTAAAAAGCTTACAGGCAAAAGAGTTGTTATTCTTGATGACGTTATCAGCACCGGTGAATCTCTTCTTGCAGTAGAAAAGCTGCTTGAAAAGTTTGACACAAACGTTGTTGCAAAGGCGGCAATTCTTGCCGAAGGCGACGCCGCGAAGCGTGATGATATAATCTTCCTTGAGGAGCTTCCTCTCTTCTTCCACGACTGATTAAAATGAAAAGACCCTTTGCCGTAATCGGATTTACCAGCCTTGTAGTTATGCTCTTTTCGGCTTTTATCGGAAGGTCGGATGTGACTTTGTATGCTTGTAAGGTCTGTGCGGCTTCAGGGATGTTATCTTTGATTGACAAAAATTTAAGGCGGACAGTAACCGTACCCGTATGCTTGTTTACGGCGGTTTTTGTCTGCCTTTTATTTTTGAATTTCAATGAGAGTAAGGCACATACCCAAAGCCTTACAGGTGAAAATGTTGAGGTTACAGCGACGGTCAGTGAAGCACCGTATATCAAAAAGGATACGGACAGACACTACTGTGTGCTTGACCTTGAAACGGTCAGGGGCGAAAATGCAAAAGGTAAGTTACGTCTTTCCTTTTCCGTGTCAAAGGATGAAATTGCAGCAGAGTCACTTGAAATCGGCAATAAGGTCAGCTTCAGGGGTATGGTTTACATCCCCGGTGAAGACGAAAAAAGCATCAGCCGTTACTTCACAAGTGAAAATATACTCCTCGGTGCTTACGGTGCTACGGATTTTTCTTCCGTGGCTCCGACCTTCAGGGGTGTGAATTATTATTTTCACCGCATACGCTCCTTTGTTTCAGAACGGCTCCGTTATGGCTTCGGCGACAGAATTGCAGGACTGCTTGTAGGTATACTGACGGGGGACAAGAGTGTCCTTGACGACGGACTTTATGAGGCGTTCCGTGAAACGGGCATTGCTCACCTTATGGCGGTTTCGGGTCTGCACCTTTCGGTGTGGGTTTATTCTCTGGGCTCACTTATTCCTGAAAGGGAAAGGGGCACAAAGCTTAAATATCTGCTTCTGATTTTTGCCGTTTTGTTTATTATGCTTCTTGCAGGTATGAGTGAATCGGTTAAAAGGGCAGGCTTTATGAGTCTGGTTTTCCTTTTCGGCAAGCTTTCAAAAAGGCGTAGTGACAGCATCAACAGCCTGGGCTTTGCCGTTTTTGTGATGATACTTTTCAACCCTGCCTGCGTGTTGAGTGTTTCACTTCAGCTTTCACTCCTCTCAACCCTGGGTATACTCACCCTCGGTCAGCTTTACATAAAAAGGAGTGCTGAATTTCTCGGCGGTAAGAATATAAACACACCCTTGAAAAGGCTTGCAAGGTATTGCTCTGATGTGTTTTTTATAAGCATCAGCGTGCTTGTGTTTACCTTACCCGTGCTGATTTATAACTTCGGAGGAATTTCCACGGTTTCGGCGTGGGTTAATATGCTGATTTCACCTGTTGTTACTCCCTTGCTTTTGCTGTCGGGTGCTTATGTTGTATTGTCGGGTGTCAGCCTTATTGCCTTTCCCGTGGCAGTTGTTGTAAAGCTGATTGCTGAATATGTTATTTTTATAGCGTCGGGCTTTTCAAAAATAAAAAATGCCTTCCTTGTTTTTGAATTTGAAAATCTTCCCTTGTTCCTTGCGGCGGCGGTGCTTATTCTGTTTTTAACTCTTGCTTTTTTGAATAAGCGGATTAAAAATAAAACGGCTCTTGTGCTCCTGTCGGTTGTTGTGTCCGTGGGTCTTGTTGCCTTTTATGAGTACAATAACTATGAGGGCATGAAAATTCACCTTGCCGATTATGACGGTCAGCTTGCTGTTGCGGTTGAAAGGGATGGCAAGGCATTTTTAACCGAGGACACCGAAAGCTACGAAAGGGGACTTTTTATCTCCTCACTTGAGGATAGGTGTATCAACGCCCTTGCATTTGTAAACGGCGGTAAAATTGAAGGACTTGCTGACGGAAAAGAGTTAAGCAAGGAAGCTTTTGATGAGCTTTTTGAAGGTATGAGCCTTGAGGTTAAGGGTAAGGAAAAAATAATTGAAGCACAGGGAAAATATATTTATATTTTTTCTTCGGAAACTTTGCAAAAGACGGATAGTTGTGATATAATAATCAGCAAACGTGACGGCGGTGCGGTTATAAGCATCGGCGGGAAAGAGTTTACATTGGAAAAAGACGAAAGTCTTACGTTAATTTTAAAGGATAATCCTGTTTTAAGAGGTGAAGGCTCATGGCGCAATTTGATGAAAAGCAGTTAAAGGCACATATAAAAAGCGGTGATTTTCTGCCCGTATATCTTTTTTGCGGTAACGAAGCCTACCTCAAAAAGCTTTACAGCGATACCCTTATTGATAAAGCGGTAGGTAAGGACTTTTTTGATTTCAACTTTCAGTCCTTTGAGGGTAAGGGACTTGAAATGAAGGATGTTGTCGATGCGGCAATTATGATGCCGCTTATGAGTGACCGCCGTGCCGTGCTTGTGCGTGACGCAAAGCTTGAAGGCATAAATGACGGTGAATTTTCCGTGCTTAAGGATTATCTTGAAAATCCTTCGGAAAGCACGGTGCTGGTATTTTTACAGACTGCCGATGACTTTTCCCTTGACAAGGCAAAAAAGGTAGCTGAGCTTGTCAAAAAGCAGGGTGCTGTGTGTCTTCTTAATAAAAGAAGCGGTAACGATCTGATTAAGCCTCTTATTTCCTCTGCTTCAAAGCAGGGCTGTGTGCTTACTGCCGACGGTGCAAACTACCTTGTAAGCGTTGTAGGTGACGACTTCAACGTGCTTATCAACGAGCTTTCAAAGGTGTGTCACTATGCCGCAGGGGGAGAAATTACAAAAAAGCACATTGACGAGGTTGCCGTTAAAAGTGACGAGGCAAAAATTTACGACCTTACAAAGTTCCTTCTTATGAAAAACTTCGATAAGGCGTACGAGGTGCTTAATATTCTTTTAAAGCAGAAGACCGAGCCTGAATTTATCCTAGGTACAATTATTGCTTCCTATGTTGATATGTACCGTGCAAAGGTGTCCCTTGCCTGCGGTAAGGGTGCGGAGGAATTAAGCGAGGCCTTCTCCTACGGAAGAAGAGCTTTCTGCCTGAAAAACGGTGCAAGGGATTCCTCAAGGATTGATATTGACACCTTGCGCAAGTGCATTGATGAGCTTTCAAGGGCTGACATCAGGCTCAAAAAAAGCAGGGATAATCCTTCAATTATCCTTGAACAGCTGATGGTAAGGCTCTTTCTTGTTTCAAACGGTGATAAGGTATGATAAAGCTTTCACAGCCCGTTATTGTTGAGGGCAAATACGATATAATCAAGCTGTCAAATTTAATAGACGGACTTATAATAAAAACCGACGGCTTCGGTATTTTCAAGGATAAGGAAAAGCAGCAGCTTATCCGCCGCCTTGCCGGTGAAAAGGGGATAATTGTCCTTACCGACAGCGACTCGGCAGGCTTTATGATAAGGAATTTCATTTCCTCTGTTGTGCCGAAGGAAAAAATAACAAACGTATATATCCCCGATATTTACGGCAAGGAAAAACGTAAAACCGAGGGCGGTAAGGAAGGCAAATTAGGCGTTGAGGGTATGAGTGAGGACGTGCTCCTTGAAGCTTTTCATAAGGCAGGAGTGCTTTGTGATAAAAGTGAAAGCACCGAAAGAAGGCTCATCACCAACGTTGACCTTTACGAGTGGGGCTTTTCAGGCAGAGCTGACAGCAAAGCAAAAAGGCAGGCTCTTTTAAAAAGTCTTGCCTTACCTGAAAGAATGTCCACCTCAAACCTTGTAAAAATACTTAATACTTTTGTTACTTATGAAGAATTCATTGATAAAGTAAAGGAGATAAGCTTATGAGAATAGGACACGGATACGATGTACATAAATTAGTTGAGGGCAGAAAGCTCATAATCGGCGGAGTGGAAATTCCTCACGAAAAGGGATTGCTCGGTCATTCCGATGCCGATGTGCTTCTTCACGCAATTTCCGATGCACTTTTAGGTGCGGCGGCTCTTGGTGATATCGGCAAGCTTTTTCCTGATACTGACCCCACCTTCAAGGGTGCGGACAGCCTTGTGCTTCTTAAAAGAGTTTGCGAGGCAGTCAGAGAAGAGGGGTTTGAAATTGAAAATATTGACTCTACAATTCTTGCCCAGGCACCGAAGCTTCGTCCCTTTATTGACACCATGCGTGAAAAAATCAGCTCTGCGGTTGGTATTCCCGTGGGTGCTGTGAGCGTCAAGGCAACCACAGAGGAAGGGCTTGGTTTTACCGGTGCCAAGGAAGGCATTGCTGCACACGCGGTGTGTCTGCTGAAGTAAAAAAAGCGTAAAGTTTTGGTCAAGCTTTTACAAAAGCTTGTGGGGCATCGTCGCCGAAGCGCGTCCTGCGGACGATGCAGCGAGGCGCGGATGGCGCAGCGGTCAAAATCGCTCGGCGCTCCAAGCCGAAAAGCGATTTTGGGAACCGCAAGAGAGCAGGGGGCGACGCCCCCTGACTATAAAAAGACATAACAAAAGCAGGTGTTCAATATACACCTGCTTTATCATTTTTATTATTTTATCGCTCGCTGCGGGGCATTCTTTCTTGTAAGAAAGAATCAAAGAACTTTGCTTTTTACCTGCTTCATTCAATCACATTTCTCCCATAGTAATAACCTTTCTGTTCTTAATTATGTAGTCAATAAGGGAAATTACCGTAAGTGCAACGGCGGCGTACATTACAATAAGTGAAAATGTGTCAAGGGTGAGAGTGGGTACCGCCTTTTGCAGAAGTATAATGATTATCATTGCCATCTGGAAAATGGTTTTTACCTTGCCCCAGAATGAAGCGGCAATGGCAACAGAGTTGTCGGCGGCAATCTGTCTTATACCGCTTATGGCAAACTCTCTGCCGATAATGATAAGCACTACCCAGGAAGGAATCTCGCCCTTTGCACAAAGGCAGATGAGAGCAGAGCAGACAAGAAGCTTATCTGCCATCGGGTCCATAAATTTACCGAAGTTTGTAACCGTGCCCTGCCTTTTGGCAATTGTACCGTCAAGCTTGTCGGTAATTGTTGCAACAACAAAAATGATAAGGGAAATAAGCTCGTTGTGAGCCGTAAAATCTGTCAGAATGAAAACAACAAAAAAGGGGACAAGTATCATTCTGAAAACCGTAAGTTTGTTAGCTAAATTCATAATTCACCTCATTTAAACCATTCGTCGGCAATTTTTCTGTCTTTGAAATAGTATTCTCTGTCCTTTTCGCTGATTTCACGAAGCACCCTGCAGGGGTTGCCTACGGCAATTACATTTGCAGGAATATCCTTTGTTACAACGCTGCCTGCACCGATAACGCTGTTATCACCGATGGTAACACCGGGGAGTACAATTACGCCTGCACCAAGCCAGCAATTTCTGCCGATGTGAACGGGCATATTGAACTGCAATGCTCTTTCGCGAAGCTCGGGAAGAATAGGGTGACCCGCTGTTGCAACAACAACGTTGGGGCCGAACATTGTACAGTCACCGACGTAAATGTGTGTATCGTCAACAAGGGTGAGTCCGAAGTTTGCGTAAACATTGTTGCCGAAGTGTACGTGGTAGCCTGCGTGGTTTGCGTGTAAGGGAGGCTCAATGTAACAGTTGGTGCCGATTTCGGCAAACATACCTTTGAGCATTTCCTCTCTTTTGTCAAGCTCCGTGGGACGTGTCATATTGAAGTCATATAGCTTATCGAGTCTTTTGAGCTGCTCGCTCATTATCTCCTCGTCATCGGGGACATAGATTTCACCCGTGTGCATTCTTTCTTTCATTGAACTCATAGTAATTCTCCTGAAATCTCATCTTTTAAAAATTATCTCATAAATTCTTGTTAAAAACAATAGATAAGACAAAAAAGAAAGAAAAAATTCACATTACAGTAGAAAAACACTTCAACTTGTGCTAAAATATAGCACATATAAATCAGGGAGGTTGAACCAATGAGCTTTGTTAAAATCCACGAAAGGGATAATGTACACATCGACCTTGAAAGCGGACACAAGTATGCTCTTTGCGATATTGCAAAAGGGGAGGGCGTTATAAAATACGGCTACCCCATAGGTGTTGCCACGGAAGATATCAAACAAGGAGAGCATGTTCATTCACATAACCTTAAAACAGCTCTTTCGGGCACTCTCGATTATACTTATTCTCCCTGCTTTGAGAAAACACAGACAAAAGAGCCTTTCACCGTTATGGCTTACAGACGCAAAAACGGTCAGGTGGGTATCCGCAATGATGTGTGGATTGTAAACACCGTCGGCTGTGTCAACGGCATTTCACAGAAGCTTGCTTCCCTTACGGGAGCATTCTGCTTTACTCATCCCTACGGCTGCAGTCAGCTTGGCGGTGACCACGAAAGGACACAGCTTGTGCTCAAGGGTCTTATCAATCACCCTAACGCTTCGGGAGTGCTTGTGCTCGGCCTTGGCTGTGAAAACAACAACATTGCCGAAATGAAAAAAATCCTCGGTGACATTGACTCACAAAGGGTCCGCTTCCTTAACGTTCAGGACTGTGAGGATGAAATTGCCGAGGGTGTGAAAATTATCCGTGAGCTTCAGCAGAGGGCGGAAAGTGAAAGCCGTGTTCCCGTCCCCGTAAGTGAGATTGTAATCGGTATGAAGTGCGGCGGAAGCGACGGCTTTTCTGGTATCACGGCAAACCCTCTCTGCGGTAAAATCACCGACAGCCTTGTTTCTATGGGCGGAAGTGCCGTACTGACGGAAGTTCCCGAAATGTTCGGCGCCGAACAGCTTCTGATGAACAGATGTATAAACAAAAATGTATTCTGCAAAACCGTGGATATGATAAACGGCTTCAAGGAATACTTTACCTCTCACGGTCAGCCCGTTTCGGAGAATCCCTCACCGGGCAATAAGGCAGGCGGTATCACAACCTTAGAGGATAAATCTCTCGGCTGTGTGCAGAAGGGCGGTACCGCCTCCGTTACGGCGGTGCTTAGCTACGGGGACTCCGTGAAGGAAAAGGGGCTTAACCTTCTTGACGGACCGGGTAACGACATTGTAGCCTGCACAAATCTAACCGCCGCAGGATGTCATATTATCCTTTTCACAACGGGCAGAGGTACACCTCTCGGTGCGCCTGTGCCTACGGTTAAAATTGCAACCAACACCGCCATTTTTGAAAAAAAGCCTCATTGGATGGACTTTGACGCTATGACGGGCAATGAAGAAGAATTATGGCAGTACATCAAAGAGGTCTGTGAGGGCAGGGAAACCTGCAACGAAAAAAACTCCTACCGTGAAATTGCAATTTTCAAGGACGGAGTTACACTTTAAGCTTTATCCGGTTCCGCTTTTAAATAAAATTATCCACCCAAAGGATTTACCGATGGGTGGATATCTTTTTTACTGATAATTTTCGGTTACACTCTGACCGATTGCACGAAGGAGTGAGCCCTCCTGACTTGAGGGAAGATCGCAGTTGTAATGCCAGATCATTACACCGCCGAAGCCATTTTCAATGCAGTAGTCTGTTTTCTGCTTTACAACCTCGGGTGTGTTGAACCAGAAATCCTTACTGATGTCATCGCAATGATACCAGCCGTCCTCATTTATGCCGTCATAACAGCCGTTATAGCCGTACCAATAGCCTGACATATCGATGGGTCTTGAATAGAAGGGGATGCCAACGTTGACCTTGCTCAAAGGCATACCTCTGAGACCGAGCTGGTTAAGCTGTTCAAGAGTACCCTCGTAGGTGGCGTGTCTTCCCTGACCGTCAACAAAGTCATAGCACATAAGCTCAAAGGTGTCAATAGCCTCAATGGCGGCGTTTGTAAATTTAATGTTCCAGGCGTTGCCTGCAACACCGAGAGTGTATTTTTTGCCCAATGCTCTGTCAAGGGAAACAAGGAACTTGTTGTAGTAGTGCCAGGCCTTGAGGGAGAGGGGATATTCATAGTCAAAGTGAACGCCGTCAAAGTCGTACTTTTCAAGCACGGCAATGATGTTTTCTTCAAGCACACCGCTTTTGAAGGCCTTGTTGTGCTCGTCACTCTGGGATTCCATCTGCTCCTCGTATACGTCTGAATCCGTTGTACTACCGGGTCCTATAAGGTTAAGGGTGAGGTGAACGTCTCTGTCGCCGATTGCATCACGGACCATTGTGAGAACGGTTTTCATTTTTTCTTCGTCGTACTCAACCTCGCCCTTATTGTTGAAGGTAGCACACTCGAAGATAATTGCATCGGTTATGATGTCAAAATCCTCCTCATATACCTCACCGCCCCAGTACATTATGGCGTCGCCTCTTATGTAGGTTGTGACCCTGAAGCCATCAACCTTTTTGTCGATAAGGCTTCCGTTTATGCCGAGAAAGCTTGAAATGACGGTTGCAATTGTTGTGAAAAATGCAAGAACTCGTTGAATGAAAGTAATCATAATATCTTCTCCTTTGTTTTTTTATTGAGACTTATCCTAATGCAGGCTCAGCCTGAACGGTGACATTTGCACAGTTGTATTTTTCCATTTCAAAGATGACTATTTCGTTTTCCTCTTTAAGCAAAGCTCCGGGAATGTACAGAGCCTTTTGCGGACCTATATCCCAATATCTGCCGAGATTGAAGCCGTTGACAAAAACATAGCCCTTTGTAAAGCCCTTCATATTGACAAAGCAGTCCTTGCTTTCGGCTTTGAAATGTCCCTTGAGGAAAACGGGACCCTTGCCTGCGGCCTGAGAGGAAAGCTTTTTGAAGTCAAGCTTATCAAGGTTATCAAGAGGTATTGTATGCACCGTAAAATCCATAAGGGTCTGGTTTGCAAGCATTACCTTTGAAATGCCCTTACGGTCGTACATATCTGCCCCGTAGTTAACACGTCCCATTGCGTCCACAAGTATGCCAAGCTCACATTCTGATGAGAAGCCGCCGAGATAAAGCTGTTTTTTCAGTCTGAGCTTGTTTAAAAGGGATTTTTTCTTCATTCTGTCGATAACGGCAATCTTCTTTTTATCAACATAAACGTGAGCATAGTCATGCACATCGTCAATGCTCAGGAAGGAGCCGGAATATTTACCCTTAAGCACGGTTTTGTAATAGATAAGACCGTGGCTCTGACCGTAAGCCTCCATTGAACGGGGCAGGGGGGAATAATACTTTTGTGAAATCGCATCAAGATTTTCAAAAAGGTCTGCACCTTCGGTAAGCTCAACAGCTCCGATGTTCTGCATTTCGGGTGAAGGGGGAAGCTCAGTAAGGGGTATGCCTTGCTTTTCGCACATCAGCTTTCTGATTTTGTGATAGGTTTCCGTATAGTCGCCCCATTCGGTCAAAGGAGCGCAATAGTCATAGCTTGTAACCGTCGGAGCAAAGCCCTTGTTGTGATTTGAGCCTGCATTGAAGCCGAAGTTTGTGCCTCCGTGGAACATATACATATTGAAGGATGCACCTTGCTTGAGAAATTCTTCAATTTCCTTGAGCGTACTGTCAGCACCGCGGGTGTGATGCTTTTCACCCCAATGGTCAAACCATCCGCACCAGAATTCCATACACATTTTCGGTACATTTCCGAAGGGCTCAAGGGCAGAAAATGCACTTGAGGTACGGGAACCGAAATTAAGAGTGGGAAGAATACCGTCAATTGTGCCTCCTGAGAGCATATTGCACCATGTTCCGTCAGAGGTGAAAAGAAGTACATCTATACCAAGCTCACCGTACATATCCTTGAGTGCCTGCAGATATTTTTTATCGTTACCGTAGCTTCCGTATTCATTTTCAATCTGCATTGCAATGATATTACCGCCGTTGGTAATAAGCATAGGCTTGAGGATAGCAAAAAGCTTTTCAAAAAAGTCATGCACATGTCCGAGATAAACCTCATTGTTGCAACGAAGCTCAATGTTTTTATCCTTAAGAAGCCATGCAGGGAAGCCACCGAACTCCCACTCTGCACAGATGTACGGACCGGGTCTTACTATGGCGTATAATCCGAGCTTTCGGGCAGTTTCAAGGAATTTGACGATGTCAAGCATTCCTTCAAAGTCAAACCTTCCCTTTTCAGGCTCGTGGAGATTCCAGCAGACATAGGTTTCAACTGTGTTGAAGCCTGCAAGCTTGAGCTTAAGAAGTCTGTCCTCCCAATATTCGGGTAAGGTGCGGAAGTAATGCATTGCACCTGAATAAATTTTAAAGGGCTTACCGTTCAGACAGAATTCACTGCCTTTGATTTCAAAAGTGTCTGACATTTTTTTATGTTCCTTTACATATTATTTCTTTTTAGGATTTGCAACAGGTTTGCCGTCGGGAGCATTTTTTTGTTTTTGTGCAATTCCGTAGTATTCATTTTCTCTTCGCTTGTCCTCATAATTATACATTATTGTTTATATAAAAGCAATAAATTAAACAAAATATAAAGCTTAAGAAGAATTTTTTAAAGGTGTATATAAAAAAAGAGCTGTAAAAAACTTTTGTTTTTACAACTCTTTTTAAGTGTTGAATTATTTGCGTAAAGCTTCATCAATTGCATTTGCTGCGGTTTTACCTGCACCCATAGCGGAAATAACCGTGGCTGCACCTGTAACAGCGTCACCGCCTGCGTAAACATTGCTTCGTGAGGTAAGTCCGTCCTCTGCTACAATGATACCGCCTCTTGAGTTAACCTCAAGTCCTTCGGTTGTGGACTTGATAAGAGGATTGGGTGATGTGCCGATTGACATAATTACGGTGTCAACCTCAATTTCGTATTCGCTGTCCTTTATTTCTACGGGACGGCGACGACCCTTTGCGTCGGGTTCGCCAAGCTCCATTTTAACAAGCTTCATAGCCTTGACATAGCCGTTTTTCGGGTCTCTCGGGTCATCGGGATTGTTGTAGCCGATGATTTCCGTAGGAGCACACAGCAGTGAAAATTCAATGCCTTCCTCAATGGCGTGCTCAACCTCCTCGTGTCTTGCAGGAAGCTCCTCCATTGAACGGCGGTATACAATATAAACCTTTTCAGCACCAAGTCTGAGTGCTGTTCTTGCGGCATCCATTGCAACATTTCCGCCACCGACAACTGCCACCTTACCGTTTTTCATAATAGGTGTTGTGGGGTTATCAAGGTAGGATTTCATAAGGTTACTACGGGTAAGGAATTCGTTGGCTGAATAAACACCCTTAAGGCTTTCACCGGGGATGCCCATAAAGTTGGGAAGTCCTGCACCTGAGCCGATGAACACGGCTTCGAAGCCCATATCAAAAAGCTCGTCAACGGTGAGTGTTTTGCCGATTACAACATTGGTTTCAATTTTAACACCTAATTTTTTAAGTGTGTCAACCTCTTTTGCAACGATAGCCTTGGGTAAACGGAATTCGGGAATACCGTAAACAAGAACACCGCCGGGGGTGTGAAGCGCCTCGAAAACAGTTACATCGTAGCCTTTTTTTGCAAGGTCACCTGCACAGGTAAGACCTGAAGGACCTGAGCCGATAACAGCAACCTTATGACCGTTTGACACGGGAGCAACGGGAGGCTGCTTGCAACTGGTGTTGTGGTAATCGGCAACAAAGCGTTCAAGTCTGCCGATGCCTACGGATTCACCCTTGATTGCACGGACGCACTGTGATTCGCATTGCTTTTCCTGGGGACATACTCTGCCGCATACAGCAGGAAGGGAAGATGACTCTGAAATTATTTCATAGGCTTTTTCAAATTCGCCTTTTTTGATTTCTCCGATAAAACCGGGGATATTGATTTTTACGGGGCAGGCGTTAACGCAGGGCATATTCTTACAGCCAAGGCAACGCATAGCCTCGTCAATTGCTGTGTCTTCGGAATAACCGAGGGCAACCTCATCAAAGTTGTGTGCACGGATCAAAGGCTCCTGCGCAGGCATAGGGTTGCGGTTAAGGGACATGTTGGGTTTTGCCATTTCAGTTTACCTCCTTTTTGTAGAGGTTGCAGGCCTTTTCATATGCGTGGCGCTCAAAGTCGCTGTACATTCTGCTTCGTGACATAGCCTCATCAAAGTCAACTTCATAGCCGTTGAAGTCGGGACCGTCAACGCAGGCAAATTTTGTCACCTTTTTGCCGTCAACATTAAGGGTGAGTCTGCAACCGCCGCACATACCCGTGCCGTCTATCATAATGGGGTTCATTGATACGGTTACGGGCACGCCGTAGGGACGTGCGGTTTCGGTGACGAATTTCATCATAATAAGGGGACCTATGGTGATAATCATATCAAAGTCTTCGCCCTTTTCAAGCATTTCCTTAAGTGGCATTGTTACATTGCCCTGTCTTTCGTATGAGCCGTCATCGGTCATAATATGAAGTGTATCGGAAAAAGCTCTGAACTCATCTTCAAGGATAACAAGGTCCTTATTTCTGAAGCCGATGACGCTTGTGACCTCTGCACCCATATTATGGAGAGCTTCGGCAATGGGCATAGCAATGGCACAGCCCACACCTCCGCCGACGATGCAGACCTTTTTAAGTCCTTCAAGCTCTGATGCGATACCGAGAGGACCGACAAAATCCTGAAGGAATTCTCCTTCCTTCTTGTGGCTGAGGGCGGTTGTTGTAGCACCCACAACCTGGAAAATAATTTTCACAGTACCTTCGTCAGCGTTTGTACCTGCAACTGTGAGGGGGATTCTTTCGCCTTCTTCATCAACTCTGAGTATGATGAACTGACCCGGCTTTGCTTTTTTTGCAACCAGGGGAGCGTCAATCTGCATTTCAATTACAGTAGGATTAAGGATTTTCTTTTTCGCAATTCTGTACATTTTAATTCTCCGTTCAAAAAGGCTTGGATTGTGTTGCCTTTTTAAATATATAAACCGTGAATAACGTTTTACTTTAAAGGTTTAAATTGTATTTTAGCACAGATTTATATTTTTGTCTATAATTTAAGGGAATATTGAGGTGAAAAAGGGCGGAGAAATAAAAAAAGAACTCAGCAACCTTTTGGTTACTGAGTCATGGTGCGAGAGGTTATAAAAAATCAAGGCGTAGCCTTGTATATCATCAACACGGAGTGTTGTATCTCATCAGAACAAAGTTCTGTATATCATCATTGCGAAAGCTTATACAGCCTGCGGCTGATGATATACACCCTGACGGGTGATGATATACGCCTTCGACGATGATATACCATTGCTTTCGCAATGGATAAAAAATAGACAAGCCTTTAAGCTTGTCTATTTTTGGTGCGGGTGCTCATAAGGGATTTACTCAAATTTAAGTTTGCTGACAAAACAATACAGCATTACAAGTCCGCAGCTGAGTAAAGCGCCGCCAATTATATCAGTAATCCAATGTACACCTGAAAGAATTCTGCCGATAACCATAAAAAGAATAAAAACAATGATTGATACGGAAATAAGTTTTTTCAGTGTTTCATTTTTGATACGATTATTAAATTCTATAATTGCTGTCGGCATAATACACATTACAAGCATTGTTGTTGATGACGGATAAGATGCTTCCAAAATACCGTTTATCAGTATTGGTCTGTAATTTACAATATACAGTTCAAAGAAAATGTACATTGCAATTACAAGAACATAAAAACCGCCGAGAACAAGAATGCTGTAATCAACTTTCAGAATTCGCTTTCTCTTAATCCACTGTATAAATCCAAGCAAAGCAAATCCCATAGCAAAACCGAGCGGAACCAGACCTAACCAGTCGGTAATCGTGTAAAGCGACATATTAACACCTGTAAGATTGTGGATAAACTGATTAAGCGTTGCAAATCCGACAGAGGAGTTTTGTGGGCCGATTGCTTTAACATCAATAAATTGAATTGCTATCGTCCACAACACAAATACAGCAAGCGTACAGATTGCTGTATAAAGAGTCTTCTGATTGTCTTTTCTCATTTTTATCAACCTACCTTTTTAATGTTTGGCTTTCGCCTAAATAAAGTTTAAAGGAAGGTTGGAAAAACCAAAAGAAACGGTATGTCACACGAGCGACACTTTCCGTATCATTGCCATTTAATAAGCAACAAGGCCTTTATAATGAGCAATAGGAACATAAAAGCTGCTGCATAAGGTTGTGTGGTGATAATAAAAAACAGTATTCGTATCGCATTTAATATTAAAGAAATTTTACTTTTATTTTTTATCCAAAATGTATTCTGAAATTTTTT
>JAZRFT010000036.1:0-23359 GCA_045643805.1 Acutalibacteraceae bacterium
TGACTCCCATCGTTGAAAAATTCCGTCAGCTCAAGGCGGCTCAGGAAACCCTGCAGGAAGCAAGAGAAATGCTTGAGGCAGGCGGTCTTGAAAAGGATTTCCGCGAAATGGTTCAGGAAGAATTTGAGGATGCAACTCAAAAAGTTGCCGTTTATCAGGAAGAGCTGAAGATTCTGCTCCTGCCCCGTGACCCCAACGACGACAGAAACGTTATTGTTGAAATCCGCGGCGGCGCAGGCGGTGAGGAAGCCTCACTTTTTGCAGGCAGTCTTTTCAGAATGTATTCAATGTATGCCGAATCCAAGGGCTGGAAAGCGGAAATTCTCAACTCCAACCCCACGGAGCTTGGCGGATTCAAGGAAATCAGCTTCAGCATTTCTGGCGACGGCGCATATTCGCGCTTCAAATTCGAAAGCGGAGTTCACAGAGTTCAGCGCGTTCCCGAAACGGAAAGTCAGGGCAGAATACACACCTCAACCGTAACCGTTGCCGTGCTTCCCGAGGCGGAGGAGGTTGACGTTGAAATCAACCCTGCCGATTTGCAGATTGACACCTACCGTTCAGGCGGCGCAGGCGGTCAGCACGTTAACAAAACCGAGTCGGCAATCCGAATCACTCATATTCCTACAGGTACCATTGTTGAGTGTCAGGATGAAAGAAGCCAGCACAAAAACAAGGATAAGGCGATGAAGATTCTCCGTTCCCGAATCCTTGAAGCTGAAAGAGAAAAGCAGAATTCATCAATTGCCGCCGAAAGAAGTGCCCAGGTAGGAACAGGTGACAGAAGCGAAAGAATCCGCACCTACAACTATCCTCAAGGCAGACTTTCCGACCACCGAATCGGACTTACTCTTTACAAGCTAGAGCAGATTGTTTCAGGTGACCTTGATGAGGTTATCGACAGTCTTATCACCTTCTTCACAGCTGAAAAGCTTAAAAACCAAAACTCATAAAATAAAAGAGAAATAAAATGGAAACTAAAATTTTTAAAATCAACTCCCCCGATGATGAAAATATAAAAGCCGTCGGTGAAATTCTCCGTGACGGCGGACTTGCCGCAATTCCCACGGAAACGGTTTACGGTCTTGCAGGCAACGCCCTTGACGGCAAGTGTGCCCAAAAGATATTTACTGCAAAGGGCAGACCCTCGGACAATCCCCTGATTGTGCACATCAGCAATTTTTCACATTGGGCGCCCCTTGTAACGGAAATACCTGAAAGTGCAAAGGCTCTTGCCGATGCCTTCTGGCCGGGACCGCTTACAATTATCCTGCCAAAAAGTGATATTATCCCGGATGAGGTTTCCGGCGGACTTGACACCGTTGCGGTGCGTATGCCCGAAAACGAAATTGCAAGAGCAATCATCGAAAGTGCAGGCGTCCCTCTTGCCGCCCCTTCGGCAAACCTTTCAGGCAAGCCGAGTCCCACCTCTGCCGCTCACGTTATTGACGATATGACAGGCAGAATTGAAGCTATTGTTGATTCGGGTGACTGCAATGTGGGTGTGGAATCCACGGTGCTTTCCCTTGCTGTTTATCCTCCGAGGCTTCTCCGCCCCGGTCAGGTTACTCCCGAAATGCTTACCGAGGTTCTCGGCGAAATTGAAATTGACGATGCCGTTTTTGATAAGCTTCTCGACGGTCAGCAGGCCGCTTCACCGGGCATGAAATACAAGCACTACTCCCCCGATGCAAGCGTTGTCCTTGTAAAGGGCAGCTTTGAGGCTTTTGCCGAACATGTAAACAGCAACGCCAAGGAAGGTACTGTTGCTCTCTGCTTTGAGGGTGAGGAAAAGGAGCTTAATGTACCCTCGGTAACCTACGGCAAAAGGAATGACCCCTCCTCCCAGGCAAAGCACATTTTTGACGCCCTTCGCACCGTTGACAAAATCGGAGCAAAGCAGGTGTTTGCCCGCTTCCCCGAAAATGAAGGTATGGGCCTTGCGGTTTTCAACCGACTTCTTCGTGCCGCCGCCTTCAACATTATTGAGCTTTGAGGTGAAAATATGCTTGTAACAGGACTTACGGGTAAAACGGGTGCAGGTAAAAGCACCGTTGCCTCTTACTTAAAATCAAAGGGCTGCTTCATCATTGACGGTGACGTGGTTGCAAGAGAAATTGTTATGCCCCCTTCACCCTGCCTTATGGAGCTTGCCGAAGCCTTCGGACAGGATATCCTCCTCAAAGACGGCAGTCTTGACAGAAAGACACTTGCACAAAAGGCCTTTTCATCAAAGGAAGGCACAGCTCTGCTCAACAGCATCACCCACCCACATATAAAAAGACGCTTCGAGGAGCTTCTTGCAGAAGGTGAAGCACAGGGCTTTTCCGTGGCAGTAATCGATGCCGCCGCCCTGCTTGAAAGCGACTGCAAGGACTTGTGCAAAAAAATAATTGTTGTCCACGCCGACGAAAAAATCCGCCTTGAAAGGATTCTCAGCCGTGACGGTATCACCCGTGAGCAGGCATTGACAAGGATAAACGGACAGAAGGACGACAACTATTATCTCAGTCAGGCTGACATTGCAATATATAACAACACCGACAATGAAGCGCTCTCCTCTGAGCTTGAAAAACTAAAGGAGCTAATTCCATGACCAAAAGCCCCAAGGCAAAAAAGCTGACAGACTCTCTGTTGCTTCTTATTATGGTATTTTCGCTGCTTACTGTTATTTACTTTGGCAGCGTGTCAATACTTAAAACATTATATCCCCGTCGATACATTGATTTTGTCGAAATATATTCGGCAGAAAATAACTTGAGCGAAGAATTTGTTTACGCCGTGATTGAATGTGAAAGCGGCTTTGACAAAAATGCCGTGTCCTATCTTGACGCAAGAGGTCTTATGCAGATTATGCCCGAAACCTTTTTATGGCTTCAGGAAAAACGCGGCGAAAACCTCCCCGAGGAAAGCATTTTCGAGCCCGAAACCGCCATCGACTATGGCTGTTACTTTTACGGTATGCTGATGGAACAGTTCGGTGACGAGGCAACCGCCGTTGCCGCCTACCACGCAGGCGCACGAAGCGTTGAAGAATGGCTGGAAAATTCCGACTATTCTGACGACGGCAGAACACTTAAGGATATTCCTTACCCCTCAACGAAAAAATATGTTGAAAGGGTAATGAAAACAAAAAACATATATACAAAACTCTATAATAAATAAGAAAGGACGATTATAATGGAAAACGAAAAAACACAGGCAGAGCTCCTCAAGGAAAAACTCTGTTTTGAAAAAAAGCATTTTTCAGTTGCAATGACTGAGGACGAATGCAAAAAGGCAGATGAATTCTGCGAAGGCTACAAGGACTTCCTTGCTACTGCAAAAACAGAAAGAGAATGTGTTGAATATGTGATTGAAAGAGCAGAAAAGAACGGCTTTGTTCCCTTTGATGCAAGCAAGACATACAAGGCAGGTGAAAAGGTTTACCTCAACAACAGAGGTAAAGCAATCATCCTTGCAGTTATGGGTAAAAAGGGTGTAAGTGAAGGCGCAAAAATCGTTGCTTCTCATATCGACTCACCCCGTCTTGACCTTAAGCCCACACCCCTTTACGAGGACGGTGAAATGGCTTTCTTCAAGACCCATTACTACGGCGGTATCAGAAAGTACCAGTGGGTTGCAATTCCCCTCTCACTTCACGGTGTTATGCTTAAAGCCAACGGCGAAAGCGTAAAAATCAACATCGGTGAAAAGGAAAGCGAGCCCAAATTCGTTATCACCGACCTTCTCCCCCACCTTGGCAAGGAGCAGGCAAAGCGCCCCCTTTCCGAGGGCATCAAGGGTGAAGAGCTCAACATCCTCATCGGCTCACGTCCCTTCAAGAGTGATGCAGGCAGCGAGCTTGTAAAGCTCAACATCCTTAACATCCTCAACGAAAAGTACGGCGTAACAGAAAAGGACTTCATCTCAGCCGAGCTTGAGCTTGTTCCCGCTCTCCCCGTTTCAGACATCGGCTTTGACAGAAGTATGATCGGTGCTTACGGTCACGACGACAGAGTTTGTGCATATCCTGCACTCGAAGCTGTCATCAACTGCACCGCTCCCGAAAAGACAATCATCACCGTGCTTGCTGACAAGGAAGAAATCGGCAGCGACGGTAACACAGGTCTTAACTCCGCTTACATGAAGTATTTCATTGAGGACCTTGCTGAAATGGAAGGCCTCAAGGGCAGACACGTGCTTTCAAAGTCAGAGTGCCTTTCCGCTGATGTTAACGCCTGCTTTGATCCCACCTTCCCCTCAGTTCACGATAAGTACAACTGCTGCACCCTTAACCACGGTGCTGTTATCACAAAGTACACCGGCTCAAGAGGTAAGTCAGGCACATCCGATGCTTCAGCAGAGTTTGTCGGCAAGGTAAGAAGAATCCTCGACAAAGCAAATGTTTCCTGGCAGATCGGTGAGCTCGGCAAGGTTGATGAGGGCGGAGGAGGAACCGTTGCAATGTACATCGCAAACCTCAACATTGATGTTGTTGACCTCGGTGTTCCCGTGCTTTCAATGCATGCACCCTATGAGGTTGTTTCAAAGTTTGACGTTTACAGCACCTACAGAGCCTGCTATGAGTTCTATGCCGCTGAAAACTGAAAATAATATATTATAATGTAATATAAGCTGCCACCGGGTAGCAGATGCATTTATTCATAATAAAAGCATCCGTCACACATCGTTAGGTCTTTGAAGATGTGTTGCGGATGCTTTTTTCAAGGAGTATTATTATGCAGTTATTAAAACGCATTGTTAGATATTTTTCAAAAGCTGAGCTGATTTTATGGACAAGCTCAATGGCGGTTATTCTCGCAACCTTTTTCATTTTTTCAAATGACGGTTATTTTTCACTGATTGCATCACTCATCGGCATTACCTCGCTGATTTTCTGTGCAAAGGGCAACCCCGTCGGTCAGGTAATGATGATTGTTTTCGCCACATTTTACGGAGGAATATCCTTCGGCTTTGCCTACTACGGTGAAATGATGACCTACCTCGGAATGACTCTGCCGATGGCCGTAATTTCACTTGTATCCTGGCTGAAGAATCCTTATAAGGGAAACAAGGCTCAGGTACAGGTCAACCGTATAAGGTCTGCAGAGGTATTCCTTATGCTTCTTCTTGCCGCTGCAGTTACGGTTATATTTTATTTCATACTTAAATTCACCAATACAGCAAATCTCATCCCCAGCACCCTTTCAGTTACAACAAGCTTCATTGCCGCTTATCTCACCTTCAGACGAAGTCCTTACTTTGCCCTTGCTTATGCGGCAAACGATGTTGTACTTATAGTATTGTGGATTCTTGCAAGCATCAAGGATGCTTCCTACGTTTCGGTAATTGTCTGCTTTTCCGTTTTTCTCATAAATGATTTATACGGATTTTATAATTGGAAGCAAATGGAAAAAAGGCAGAATGGCTGATTTTTATACTCCCGCACGGTCTTTTAATTCTATCAAACAAAAAAACAAGCAAATTATTCAAACTAAATGAATATTTCTTCAAATTTATTCACAAAATCCCTTGACTTTTGCATAAAAATGCGTATAATCATATGCATACGAAAATTTACGGGGCACTTATCCCCTTTAAGAAAGGAGTCGGCAAAGGATAAAATCACCTTGCCGGAAAAGAAGAAAATGGCTATTAAAAAGGATAAAAAGGACATCAAAAAAATCGTACTTGCATACTCAGGCGGTCTTGATACATCAATCATCATCCCCTGGCTCAAGGAAAACTACAACAACGCTGAAGTAATTGCAGTTTCAGGTGACGTTGGTCAGGGCACAGAGCTTGACGGTCTTGAAGAAAAGGCAATTGCAACAGGTGCTTCAAAGCTTTACATCGAAGACCTCAACAAGGAATTCGTTGAAGATTACATCTACCCCACCCTTAAGGCTGGCGCAGTTTACGAGGGTATGTACCTCCTCGGCACATCCTTTGCACGTCCCATCATCGCAAAGAGAATTGTTGAAATTGCTCTTGCAGAAGGTGCAGACGCTATCTGCCACGGATGTACAGGTAAGGGTAATGACCAGGTACGTTTTGAGCTTGCTATCAAGGCATTTGCTCCCGATATGGAAATCATCGCTCCCTGGAGAACATGGGAATTCAAGAGCCGTGAGGAAGAAATTGAATACGCTATCGCTCACAACATTCCCCTTAAGATTACAAGAGAAACAAACTACTCAAAGGATAAGAACCTCTGGCACCTTTCACACGAGGGTCTTGATCTCGAGGATCCCGCAAACGAACCCAAGTACGAAGAAATCCTTGAAATGGGCGTAACCCCCGAAAGCGCTCCCGACGTTCCCACATACATCACAATCGGCTTTGAAAAGGGTGTTCCCACAACACTCAACGGAGAAAAGCTTGACGGTCCTGCAATGGTTAAGGCACTTAACGAAATCGGTGGTGCAAACGGTATCGGTATTTCAGATATGGTTGAAAACCGTCTTGTTGGTATGAAGAGCCGTGGCGTTTACGAAACACCGGGCGGAACAATCCTCTACAAGGCACACGAAATGCTCGAGCAGCTTTGCCTCGACAGAGATACAGCACACCTCAAGAGCCAGCTTGCAGTTAAATATGCAGAGCTTGTTTACTACGGTCAGTGGTTCACAACCTGCCGTGAGGCTCTTGCAGCATTTGTTGACAAGACCCAGGAAACCGTTACCGGTGAAGTTAAGCTCAAGCTCTACAAGGGCAACATCATCGGTGCAGGTATGAAGTCACCCTACTCACTTTACAGCGAGGAAATGGCTACATTTGACGCTGACAACGTTTACGATCAGTACGATGCAGAAGGCTTCATCAACCTCTTCGGTCTTCCCCTCAAGGTTAAGGCTATGCTTTCAAAGGATTGGGATATAAAATAAGTAAAAAAACGGGTGTCGAAAGACACCCATTTTTTTAAGTAGTCAGTAGCCGGTAGTCAGTAGTCAGGGTGCCGCTTTACGGCAAAACAAATTAAAGCGTCGAAAAATGCCTTATGCATCATAATTTAACAGCCCTTTGATCTTAAGAGCTATTGACAAAACATTGATTTTTTAGGATAATTAGTTGTATTATTTTTTCGCACCTAAGGTGCACAGCTCCTTTTCTCCCCTGAAAGGGGAGATGTCACAGCCTTGCTGTGACAGAGGGGTTATCCGAATTTAAGGAGGAACTCACTATGCCACTCTGGACAGGACGCTTTAAAAAGTCCCTTGACAAAAAAACCAACGATTTCAACTCATCAATTCCCTTTGACTGCCGTATGGCACAGCAGGACATCCGCGGCTCCGTTGCTCACGCAACAATGCTCGGCAAGCAGGGAATTATTGATAAAAATGAGAGCGACAAAATTGTTGCTTCTCTCAAGGAAATTGCCGCCGACCTTGAAAGCGGTGCCCTTGACATTGATATGACCGCCGAGGATATCCACACCTTTGTTGAAGGCGAGCTTACAAAGCGTATCGGCGACAGCGGTAAGAGACTCCACACCGCAAGAAGCCGTAACGATCAGGTTGCCCTTGATTTAAGGCTTTATCTTCTTGATCAGAGTAAGGTGCTTGAGGAGTCAATCAAGGCCCTTATTGAGGTTATTGTGCTTAAGGCAGAGGAAAACTACGACGCAGTTATGCCCGGATACACCCACCTTCAGCGTGCACAGCCCGTAACATTAGGTCATCACCTTATGGCTTATGCAAGCATGCTTATGCGTGACCTTGACAGACTTTACGACTGCAAAAAGAGAATGGCGGTTTCCCCTCTCGGCTCAGGCGCCCTTGCAGGTACAACATATCCCCTTGACAGAGAGTATGTTGCCGAGCTTCTCGACCTTAACGGCGTAAGCGACAACAGCCTTGACGGCGTAAGCGACAGAGACTATGCTCTTGAATTACTCTCCGTGCTTTCAATTATTATGGTACACCTTTCACGCTTCTCCGAGGAAGTTATTGCCTGGTGCTCCTGGGAATTCAAGTTCATTGAGCTTGACGACGCTTTCTCCACCGGCTCAAGCATTATGCCTCAGAAGAAGAACCCCGACATTGCCGAGCTTGTACGCGGTAAGGCAGGCAGAGTTTTCGGTGATTTGCAGACCCTTCTTACCGTTATGAAGGGTATTCCCCTTGCATACAACAAGGATATGCAGGAGGACAAGGAAGCAATTTTTGATGCACTTGATACAGTTATTATGTGCCTTGACACCTTTGCACCTATGCTGTCCACTGCAACGGTGCTTCGCGATAATATGAGAAATGCGGCGGCGAAGGGCTTCATCAACGCAACTGACGCTGCTGACTACCTTGTTTACAAGGGACTGCCCTTCCGTGATGCTTACAAGGCAACGGGTATGCTTGTTGCAACCTGTATTGACAAAGGGCTTACCCTTGAAACCCTACCCATCGAGGAATACAAGGCTGTTTGTGACCTTTTTGAGGAGGATATTTACACTGCTATTGACCTTGACGAGTGTGTGAGAAAGAGGACTGTCAAGGGTGGACCTTCACCGGAATGTGTGATGAATGAGGTTAAGGCAATGAAAAAGGTAATGGAAAGCTGGGCATAAGACAATTAAAGTTCTTTTGGTTACTTTTCTTACAAGAAAAGTGACGCCCCGCGGCGAGCGACAAAAAAACAACCGTTGAGTTTAATCAACGGTTGTAATTTTTTATTTTTAATACAAAAAAGTACCATTGTATAATTTACAACGGTACTTAATTTTTTTCATCGCTCGCCGCGGGGCATTCTTTTTGCTGGCGCGCAAAAAGAATCAAAAACGCGCTCATTTTTTTAATCCTTGATTTTACTCAGGAATGCCTTTAATCTCTCCGTCTTCGGATTAGTTATAAGCTCCTGTGCCTCGCCCTCTTCGGCAATAACACCGTCGTCCATAAACACAATGTAATCCGAAACCTCTTTGGCAAAATTCATCTCGTGAGTAACAATGACCATCGTCATATTCTTCTCCGCAAGCTCACGGATAACCTTGAGAATCTCACCCGTAAGCTCGGGGTCAAGGGCACTTGTAGGCTCGTCAAAGAAAAGCACCTTCGGCTCAAGTGCCATTGCTCTTGCAATGGAAACACGCTGCTGCTGACCGCCCGAAAGCTCGCAGGGATAGTTGTTAATCTTATCTGAAAGTCCCATATCAGCAAGAAGCTTCAGAGCCTTTTCCTCAATCTCCTTTAAAATCTGCTTCTTGTTCTGCTTGTAGTCACTTCTTTCCTTTGCCTGAAGCTTAACCGCAAGGGTCACATTGTCAAGCACATTGTACTGAGGGAAAAGGTTGAACTGCTGAAAAACAAGTCCGATTTTAAGCTGTCTTTCACGCTTCTGATTTGAACTGAGCTTTTCGTTGCTGTCGCCGTCAAAAAGCACATCGCCGTCAAGGATAATTTTACCGCTGTCGGCTGTTTCAAGATAATTGATGCAACGGAGAAGTGTCGTCTTACCGCTGCCCGAGGAGCCGATAACGGACATAACCTGTCCTTCCTCAAGAGAAAGGGAAATACCCTTAAGAACTTCCGTTTTTCCGAAGGATTTTTTTAAGTTGCTTACTTCAAGTATTGCCATATCAAATCCTCCTTATGATTTAAAGTAGTCGAGCTTCTTTTCGATTCTGCCGAAAACAACGGTGAGAAGTCCGTTGAAAAGAAGATAGAATAAGCCTGTATAGAACAGCGGCCAGAGAAGTCCGTCACTCTTAATAAATGCCTGACCTGCCCAGATTATCTCATAAACTGAAATTACTCTTGCAAGAGATGTATCCTTTACAAGGGTGATGATTTCATTGCTCATAGGCGGAATAATTCTCTTTATAACCTGCAGAAGCACAACCTTGAAGAAGGTCTGACTCTTTGTCATACCGAGCACCTGACCTGCTTCATACTGTCCCTTGGGAATGCTTTCGATACCGCCGCGGTAAATCTCGGAAAAATAGCAGGCATAGTTGATAACAAAGGAAACGATAACTGCAGGGAAACGGTCAAAGCCTTCAAGCCCTGCTACCCACTGTATAAGAGCATTTGTTGAGCCGAGACCCTCTGCCCAGGAGGCAAGAAGTCCGGGACCGTAGAATATAACAATTACCTGAAGCATAAGCGGTGTGCCTCTGATAACCCACACCAGAAACTTTGATGCGTATTTTATCAGACTGAATCTGCTCATTGACCCGAAGGCTATTACAAGACCCAAAGGAAGGGCAAAAAGCAGGGTAAGAGCAAATATTTCAAGCGTTACTCCGAAGCCCTCAAGAAGACTCAGCGTGACCTTCCATAATGTACCAAAATCCATATTGATGTTCCTTTTCTTTATTTTTTATCTGTAGTCAACCAATTAGTTAGCGCGTGTAATACGAAAAAGTTTTTCAGTAATATCCTTCCGCCTTTTCGGATTACAACCGATAACTAACCGACGGGAAGACAGAGGGCATAAGCCTTCTGTCTTCCGCGTAAAAATATTACTTTTTTCAGCTTTAATTATGCAAGAGTAAGCTCGTACTTTGCAGCAAGGTCTGTAAGAGTACCGTCTGCGATAAGGTCAGCCATAATCTTGTTAACCTCTGCAGTAGCGTCTGAATCCTTACGGAAAGCGATACCGTATTCTTCTGTTGAAAGCTCAATAGCATAACCGCAGTCAGCATATGATGTGCCTTCGCCTGTCATAGCATTTGCCATTGTGATGTCGATTACACAAGCATCAGCCTTGCCGCTTGCAACCTCAAGGAGAGCTGCTGACTGTGTTTCACAAGCAATGTAGTTTGCAATCTCAAGAGCCTGAACTTCCTTTTCACCTGCTGAGCCTGCTTCTGCTGTGAACTTAAGGTCTGCAAGTGAAGCAGCGTCTGCATAGTTAGCGAGAGCGTCCTTCTTCATTACAACAACCTGTGCATTCTTAACATAAGCATCTGATACGTTTGCGTTTGCAAGAGCTTCGTCAGTAATTGTCATACCGTTCCAGATGCAGTCGATGTCTTTTGCTGCAAGCTCGATGAACTTGTTATCCCAGTTGATTTCGATGAATTCAACCTCAACGCCGAGCTTTGCTGCTACAGCCTGAGCAAATTCTGTGTCAAAGCCGGTCCATGCGCCGTTTTCGTCCTTGTAGTTCATGGGAGCGTAGTCTGTCATACCAACAATAAGCTTACCCTTTTCCTTAATATATGCAAGGTCGGATACAGCGTTACCGTCTGTAGCATTGCCGTCTGTTGCGTTGCCGTCTGTTGTCTTGTCGCCGCAGGCTGCAAATGCGAAGCACATTACAACTGCGAGTGCTGCGAGAATCAGTGCAATAAGTTTCTTCTTCATGATAAATTCTTCCTTTCAAAAACTGAAATTTATTTTGCGAAATGTTTTTTCGCTTTAGCGTGTTAACATATTAGCACAACAAAGTGGATAAGTCAAGACTTTTTTAAAAATATTTTTTTCAAACTTGATAACCTCACAAAAATTTAGTATAATACCGATATAAAATCTGTATCAGAAGGAGAACGCCATGTCAAACCAATGTGAAAGCTGTGCATACTATGATTATGATGAAGAGTATGACGAATATTACTGTACGGTAAATATGGACGAGGACGAGCTTGAAAAGTTCATGTCCGGCTCCTACGACTCCTGCAGATACTATTCCCCTTATGATGAATACAAAATTGTAAGAAAACAGAATTAAAGGAGACGGTTGTTATGAAATCTCTCAGATACCTTTATAAAATCGGACGAGGTCCCTCCTCATCCCACACAATGGGCCCCGATAAAGCCGCACGCTATTTCAAGGAGCGTAACGCCGATGCCGACAGCTATAAGGTAATCCTCTACGGCTCCCTTTCCTCAACGGGCAAGGGTCACAAAACCGATGAGGCAATCCTTGATGTTTTTGAAGGCTCACAAATCGACCTTGTTTTCGGACCTCATGAAACAGAGGGGCTTCCCCACGAAAACACCATGGACTTTTTTGCCTATAAAAACGGCAAAGAGATTGACTTCAAGCGTATTATGTCCGTCGGTGGCGGACAGATTGTTGTTGAAGGCGTACCCGAAGCGGGAGAAGAGGACATCTACCCCGTAAACACCTTCGGCCAGATTGCAGACTACTGCAACACTCACAACATCCGCCTTTATGAATACATTGAAAAATACGAGGGCGAGGAAATATGGGAATACCTTCACGAAATATGGAAGGCAATGAAAAACTCCATCAATGCGGGACTTTCCACAAGGGGCGTACTTGACGGTGGGCTCGGTGTTGAAAGAAAGGCACAATTCCTTTATAACCAGTCCCACATTGACGAAAGTGATATCACAAGGGAAAACAGACTTGTGTGTGCCTATGCCTTTGCTGTCAGCGAGCATAACGCAGGTGGCGGTGTAATTGTAACCGCACCCACCTGCGGTGCCTGTGCCGTACTTCCGAGCGTCCTTAAATATATGCAGGACAAAAAGCGCTTTTCCGATGATGACATCTGCCGCGCTCTTGCAGTAGGCGGTCTTGTGGGCAACCTTGTAAAAACCAACGCTTCAATCAGTGGCGCCGAATGCGGCTGTCAGGCTGAAATCGGTACTGCCTGTTCAATGGCTGCAGCGGCTCTTTGTGAGCTTTTCCATATGGGCATCGGTCAGATTGAATATGCCGCCGAGGTTGCAATGGAGCATATGCTCGGACTTACCTGCGACCCCGTTTGCGGGCTTGTACAGATTCCCTGCATTGAACGTAATGCCGTTGCCGCAATGAGAGCTATCAATGCACTTTCCCTTGCAAACTTCCTTTCCACAACGCGAAAAATCAGCTTTGACACCGTTGTTGAAACAATGTACAAAACAGGCAAGGACTTAAAAGCAATTTACCGTGAAACCTCAAAGGGCGGACTTGCAGAAACCTATTTTCAACAAGGCAGCTGACGGAATTGCTGAATTAAGCGCAGAACAAAAGCAAATATAAAAAGGTGCATCTTCAAGGCATAAATCACCCTGAAAATGCATCTTTTTTAATATAGTCTATTTGCTTTTCAGGCGTTTTTTCACCCGCTCGACGTACTGTTGTACGCCTTCGAGGCGAATAAAACGCCTTCTGCATCTTAATTCAACAATACCGTAAAGTATATTTTAAAAACAGAGCATCATCCGATGCTCTGTTTTTATTATCTAAAACAACCACAAGTTTTACTTGTGGAAAAGAAAAAGCGGAAGCGTTCATTATAGTAAAAAAGACCTCCTTTGGTATAATGTAAGTTGCGACACCAACAAAAACCAAAAGGAGGTCGAATCCATGGATGAAAGTAGTTTATCACACACGCGGTGGAAGTGTCAATATCATGTGATAATAGTACCGAAATATAGAAGAAAGGTGGTGTATGGAAAACTACGAAAAGATGTAGGAGAGATATTGCGCAGATTGTGTGACTACAAACATGTAGAAATCATAGAAGCTCACGCAATGCCTGATCATATACATATGCTTCTCTCAATACCACCAAGTTTGTGTGTTTCGGAATTTATGGGCTACCTAAAAGGAAAAAGCACTTTGATGATTTTTGAAAGGCATGCTAACTTGAAGTATAAGTATGGCAGAAGAACATTTTGGGCAAAAGGGTACTATGTAAGTACAGTAGGAATTAACAAAGCAACCATACAGAAGTACATAAGGGAACAAGAAAACGAAGATATGATATCGGACCAGATAACATTTAAGGAATATGAAAATCCTTTCTCACACATCTTAGAAAAATAAAAGCAACACCTGCAGTTGGTGTCGCTTAGGTGTGCCTTCAGGCACTGCTGGTATTGTTTACCCTTATAGGGTTATTATTCAAACCACGTCCTTTCGGGCGTGGTTCGTGATTCACTGTTATTATTTCATTGAAACTATTTCCTTAAGGTACTTGCTTTCGTACTTGTCCTGATAATAGTTTTCGTGTGAAACCTCAATTTCTTCACCGTCAACGGTAACTACCGTACAGCCTCTCTGATAGCCTATAAAGGCTGTAGTAACATAAGCAAGATAGTCAATGCTCATACCGTAAACAAGCTTGACACCCTTGTATTCAACCGTACCGTTATTGATATGATCGTGGCCGCAGAACAAAGCCTTTGTTGAGCCGAGCTCAAGAATCGTCTCAAAGAACTCATCTGCAAAGGGACTGCAGCAGGTTCTCTCACGGTGTTCACCGTCAATATATGTTACATTTTCAGTGCTGCCGTTTGCCTTGTACTCCTCCCATGCAATGCCGAATTCCTCAAGGGGAATATGGAAGAAGGCAAGTGAGGTAAACATAGGCTCTGCAGAATTGATTGCCTTGTTATAAGCGTCAATTTCGTTAACCTTTGACTTATACCACTCAATCTGATTGTCATGGAAATTGTCGTAGTTGCCTGTTATACCGAGAAGGTCATCCTTTCTGTAATCGTTTGAGTCCATACAGAAAAGAGCATTCTTTACGATGCCGTCACTGTTCTTGACCTTGATGATATAGTTGCCTACACCGTCAACATTATCGGGACCCTTTTTGAAAAGTGAATACTTAAGTCCGTCATCACTCCACACTTCACCTATCTGCTCTCTTGTGTGGGTGCTGTAGGCCTCTGTGTCGTGGTTACCGAAAAGAGGTGCATAATATACGCCGAGAGTTTCAAGCAGAGTGATAAGCAGCTTTGTTGAAACCTTATTATTTAAGGTAGCACCCTGGAAGGGTACGGGATAAACCATATCACCTGTGAGAACAACAAGGTCCGGCTTTTCATATTTAAGCATTGCCGCAACCGCATTCATTGCCTTGCGGTCAAAGGCCTTGCTGAGAACACCCCCGCCGATATGAATATCGGTAAGCTGAACAACCTTGAGAGGTCTGTCTGTATTGAACACCCAGCCGTCAGCATCCTCTGTGGGAACAAGTCTGTTTTCATCGTAATCAATCTGGCCGAAGGATTTTGCATAGGCGTAATTAGTAAGATTCTGTGCCTCAGTAGCAGGAGTGAAAAGCACTGCTACCGAAGTAAGAACGCTAAGAGCAATTGAAACAAATTTTGCAATAAACGCTGTCATAATATTTTTTCTCCTTTTTTACAAGCAGAAGGGTAAACCGTTCAGAACAGTCTGAACATTACCACTGCATTGTAACCTCTTCCTTTTCGTACTTGCTTTCGTACTTATCCTGATAATAGTTTTCAAGTACGATATCCTCAAGAGCACCGTCAGCACCGAGGCTGATTACAGTACATCCTCGCTGTGCACCCTTTGAGTTAAGGTCGGTGTAAGCAAGATAGTCAATGCTGTTGCCGTAAACAAGGTTAATGCCCTTATACTCAAGGATTGCATTGTTTACGTGGTCGTGACCGCAGAAGGTAGCCTTTGTTGAGCCGAGCTCAAGCATTGTTTCAAAGAATTCCTCGGGATAAATACCGGGATAGGATTTTTCATCCTTTTCGTTGAAGTAGCCGTCCTTGTACTTCACATTTTCTGTATCCTTATAGCCGTTTGCTGCATATTCATTCCATGCAATGCCGTATTCCTCAAGAGGAATGTGGAAGAATGCAAGAGATGTAAACATAGGATAATCGGGATTGATAGCCTTGTTCTCCTCGTCAATGGTTTCTACATTTGCCTTATACCAGACAATCTGACTGTCCTTGATATTATCGTATTTCCACTGGATACCGAGCACGTCACCGTCGGTATATGCGTGAGAGTCAAGCATAAAGAAGGCATTCTTTGTGATGCCGTCTGTACCCTTAACCTTAACTATGTAGTTGCCGTAGCCGTCAATATCCTCGGGCCCCTTACGGAAGAGTGAATACTCAAGGTCAGGGTTGCCCCACATATCGGCAATTTCCGTTCTGTCGTGGGTGCCGTAGAACTCTGAATCGTGATTACCGAGGGTTACTGCATAGTAAACACCGAGGGTTTCAAGAAGGTCGATAAGCATAAGGGTTGAAAGGCTGTTGTTGAAGGTACCTGCCTGGAAGGGAACCGGATAAGCCATATCACCTGTAATAACAACAAGGTCAGGCTTTTCTGCTGTAATCATAGCGGCAACAGCATTCATTGCTTTTTTGTCCTTGTTCTTTGAAAAAGCACCGCCGCCGATGTGAACATCAGTAAACTGAAGCACCTTGAATTCTCTGTCGGTTGTGAAAACCCAGGCTCCGTCCTCGTCAAGCTCGGGAACAAGCTGCTCCTCATATTCAACCTTATCAAAGGACTTTGCATATTCATAGTTAGGCTTGATTATAGCCTTTGTTATGGGTGCACACAGCAATGAAATTGAGCTTATGACACCAACTATAACGCTGAGTATTTTTAAAAGAACCTTATTCATATTTCTTTCTCCTTTTTATCCGTCACAATTATGCACGGGCCACCATTTCACCGTAAAGCTCTTTTTCTTCCTTAATGAACTTTTCAATTGCTTCAACGGAAGGCATAGCCGCTGAACAGCTGTGAGCAGAAATAAGCATTGAAGCGGAGGCTGTACCGAATTCGAGAGCATCAATCATTTCCCAGCCCTCAAGAAGGCAACGGATGAATGCACTTGCATAGCCGTCACCGCCGCCGAAGCCTTTCATAGCCTTAACGGGGAAGGGCTTGATGGAGTAGCTCATACCGTCATTTGTGTAAGCGGTGGAGCCGTCCTTACCGTGCTTGATGATAACAATCTTTGCACCGTAAGAGTGCCAGAGCTTTGCACTTTCCTCGTCGGTTTTGCAAACGCCTGTGATTGCTTCTGTAAGGTCATATTCCTCACGTGAGCCGAGAATAATATCAGCATTACGTGCTACCATCTGATAGTAAACGGAAATTTCGTCCTTGTTCTTCCAGGTGTATGCGCGGTAGTCGATATCAAAGATAACAACAACATTATTCTTCTTTGCAAGCATCATTGCCTTGAGAGCCGCATCTCTTGAGGGGCTCTTTGAAAGAGCAGTACCTGAAATAACAATTGCCTTTGCGGAAGCAATGTATTCCTCATCAACCTCCTCGGGCTCAAGCATAAGGTCAGCAATTGAGTCACGGTACATAAGGATTGAGGACTCTGTGGGGCTTTTGATTTCAGTAAAGGTAAGACCGATTTTTTCACCGTTCTTTGCTCTGAAAATGTGTGAGGTGTCGATGCCGTCATTCTTGAAGTAATTTACAACAAAATCACCGTGCTGGTCGTCGGAAACCTTACCGATGAAGCCTACCTTTTTGCCGAGTCTTGCAAGACCTACAGCAATATTTGCAGGTGAGCCGCCAACATACTTGTTGAAGTTACAGCTTTCTGAAAGAGGCTTGTTCATATCGGTGGGGTTAAAGTCAATAGCAACTCTGCCGATGGGGATTACATCAAGGGGCTTGCTCTGGTCAAATTCTACGTATTTCATTTCTGTTTTCTTCCTTTCAGTATTTATATGATTTTACTCTGCCTTGCCGACGGAGTAAAAAATTTCCATATGCTTCTTTGCGTTTTCGTAGGCACCCTCGATTTCTCTTGTGTGAACATCGTAGTAGCCCTTGATTTCGCCCTTTTCATAGCCCTCTCTTACCTTTCTTTCTGCTGAAGCAAAGGTAGCGGTGGCTATATTTATTTTTTTGATACCGTTCTGATGACAACGGATGAAGTCCTCATCGCTGATGCCTGTTCCGCCGTGAAGCACAAGAGGTACCTCAACAAGTCGGTCAACCTCGGAGAGAATATCAAAGCGTAATTCAGGCTCATCCTTGTAAAAGCCGTGAGCATTGCCGATAGCAATTGCAAGGCAGTCAACACCTGTCCTTTCACTGAAAAGCTTTGCCTGCTCGGGAGAGGTACAGCGCATTGCAATATCAACGCTTCCGTCCTCGCTTCCGCCGACGCATCCGATTTCAGCCTCAACAGCTGCGCCGGTGCTTTTTGCCATTTCAACAACAGTCTTGGTCATTTCAACATTCTTTTCAAAGGGAAGGTGTGAGCCGTCAAACATAACGGATGTAAATCCGAGACGGAGTGCCTGACCGATACATTCAAGGCTTGTGCCGTGGTCAAGGTGTACCGCAACTGGAACACTTGCACTTTTTGCCGCCGCAAGCATTGCAGGACCGATTATGTGAAGGGGTGAATGGTTGAGTCTTACCTCTGCAATCTGCAGAATGATAGGTGAACGGGTTTCCTCGGCGGCCTTGATTACACCGAGAATCATTTCCATATTTGCAATGCTGAATGAGCCGACGGCATAGTTGCCTTCCTCAGCCTTTTTCAGCAGGTCCTTCATATTACAAAGGGGCATAATAACATCTCCTTATTTTTATTCTATTGATTTAAGAGATTCTACCATATCAACCTTCTGCAGCTTTTTATGAAGCACAATGTTTACCGTCATTGAGAAAACAAATGCCAATGCCGCCGCATAAAGGAAGCTTGAAAGAGGTAATCCTCTGCCGTACATAATGATATCGACCTCTGCCATACTGATAACAACCTGATGAAGTATAACTCCGCAGAAAAGTCCTTCAAGTATACCGATTATTGTCAGTATAATATTCTCTCTGAAAATGTAAGCCGAAACCTCAAGGTCATCAAAGCCGAGCACCTTGATTGTGGCAATTTCCCTGAGTCTTTCCGTGATGTTGATAATGGAAAGATTGTAAAGAACGATAAAGGCAAGAAGTCCTGCACATACGATAAGAATAAGCACAACTATGCTGATTGAATCAAGAGTGTTCTGGAAGGAGGTTTCAACCTGGCTTGTGTAAGCCACAGCGCTGATTTCGTATTCCCTCATAAGCTTTTTGGCAAGGTCGTTTTTAGCCTGACCTGTCATATTTTTATCGGCAAGATTTGCCGTTATATAATTGTATGCGGGATTTGAGCCAAATACAGCGGAATAAACGTCCCTTGACATATAGATATAGTGAAGTGCGTAGTTTTCCGTTACTGCGGCAACAGGAACATTTACACCCTGCTCTTCGTTGACCATAATACGGATTACATCACCGGGTCCGATTTTGAGTGAATCCGCAAGCTTTTCAGTAATTATAGCACCCGATGCAGTAAGCACATGAGGAGCTTTGCTTGCTCTGTCACGGAGATTTATATAATTGTTAAGATCTGCGGCATTCTGCGGAACGATAAGATAAGTTTCCATTTTCTCATCGCTGTAAGCACTTACGGCGTTATATACCGTCATATAGCTGAGCATTGCGCCTGAAACTGCAGGGTCGTTATTTACAAGTGCAAAGGCGTCACATTCTGTTACCGTTGTGTCGTAACCGCCGTTTAAAACAACCTGCATATCATACTGCCACACGCTGTCCTCATCGGTAAACTGATACTGAAGAGTTCTGTCAATGGAGCTGTCAAGACCAAATGCGGCAAGCAGAAGTGCCGTACAGCCTGCAACACCCATTGTAGCCATAAAGAAGCGCTTTATGTTACGGAAAACATTACGGAAGGTTACCTTCCAGGTGAAGCTTAACCTTGTCCAGATAATGGGAATATTTTCAAGGAACACCTTTTTACCGCCCTTCGGAGCCTTTGAACGCATAAGTGATGAGGGCACAACCTCAAGACTCTTATAGCAGGTATACCAGGTTGCAAAAACTGTTGTTGCAATTGAAACCGCAATACCGATAACGGCATAAACAAAGCGGAAGCTTATCATTATCTGCGGCACGGCAAAGAGTATGCCGAATGCTGTTGAGAACATAAACGGGAACAGCGCAAAGCCCAGGAAGGAGCCTGACACCGAGCCGATTACCGATGCAAGGAAGGCAAAAATAAGATATTTTGCCATTATCTCGTTGTCGGTAAAGCCGAGCGCCTTGAAGGTACCGATTCTCGTTCTCTCCTCCTCAATCATTCTTGTCATTGTGTTAAGGCATACAAGAGCCGCAACAATAAAGAAGAACCAGGGGAAGATGAGTGAAATGGCCGCCATTCTGTCAGCCATCTGACCGTAAGCCTCAAAGCCTAAAAGTGCTTCGTTTCTGTCGCTTACATACCATTTTGCATTATCAAGATTAAGCAGAAACTCCTTTGCATCATCAAGCTGATTGCGTGCCTGCTCAAGCTTTGTGTTGGCATCGTTTTCAGCCTTTTCAAATTCAGCCTGAATTGTAGGGGCCTTCTCCTTTGCCATAAGGACGTTTGTTTCATAGGTGCTTATCTGATTTTTCATATCGGAAAGCTGTGAAAGCACCTCAAGCTCACCGAACTGAATATCATAGCCTGCCTCGGTAAGCTGTTTTTCAGCCTCGTCAAGCTGTACCTTTGCAGTTGCAAGCTTTGTTTCAAGCTGCTTAAGCTCACTTACAAGCTGCTCTGCCTTATCAAGCTCTGCCTTTTTGGCGGCAAGCTCTGTTCTTGCGGCAGCAAGCTCAGACTTTGAATTTGCAAGCTTAACCTCAAAGCTCTGAAGCTGAGGCTCCATATAAGCCATCATTTCCTCGGCAGTACCTACAGCAGTAAGTGAGTTGATTGTGCTCATTATAGCATCAACCTCAGCACCCACAAGACCCGATGTTTCAAAACGGTTTATGATATCACCCACCGTATTGTCCTGAGTGCTGTTAAACTGATCCATTGCCGAGCGTGTTGTTGCAATAAGGTCCTCAAAATAGGAAACAGTTGTAAGCAGGGTGTTAACCTGAAGGTTAGCAACATTGTACTCGGTTTTAGCCGTTTCAAGCTCAACCTCGGCATTGGAGTGCTCCTGCACCTTTTTCATTGCCTCGTTATATTCGTTACGCTTTGCTTCCCAGGAGGCATACTGTGTGGAGTGTTCAAGCTTGCTTGCGTCAATTTTCTGTGCCGCCTCGGTAGCCTTTTCGTTATACTGCCTTTTGTATTCAACAAGGTTTCTGTCGCCGTTTTCGGCCATATCAAGAATCTGCTCAACCTGCTTCCTGCCGTTTTCAAGCTGAAGCTCAACGTCAGCCTTTGTTGTTGCATATTCAATTTCCGCATCGGCAACCTTAACGGTGTATTCCGCCTTGAGTGAGCCTATTCTTTTTGAAAGCACCTCACCGGAAATCTGTGTAATATAATCGGCATAGCGTCCGATATATTCCTCGTACTCATCGGAATAAGGGTCAAGCTTTTCGCTGTCCTTAACCTTCACATACATTGCGGAGTAATACTCATGATTGAAGTTATCCGAGGGAACATAGCAGAAGGCACCGAGCTTACCCGTACCTACCGTTGACGAGCCTCGGTCATAGGAAATAAACAACGGGCTTCTGATGATACCGACGATTGTATATTCCGTATTTGTAAGTGAAGAGCTGATATCAACACCGTCGCCCTCAACTGTCAACACGGCACCGATTTCAAATTCCTCGGGAGTTGAAAGCATGCTTGCGTCCACAAGGCACTGATTGGAGCTTGTAGGCCAGCTGCCCTCAACAAGCTGTGGTCTGTTCATATAGCCCGGGTCATCCGCGCCTGAAAGATGTGCATAAGCCTTTTCCATATCAAGAGCAATGGCTCTTATTGCAAGCTCGGAGCCGTCGATATCGCTGACGGTTTCACCGTTTATCTTTACAACGCCGTCAACAAATTTCTGACCGACAACACTTTCCACTCCGTTGATTGAAGCAACGGTAGCAATATCCTCATCGGTTATGCCCACAGTTGAAACAACCTGAATATCCATACTGTTTGTATCGGAAAGGTACTGTTCAATGGTATCAAGCATATCCGGAGCCGTAGCATTTGTACCTACAAAAAAGCTCAGGCCCAACGCAACAATGGCTATGATTGAAAGAAACCTTGACTGACTGCGTTCAATTGTTCTTATCGCATCGGTTATTAAAACCTTGTTAAACTTCATAAAATTATATCTTCCTTACCATTCAAGTCTTTCTACGGGTACAGGTCTGTCGTTGACCGCAATCTGCACCACTCTGCCTGAACGCATTGTGATAATTCTGTCTGCCATGGCAGCAAGAGCACCGTTATGGGTAATTACAACAACGGTTGTGCCCGTCTGACGGCAGGTCTGATGTAAAAGTGAAAGTATCTGCTTACTTGTTTTGTAATCAAGTGCACCCGTCGGCTCGTCACAAAGGAGAATCTTGGGATTTTTTGCAAGGGCTCTTGCGATGGAAACTCTCTGCTGCTCACCGCCTGAAAGCTGTGAGGGGAAGTTATCCATTCTGTCCTGAAGACCTACACTCTTGAGAATTCTTGCAGGGTCAACGGACTTTTTACACATCTGTGTTGCAAGCTCAACATTTTCAAGAGCTGTAAGGTTAGGCACAAGATTGTAAAACTGAAAAATAAAGCCGACATCGTATCTGCGGTAATCAACAAGGGCATTTTTGTCAAGCTCGTTTATGAGTCTGCCGCCGACCTTTACCTTACCGTCGTCACAGCTGTCCATACCGCCGAGAATGTTAAGCACCGTACTTTTACCGGCACCGCTTGTACCTACAATAAGACAGAACTCTCCCTTTTCAATGGAAAAACTCACATCATCAACGGCAGGAATTGTAATTTCACCTGTCTGATATCTTCTGCTTACCCCGTCAAATTCAATAAAACTCATTTTTTCACCTTATCCTTATGATTTAAGTCCGTAATTGTCCTGCTCAAAGCTTTTTGCGTCTATGATTTCACCGCTTGCCTCATCCTTGATGATGACATGGCAGGTGTATGTATTTGCTGTTGTATAAAGCTGATAGTAAATTCCGCAGCTGCCAACATGGGAAAGGAGAATTTCTCTGTTCTTTGCCTTAACATACTGTTCCCCGTCAACAAGCAATGTGATTTCGGAAAAGTTGTCGTTGTAGCTGTCAATATCCTTCACATAGGAATAAGCCTTGACATCAAATGCCTTTGCAATGTTTTTGATAACCTGCATTCCGACACTTGTGAGCATAAAATCGTGGGGCAGAGCCTTCATTGTAACTGTGAAGGTGTTTTCAGCCTCATTGATAACACAGTTTTCATAGTTGTTTTTCTTGCAGAAGCCTTCAAGATCCTCACGGTCCTCCTGCTTGAGATGTGAAAGAGGCATTGTGAAATAAACAAGCTCATTGGGGTCCTTTCTTGAAATTTCAATAACTGTTGTTTTTTCAACGCCGTCATCAACATAGGTGCTGACCTTTGTAACTACGGAAGAATCCTCCTGAAGCTCTTTTTTATCGCTGTACTTGTCAAAGGCAATAACACCTACAAGAATAACAAGCACACATATAGCAAGAATAAGTACTTTTTTCATAAGCAAACACACCTTTCAGTCAGTTAATATATACTGACCCATTTTCACAGTTTATTATTGTATCACAAGCCTTTACTTTTTTCCATATATACAGTCAAAAATTAACACATTTTTTCATATTAAATAATTGCTTTTCAAAAGTTGTGTAAAATTTGACAAAATTGACAGAAAAATTCCTTAATCTATATGTAAAAAAACAATAGACTTTT
>JAZRFT010000037.1:0-39116 GCA_045643805.1 Acutalibacteraceae bacterium
AGCTTATGGTTAACACCGGTGTAGTAAAGAATACGCTCTGAAGTAGTAGTCTTACCGGCGTCGATATGAGCCATAATACCAATATTTCTTGTTTTTTCAAGAGATACCTGTCTGGGCATAATTTTATCCTCCTATAAATAGATAAGCATATAAGATTATAACCTTCTGAAATGTGCGAAAGCCATGTTAGCTTCTGCCATCTTATGGGTATCTTCACGCTTCTTGAATGCTGAACCTGTTTCGTTGGTAGCATCAATGATTTCGTTGGCAAGTCTTTCCTTCATTGTTCTTTCTGGACGCTGACGGCTGTAAAGAGTAATCCAACGAAGACCGAGTGTCTGTCTTCTTTCGGGACGGACATCCATAGGAACCTGGTATGTTGAACCACCTACACGGCGAGCCTTAACTTCGAGTAAAGGCATTACGTTCTCCATAGCGGCTTCGAAAACCTCAAGGGGTTCCTTACCTGTCTTTTCTTTGATAATGTCAAAAGCATCGTAAACGATCTTCTGAGCAACACCCTTCTTACCATCATACATGATGTTATTGATAAGGCGTGTTACAAGCTTTGAATTGTAAAGCGGATCGGGCAAAACGTCACGCTTTGCGATCTGGCCTCTTCTTGGCACTGCGCTTCCCTCCTTCATAGTAATGATATCATAGGTACTCGAGTGACAAATTCCCGTCGGCACCAATGCAGAGGCATATACATTCAAACAATATATATACACTCTTACATCGCATTAAATATGCCTGCAAGAAGATTTGTCAATTCATAGTGTTTTTCCGTCTGACTACGGATTTTTAAAAAATGTTTTTTAGTTTGAAATAATTAAATTATTTCTTAGCTGCCTTGGGACGCTTAGCACCGTACTTTGAACGGGACTGCATTCTTCCGTTAACGCCCTGGGTATCAAGTGTACCACGAACGATATGGTAACGAACACCGGGAAGGTCCTTAACACGGCCGCCGCGGATGAGAACAACGCTGTGCTCCTGAAGGTTGTGACCTACGCCGGGAATGTAAGCTGAAACTTCAATTCCGTTTGTAAGACGAACTCTTGCGATCTTACGAAGAGCTGAGTTCGGCTTCTTCGGTGTAGCTGTCTTAACTGCTGTGCAAACGCCACGCTTCTGAGGAGAGTTATGATCAGTCATAACATTCTTCTTTGAGTTGAGACCTTTGAGAAGAGCAGGTGCCTTAGGCTTCTTTACGAGTGTTTCTCTACCGTTACGAACTAACTGATTAAAGGTAGGCAATCGTAGCAACTCCTTTCCTGAAATATTTCTGTACGCATAATCGCACACTTTGGTATTATATATTATGTGTAAAGGGATGTCAATAGATTTTTTCGTTTTTTTTAATAATTTTTGCAATATTTTTTTGTTCACTTTTTACTGAATTAAAGCGTTACAGCGAAGAAGTAAACCTCTCCGCTGTAAGTTATCTTTAATTTATTTGGTTTTTATTTTCATAACAGTCTGACTTGAATAAAGCTTCAGGGTTTTGCTGTGTACTCTTGCCGCTCTTATATAATAGGTATACTCTGTTGCGCTGTTGAGGTTTTTATCCGTAAAGCTTGTTGTGTCAGAGGTAAGAAGCTTTACAATTACCTTCTTACCGTTAACAACCTTATATACCTGATAATGGGTTGCATACTTCACCTTGCTCCAGGCAAGCCTTACGTTGCTTTTGTCCGAAGCCGCTTTCACCGTAGGTGCTGCAAGTCCCGTTATGCCCGAGAACACATCGGATACCTTACCGAAGCCGTAGCCGTCGCTGTACTTCACAGCAGCAACAATACGGTACTTGCCTATTGTTGCTGGGTTATCCTTTGCTATATAGCTGTTGGTTTTTGTGACTGCAAGCTTTACATATTTTTTCTGTGTCGGGTTATAGCGGTAAACAACATAACCGTAAACATCGGTTTTTGCCGCATTCCATGCAAGCTTCAGTCTGCCCGTATCAGAGCCTGTCTGCTTTATGTCCGTCACCTTAAAGGGAAGGGTTGTAGCGGTAAAGCTTTTGTAGTTGCCGTTTATTTTACCTGACGCGGTAACTGCAAAGGGACGTACAATATAAGTATAAGCTGTGTCCCCCTTCAGATTTTTATCGGTAAAAGAGGTTGCCTTTGTTTCGGCAAGCTTCACATTCTTTTTTGTTGCCGCGTTGTAGCGGTAAATGTAATAGCCCGTTGCACCTGTACTCTTACTCCACTTGAGACCCACGGAATTTTCCGTTGTTCCCGAAACGGTCTGCACAGTTGTAACGGAGGAGGGCTTTACGGTGAAGCTGCAGGAAGCGGTAAGCTTCGCATTCTGATTGCTTGTGCAGGTAATTACCGTTGTACCGGGAGCTATAGCCTTTACAAGTCCGTTACTGTCAACCGTTGCAACCCTTGTGTCAGAGGATTTCCAGGTTACGGTTTTATCCGTTGTATCTGCAGGAAGAATTGTCGGTACAAGCTTTCCTGATTTTCCTGCTTCAAGATTACCCGTTTTGCGGAGAGTAAGACTTGTTGCTTTAACAATAACCTGCTTGAGCTGAATGGCTTTTTTTGTACCTTCTACACACCACGAGGGTGTGAGGCTGTTTGCCGCCGCAACAGAAACATAATAGCTGCCTGCCGCTATACCTTTTATTGTATAGCTTGTCTGTGTGCTTACAAAGCTTTCGACAAGACCATCGTTGAGGTCATAAACATATATATTGTATTTGTCTGCACCCCTTACCGTATTCCAGCTGAGGCTTATTCCGTCCTTTGTGTTATAGGAATCCGCAAGCTTGCCGAGCTCTGCCTTTTCATACTCACCTGAAATATAGGTTGCATAATTCAGGGCACTGTATCCCTGTGTGCCGTTATATTCAACTCTTGCCCAGAGGTAATTGCCGTCATAGGATTTTTCGTAAACGTTGAACTTACCCGAGGCAGGCACGCTTCCCACAACGGAAGCACCCGTATTTGCACTGCTTCTTATATTAAGGGCACTTTCTGCTTCCATCTGCCAAATTTCGCCCTTTTCGGCAGGCGTTGACGGAGGTGGTGTTGTGCCCTCATCATCGTCATAGGACGGTGGAGGGGTTACGGGGGTGTTGCTGTTTTTATAGGCATCGTGAAAATTTACGTTTGAGTTTGTTCTGTTATTATTCTTGCAATGAAGCACATATTCAACCCTTGTAAACCAGCTTTTGTCAACGGTTGTCCAACGGATGATGCATCTTGCGCCGTAGTTACAGTCGGTAATGGAAATTGTGTTGCCGCTTACACCCGTAACACAAACGGAGTGTCCGCCTTCACGGATGATATCACCCACACGGAGCTTTGAAACGTCAAGGGTTTTGCTTTCCTCGTACTGCATACGGTCAACACCTGTGATTTCATAAGAAATCTGATTAGCGTAGCCCATACATTGAATTGTTCCGTTATAGCTGTTGCAGGAGCAGCCTCCGGAATAATCGCAGTTACTGTGACTCGAGCAAGGTGTGTCCGTAACCCCCTCGGGATTATTCTTTGACGAACCCATATGATTCCAATATTTACCGTGAGGAAATTTTCTTATTAAATAATCGAGCTTTGTCATTGTGTCATCAGAGGCAACGGTGTCAATATCATAAGTGTCAGCTTCAACTGCACTTACACCGCTTATACAGGAAAACACAATCAGCACCGCAAGAAACAGACTGAGTAATCTTTTAATCATAAAAGCTCCTTTTCTTTATATATCCTGAAAGTTAAAACTATTCTTACCTATACTATATATAATAGCATACACATGTGTTTTTTGCAAGTATTGTGGTTTTCCTTTTTGTTAATAAAGTGTCAACCGCACAAAAAATGATGCAAGCAGAAAGCTCGTGAAATCAGCAATAAGTCCCGCGTAAAGTGTGTGCCTTGTGTTTTTGATTCCGATTGCCGAATAATAAACCGTTACGGCATAAAGGGTTGTATCCGTCGAGCCCATTAGTACGGAAGCGACCTGGCCTAAAAAGGAGTCGGGCCCGTGCTCCTTCAATACCTGCTCAAAAAAAGTCATTGATCCCCCACCCGATACGGGGCTTATAAGCGCCATCGGAATAACCTCCGAAGGGATGTTCAGATTTTCGAAAAAAGCTCCGAATACATCGGCAAGAATTGTAAGGGCACCGCTTGCCTTAAGCATTGTCACCGCCACCACAAGCCCCGTGATTGAAGGCAGAAGCTCATAAACCGTATGTAATCCCCTTTTTGCACCTTCCATAAAGCAGTCGAATACTTTTACCCTTTTCCACAAGCCGAAAACCACCGTTGCAGTAACGGTGACAGGTAAAATCCAATAAGAAAGTAAATCAGCCACGGTGTTCACCTTTTAAAAATTTGTTGCCGAGCTTTGCACATAAAATTGCAACACTCAAAGCACAGAAACTTGTAAGAAAGGACGCAGGCAGAATTGACATCGGACTTACAGAGCCGTACTGACCACGCAGGGTTGCAACGGTGGTGGGAATTATATGCATAGCGGCGGTGTTCATCACCACAAAAACCACCATTTCGTTACTTGCCCTTGATGTGTCGGGATTTATCTGCTGAAGCCTTCGCATTGCTTCAAGACCGAGAGGTGTCGCCGCATTGCCGAGACCCAAAACATTTGCCGTGATATTCATCGTAATTGCTTCAAGGGCATCCTTTTCCTTGCGGATACGGGGAAAAATGAGCTTTATAATCGGTGAAAGCAATTTTGATATTCCCCTTGTCACTCCCGAACGGTCGGCAATTTCCATTATTCCTCCCCACAGGCACAGCATTGAAACAAGCCTTATAATAAGCTCCACCGCATTTGTACCGCCCTCAATTACGGAAGCGGAAAGCTCGTTCATACTGCCCGTAGCTACGGCTGAAATGAAGGAAAGTATTATCAGCACGGGGAAAACGTAGTTCATCATAGCGTTTCACAACCTTGTCCTTTTTAGGATAGTTTATGCGGACGGTAAGAGGTTTAGAACAAGACGGCAAGGGCCGAGCAAGCTGAACGCTTCGGTTTTCACTTTGCTCAGGAGATAAAGGAAAAGCACAGGGCGTGAAAACCCTGTGCTTTACTGTTATATTCACTTACATAAGATTCTCGTCATACACTGCCCTTTCGCCGCCGATGAAAGCAGGTCTTGTACGAGCGGCAACAACAAAGGCTTCACCGATGCGGTTGTTTTCAAGTCGCAGAGGTACAGCTACCCTTTTAAGGTGCATACCGATAAGCGTAAAGCCGATGTCAATGCCTGCGTCAGCCTTTATCTGTTCAACAGCCACAGGGTTTTCAAAATGTGCATAAGCCTGAGTTGCCATTGAGCCGCCTGCCTTGGGCTGCGGTATAACATTCACCGCTTCGGCAAAGGGTACGGCTTCCTTTTCAATAATGATGGCACGGTTAAGATGCTCACAGCACTGCACGGCAAGGAAAATCCCCATTTCCCTTGCACAGTCATAAAGACCCTCAAAGACAATTTTTGCCGTGTCGGGACTTGAATCCGTACCGATTACCGAGCCTACTATTTCACTTGTTGAACAGCCGACAACTACAATGTCGCCCTTTCTGAGCTTTGCCTTTTCTGTAAGCTCCGTGAGTACAGCTCTTGCCTGATTGTAAAGCTTATTTTCCATTTTATCACCTGATATTAACTATGTAGCGTATTTAGTGGCTATTATAACACCTGTGCTTTTTACTGTCAACCGCCCTTTATTTTTTGTCTTTCCTATTGATTTATTATATATCTTTATGTTAGAATATAGTGATATTTTGTACCCCCGTTACGAGGTGATATTTTGGCTAAGAAAAAAGAAAACATAAGAAACTTCTCCATCATTGACCATATTGACCACGGCAAACGCACCCTTGCTGACAGACTCCTTGAAATTACCGATTCTGTCGCAAAGCGTGATATGTCTGCACAGATACTTGACGATATGGACCTTGAAAGGGAAAGAGGCATTACTATAAAGGCTCACGCCGTTAAACTTGACTATAAGGCAGCCGACGGTGAAATCTACGAGCTTAACCTTATTGACACTCCGGGTCACGTTGACTTTAACTACGAGGTTTCACGCTCCCTTGCCGCTTGTGAGGGTGCAATCCTCATCATTGACGCTTCTCAGGGCATTGAGGCACAGACCCTCGCCAACACTTACCTTGCCCTCGACCACGACCTTGAGCTTGTTCCCGTCATCAATAAAATTGACCTTCCTGCCGCAGAGCCCGACAGAGTTGCCGCAGAGGTTGAGGAAATCATCGGACTTGACTGCTCCGAGGCTCCCAGAGTTTCGGCTAAAACCGGTGAAAATGTTTCCGCTGTCCTTGAGCAGATTGTGCAGAATATTCCCGCTCCCTCAGACTGCGATGACAACGCTCCCCTCAAGGCACTGATTTTTGACTCCGTTTACGATAACTACAAGGGTGTTATCGTTTATGTAAGAGTTATGCAGGGCACACTTAAAGCAGGCGAAACAATGAAAATGATGGCTACCGGTGCCGAGTTCAACGTTGTTGAGGTGGGCTATATGAGAGCCACGGGCCTTGAAAAGTGTGACAAGCTTTCCGCAGGTGAGGTTGGCTACATAACAGCTTCAATCAAAACCGTTCGTGATGCAAAGGTCGGCGATACCGTTACAAAGCTTGAAAACCAGTCAAAGGAGCCTCTCCCCGGCTACCGTAAGGTTAACCCCATGGTTTTCTGCGGTGTTTATCCTGCTGACGGTGCTGACTACGAGGCACTCCGTGATGCCCTTGAAAAGCTTCAGCTCAACGATGCTTCACTTTCCTACGAGCCTGAAACCTCGGGTGCTCTCGGCTTCGGCTTCCGCTGTGGCTTCCTCGGTCTTCTCCACCTTGAAATTATTCAGGGAAGACTCGAAAGAGAATATAACCTTGACCTTGTTACAACAGTTCCCTCTGTTGTTTACAAGATTCACCTTACCGACGGTGAGGTTGTTGAAATCGACAACCCCACAAACTATCCCGACCAGGCAAAAATTGACTACTGCGAGGAGCCTATCACCAATGCTCACATTTATGCTCCCAGCGATTATGTAGGTACAATTATGGACCTTTGTCAGGACAGACGCGGTGTTTTCAAGGATATGAAATACATCACCACCGACCGTGTGGATATTCACTACGAGCTTCCCCTCAACGAAATCATTTACGATTTCTTCGACGCTCTCAAGTCAAGAACAAGGGGCTATGCTTCCTTTGACTATGAAATTTCCGAATACAGACGCTCAACCCTTCAGAAGGTCGATGTTCTGCTCAACGGTGACATTATCGACGCCCTTTCATTCATCATTCATACTGACAAGGCAATGGGCAGAGCAAGAAAAATTGCGGAAAAGCTTAAGGAGCACATCCCAAGACAGATGTTTGAAATCCCCATTCAGGTTGCCATCGGAAGTAAGGTTATTGCAAGAGAAACCGTTAAGGCTATGCGTAAGGATGTGCTTGCAAAGTGCTACGGCGGTGACATTACCCGTAAGAAGAAGCTTCTTGAAAAACAGAAGGAAGGTAAAAAGCGTATGCGTCAGTTCGGTACGGTTGAGGTGCCTCAGGAGGCATTTATGGCTGTGCTTAAGCTTGACGACGGACAGTAAGCAATGCCTTGCGGCATTGCAATGATATATCCGCTTTGCGGATATGATGTCCGCCTTACGGCGGATGATGCTCGTCTTACGACGAAATGATGTATTTGTCCCTCGGGACAAATATTAAGGGTCTGCGACGCAATTATACTCCCTCAGTTTGCTTCGCAGACAGCTCCCTCAGAGAGGGAGCCCTGACTACCGGCTACTGACTACTGGCTACTTATCCACCCACTCACCACACAAACAACCAACTTAAAAATATGACAGGAATATATATACACATCCCTTTTTGTAAAACAAAATGTCCTTACTGTGATTTTTATTCCTTCACCCCAAGTGATACACAAAAGGACAGCTATTTAAAGGCTGTCCTTTTATGTCTTTCATCGTACCGTGACAGGATAAATGACGGTGTTGACACCCTTTATTTTGGCGGCGGCACACCCTCATTTTTCGGCGGTGAAAGGATAAAAAAAGTCATAGATTATGTAAGGGAAAGCTATAATTTAACCGATACGGAAATCACCGTTGAATGTAACCCCTCAAGCGTTGACGGGGAGCTTGTCCGACACCTTGCCGAGGCAGGCGTCAACCGCATTTCAATGGGTATGCAATCAGCCGTTGACAAGGAGAGAAAGGCTCTCGGCAGGTTAAGTGGCCGCAGGCAGGTTGAAAATGCGGTAAAGCTTTTCAAGGATAAAGGTATCACAAACATTTCCCTTGACCTTATGCTCGGCGTTCCCTATCAGACAAGGGAGAGCCTTAAGGAAAGCCTTGACTTTATCATAAGTCAGGATGTAAAGCACATCAGTGCCTATATGCTAAAAATCGAGGACGGCACCCCCTATGCAAAAATGAGCCTTCCCCTGCCCGACGAGGATGAGGTCTGCGACCTTTACCTTTATGCCTCCGACTACCTTGAAGCGAAAGGCTTTGAGCATTACGAGATTTCAAACTTTGCCCTTAAAGGCTTTGAAAGCAGACATAACCTCAAATACTGGCACACAGAGGAATATATCGGCATAGGCCCCTCGGCTCACTCATTTTTCGGCGGTGAGAGGTTTTACTACCCCCGTGATTTTGCTTCCTTCCTCAACAATCCCACTCCCCTTTTTGACGGCGAGGGTGGTGACGAGGAGGAGTATATTATGCTCGCCTTAAGGCTTAAGGAAGGACTTTCCGCAAAGAAATTTCACGACCGCTTCCAAAAGGAAATCCCGACGGAAATTTTAAAAAGAGCCTTACCCTTTGAAAAAGCAGGACTTTTAACAGTAAACAGCAACGGCATAAGCCTTACAAAAAAAGGCTTTCTGCTTTCTAACAATATAATTGCAGAACTTTTATATTAGGAGTTGATATTATGTCACATTACGGACTTGTACTTGCAGGCGGCGGTGCAAAGGGCGCTTATCAGATGGGAGCGTGGAAGGCTCTCAGGGAAATGAACATCACCTTTGACGCCATTGCCGGTGTTTCAATCGGCTCAATCAACGGTGCCCTCATTGCTCAGGGTGACTATGAAAAGGCAACGGAGATGTGGGAAAGCGTTTCTATTGACAAGGGTGTTAAAATCACCGAGGCACTCCCCGACCCCGAGAACCTTTTCAGCAAAAAGAACTGGGCGGCTCTTTTCAAAGAGGTTGTTAAAAAGGGCGGTATTGACGCTTCACCTGCGGAAGGCTATATAAGAGCTTATATCGACGAAAAGAAAATCCGTGAAAACGGTATCCCCCTCGGCATCATCACCGTTCAGCTTAATCAGAAGGCAAGCGGCCTCGAGCTTTTTATTGACGATATTCCCGATGGTGAGCTTGTTGACTATCTTATGGCTTCCTCGAGCATCCCCCTTGTTACGAACATCGGTCCCGAGGGTGAAAAATTCCTTGACGGCGGTGTTTACGATAACACTCCCGTGATGACCCTTAAAAAGCGCGGCTACAACAAGCTGATTGTCATTGACATTGCAAACATAAAGGGCGTTGCCCACAACCTTGATTTTTCCAACTGTCAGGTAGTTTACATCAAGCCCTACGATTCCGACGACCTTGGTGCCGCCTTTGATTTTGACACGGAGCTTAACAAAAAAAGGATGCAGATGGGTTATCTTGATGCAAAAAAGGCCTTCGGCGACCTTTCGGGTAACATCTATCATTTTCTGCCTGCCACCTTCCGTGAGCTTACGGCAAAGTACGGCGTTGACGAGGTTTATCAGCTCGAGCTTTTAGCCCACAGACTCGGCATTTCAAAGGGTGAAATTTACTCCGAGGATACCTTCCTGCTTTCACTTAAAGAGGCCTACGAAAAGGAAAAGACAGAGCTTGAAGCAAGAGAGGAAGCAAGAAGCAAATCTGCTGAAGCCTCGGAAGAGCTTACCCCCGATGATGCTGTGGCAGAAAAGGAAGCGGAAGGCAACCGCTTCAGCTTTGGCGCCTTAAGGCACTACTTCGCACAGAAAAAGACGGGCTTTGAGGGGTTTGAGAAGGCGGTTGAGGTGCTGGAGGAATTCGCAATTCGCAATTCGGAACCCTCTCCGTCAGCCCTCACGGACTGACACCTCTCCCAAAGGGAGAGGCAAGCGTAGTGGCACCTACGGTGCTATTGTAACGCAATTGAGCCCGACGGTGTGCGTAACGGTGAATAAGACTACACAGATTAAAGTAAAAAAAAAGACCGCAGAGTGTGTACTCTGCGGTTGCTTGTTTATTGCTTTTCAGCATTATTTATTTGCTTTATTTTCGCCTTTTCTATATGAGTTACTATTTTGGAGTACTTGTAATAAGTGACATTGTAATAGTGTTTAGTTGTTTCTCCCTTCAAGGTATTCACATCTTTAAAGACAAAAAATCGGTATTTTTTCTTTGAATCGTCTATTGCCTTCCAATAAAAGTGAATATTATTCTCATCCTTTGTGCCAGGCACATATCTATCAAACACCTCTGCTTCAGGACGTTTCCTACCTTTTACTGTAACAGTTACAAGCTTTTGAAATTTGATATCAAGTAAAATACTTATGTATTGTTTAATAGGATAGCACCAAATTATAATGTTAGGTATACCCCAAAAAAGCATTGTTAAATCATACAACAACTGTCGGTATCCTAAATCAGGCTCTTCTGACAAAACAAAGAATCTATACACCGATACACAAGATTGCGGATATAACCATAAACAACTTATAACCGCAAATAACCCCAAAAGAAACATAATAAGCTTATCCTTACGACATATCTTCAGTTTATCCAATTGTCTCACCTCTCTGTTATGTCATATGGTTTGTTATCACTCATAATATCACCCACGGCAGAATTTGTCAATGTTTCGCATTTGTCACGGTAAAACAAACAGGGACGACACAAAGGTCGTCCCATACGCATTTTTACAATTCCGAATTATTCCAGAATATCATCCATATTATAAAAACCTGCATCCTTACCCACAAGGAAGCTTGCGGCGGTAAGTGAGCCTTCGGCAAAAAGTCCGCGGTTTTCAGCCTCGTGAGTGAGAGTGATAACCTGGGAATCCATAGCAAAAATAACCTCGTGAGTGCCGACCTCATTGCCCATACGGATTGAGTGGATACCGATTTCATTCTTCTGTCTTTTGCCGTTTTCGTGTCTGCCGATGTTGTACTCAACATCCTCCTTTACACTCTTGATTCCGTTTGCAAGAAGGAGTGCTGTACCGCTGGGAACATCAAGCTTTCTGTTATGATGCTTTTCGATGATTTCGATGTCCGCATCAGGAAGAGCCTTTGCGGCAATTTTTGCAAGGCAGTTAAGAAGTGCAACACCGAAGGACATATTCTGTGAATAGAAAAGAGGGATTTTTGCTGATGCCTCTCTGATAATGCTCATTTCAAGTTCGTCCTGACCCGTTGTTGCAATTACAAGGGGAAGGCTTCTCTTTATCGCATAGTCGGTAATCTGCTTTGTTGCAAGGTGTGATGAAAAGTCGATGATGCAGTCAGCTTCACCGTCAAAGGCGGTGATGTCGGAAAAGTGCATTGCATCCTCACTGCCCTGATATTCAAGACTGCAGTAAGCGGCAACAGAGTGCTTTTCGCTGTTTTCTATAATACCGCAGAGGGTCTGACCCATTCTGCCTGCGGCTCCGTTAACTATAATTTTCATTTCGGTTTCCTTTCAATAAAAGCCGCAGCCAAAGACCGCGGCAAAAATTATGTAAACTTAAACGTTGATGCCTGCTTCTCTCATTCTCTGAAGAAGAACTGCCTTTGTTGCATCCTCCATGGGAGTAAGGGGAAGGCGTACATAGTCCTCGCAGAAGCCCATAGCTGCCATTGCAGCCTTTGCAGGGATGGGGTTAACCTCGCTGAAGAGAGCCTTTACAAGGGGGAAGAAGTCAAACTGCATCTGTGCGGCACCCTTTACGTCACCGTCAAGGAACTTGTGGCACATTTCGCTTGTTGCCTTGGGAAGAACGTTTGAAAGCACGGAGATTACGCCCTTGCCGCCAACGGACATAAGGGGAATAATCTGATCGTCGTTACCTGAATAAAGATCAAGCTTGTCACCGCAAAGAGCCATTGTTTCAACAATCTTGTCAATCTGACCGTTTGCTTCCTTGATACCCTGAATCATAGGATGCTCTGCAAGTGCAGCATATGTAGCAGGCTCAATGTTAACACCTGAGCGTGAGGGAACATTGTAAAGGATGATGGGCTTTGTGCTTGCATCTGCAATAGCGTTATACATCTTGATAAGGCCCTTCTGGGTTGCCTTGTTGTAGTAGGGAGTTACAACGAGCATTGCATCACAGCCTACCTCACAGGCGTACTTTGTAAGGTCGATAGCGTATGCGGTATCGTTTGAGCCTGTACCTGCTATAATGGGCACTCTGCCTGCGGCTCTTTCAACGGAGAACCTGAGAACCTCTCTGTGCTCCTCGTCAGTAAGGGTTGAGCCTTCACCTGATGTACCTGCGATTACAAGGGCGTCGATGCCCTCTTCAATCTGCCAGTCGATGAGCTTTCCGAAAGCTTCGTAATCTACACCGTTTTCGTTAAGAGGGGTTACGAGAGCTGTTGCGGCACCTGTAAAAATGGGTTTTCTTGACATAATAATTACTCCTTTTTCGATAAATGTTATATTACCGAAAGCTTCAATTACGATTTATAATTCTGCTTTACAAAAACAAACACCCGATTCTGCATCGAGTGTAAAATGACAGCCTGAGCAGTATAAAATTACTGCATTGACAATTATAATAGCACTCCGCAAAATTGCGACAGTCAAAGAGCTGTTACTCCCTTTGCCCAGGACATCTTTCGCCTGATGCCTTCGGCGGTTTCCCCTTTTGCGTGAACGGATTTTGCGACAACCCCTTTTGTTCACGGTACTCTTGTCAACCGCACCTCTATCTTTAATTGAATTATTCGGTTTGATATATATTATCACCAATATTTACCTGTGTCAAGATTTTTTGAGATTTTTATTGATTTAAAGTCCGAAAAATTACATTTTTATTTAAAAAAGTCAAATTCTGTCCTTTCAAGCTCAATTTTTCTTTTTCCTGCGGTAATAATTATGCTCTCCTCTCCCCTTACAACCTCAAGCAAGGGATAATCGGTCATATCCATATTGTACTGTGTTTTTTCCTTTGCGATAATTATTCCGCACAAAAGCACCGCCGTGCATAAAATTACAACAACAGAAAAAGCATACTGCCTTAAAAGTGCTTTAATTCCCATCGGCTTTTACCTCGTGTTCTTCAAGTATTTCACAAAGGGCTCTGCCAAGCATTTTGCCCGAATAAACCGCCTCGTCAAGGGTGTTTGCATCACTCCCCATTTCCACAAGCAATGAGCAGGGAGTAAGCCCCATATTATAGCTTCTTGCGCAGAAAAAGACAGGCCTTGTAAGTCCCGGGTACAAGCTTTCCATGCTCTGCTGAAGCTTAAGTGCAAAGGTGAGGTTTTTCTCCCATTCGGGCAAATCAGTTATGCCGTTACCCTCCTCCTGACAGCCTGAAATTATCATAATCTGTGCCGCCTTTTTGCCGTTTATCACCGCAGTCGGCTTGGTTTTTACACCGCTGTCATTCTGTATTGCGTCACGGTGAATGTCAAGGGTTATCACCGCAGAGGGGTACTTTTTGATAAGCTCCTTCACAGCATCCTCGGAGCGGTAATATGCCCCCGTGTATGGGTTATCGTAAATTGCAGTATCGTGTATAACGGTAAAGCCCTGCTTTTCAATTTCGTCGGCAATTGCCTTGCCCACTCTGACCATATTCTGATTTTTGTCGTTGCTCCTTGAAAGGTAGCCCTGAGCGTAAAAATCACGGTCAAGCATCTGATAGGTTTCCGTTGTGTGGGTGTGATAAATTATCACCGCAGGCTTACCCTTTTCAACAGAAAGCGGAAGCTTTTCACCGAGTTTTTTTTCAATGTCGATTTCCGTTTTGTTTGTATTTTTCACCCTTATGTTTTCGTATTCATCGGTCACACCGTCATCGGTGAAGGTGTATTCGTAAATCTCCCCGTCCTTTTTGTCCTTTGAGGCGTTTTTCTCCGCCTTTTCAATAAGCTTTTTTATGTCGGCATCAACAAGGGTAAGGGTGTTTTTTTCGGTGCTTACTGCCTGCGGCTTAACGGTGCTTACCGCTGTTGTTACGGGCGGTGAGGTCACCTCGACAGCAGTCTGTTGTGAGGTCGTTTCTCCCTTTGCAAGGGTGAAGGAAACACCCTTTTGCGGAAGGTAGGTTTTTACGCTCTGCACCGTGATAAAGGCAAGTATTTGTGTCACCTCACGATTAAAAAAGGTGCAGACTGCGGCAAGTAAAATACACAGTAAAGCCTTCAGCAGAATTTTCACATACTTTTCTTTTCCCCTCATTATTGCACCCACTTTAAAGAAAACACTTTTTTTAAAGTGTATTCCTTGAAGCGGTCAAAAATTACACCGTTGCAACAATGCTCATTATTTCGTCAGCCGTAAGTGAAGGCTGTAATGCACGGTTGACGGAAAGTGCAACAAGACCCGAGGCACGCTTTATCACAAGGTCAATCTCCTTGGGAGTGACCATCATCCCCTTTTCACTTTGCAGAATTGACCTGCGCTTTTCCTCGTCAAGGTCAACACCGCCTGCCTCAAGCACATCAAGTGCAACGGTGATACCGTCAACAACGGTGGGCACACCTACGGCAATTACGGGCACACCGAGAAACTCACGGCTTATCTCTCTTCTGCGGTTACCTACACCCGAGCCGGGTGAAACCCCCGTGTCACACATCTGCACGGTGCTTCCCAGCCTTTCAAGGCTCCTTGCGGCAAGTGCGTCGATAACTATAACGGCAACGGGCTGAATCTGACTGACAATGCCCTTGAGAATTTCTGCCGTTTCAATACCCGTATTACCGAGCACACCGGGGACAATACCTGCAACGCTGTTAAGTGCTTCAAGTGAGGACTTCTGCAGCTCACCCTTGAGGTGCCTTGTTGCAAGCAGAAGTGAAATGCACTCGGGTCCGAGGGCATCAGGGGTGATTTCTCTGTTGCCCAGGCCTGCAACAAGCACCGTCCCCTCCTTTTCGGGAAGCAGCTTTTTAATCTCCCGTGAAATGATTTCACTCCACTTGTCGAGCATAAGGGAGCTATCTTCGAGATTGGGCAGCTCCACCGTGACATAACACCCGATTTTTTTGCCAAGCGCCCTTTCACCCTTCTCATCGGTGACGGTGATGTGGCTGATTTTTATACCTTCCTCGTGACGCTCCTGAAGCCTTACGCCTTCGAGCTCCTCACCCTTCACGCTCTCGTGCCGTTCTATGGCAAGATCTGTTCTGAAATTCATTTTTTTCTCCGTAAACTATTGCATTATTTAAAGTTATGTGCTATCATTATTGGCGCTTAAGTTGGCAAATATAATCCAAAACAGTTTTTTGAATGCGGATTTTCGCCAATCTATTGTTAAAATACTCGTAAATCCGAAAGGATTTACTGCGTTTTGTGCCTCAGCTTGACAAAAATCCGCTATTCAAAAAATCTTCGGACCTGAAAGAGAGGATTTTTCATTGGATTTTTGGTTGTTAAGCACAAAGAAAGGCTGTCGCCTTTCGAGAGTGAAACACCGAAAAGCCTTGAAAAAGACCACTTTCAGGCTATTTCGGATTATATTTGCCAACTTAAAAAAAGTATATCTTAATTTGCAAAAATATCTTGATTTTTTCAAAAAAAGATGATATAGTATTTTCTGCATGACGCTATGTAAATAAGAGGAGGTGTAAATTATGCCAAACATTAAATCAGCAAAGAAGCGTGTTCTCGTAAATGCTACAAAGCAGGCACGTAACAAGTCAGCAAACTCCGCTCTTAAGACAGCTCTTAAGAAGGCTAACGCTGCTATCGAAGCAAACTCTGATGATAAGGAAGTAGCTGTTAAGCTCGCAGTTAAGAAGATTGACCAGGCTGTTGCTAAGGGTCTCCTTCACAAGAACAATGCTGCAAGAAAGAAGTCAGCTCTTACAGTTAAGCTCAACGCTACAAAATAATTGAGCATTAAAAGAGAAATTACGAGATGGGTAATCACCCGTCTCTTTTTCTTTTTTGTCAGCTTTACGACAGCTTTTATATTTATTTTAAGTTACTGTTATTTAATATAATCAACAGAAAAGTAACAACTTTTATAGCTATATATATTGTTTTTTATTATATTATATGATATACTCTGAATACAAATATAATGGAGGAATACTACTATGAAACGTAAGATTATCAATTCCTTTGTATTTCTCGTTCTCTTCACGGCAATTTCGGCTATTTTTGTTTTTAATTCATCCGCTGCCGGATATGTCAAGCAAGGCGATTTTACCTTTTACGTTAACGGTACGAAGGCTTCAGTGACTCAATATAACGGTAATGCCGCAAAGGTTACCGTACCCTCAAAGGTCGGCTCTGCAAATGTTGTTGCCATCGGCACACAGGCCTTCTGGGCAAAAAAGAGCATCAAGACTCTTACCCTGCCGTCAACAATTCAGTCAATCGGCAAGGCCGCCTTCAACGAATGTACGGGAATTACAAAGCTCGTCCTTCCTGCTAAGCTGAAGACCATTGCAGACAGCGCCTTCTGGTACTGCACGGGTCTTAAAGCAATGTACATACCGCCTTCGGTAACCTCAATAGCCGCAACGGCCTTCAAGGGCTGTTCAAACCTCACCGCTTATGTCATCCCCGGCTCCTATGCGGAAAAGTTTGTAAAGGCTGACTCAAACGTCAAGCTCGGCTACAGGTTCGCTACCTCTGTAAAATTCAATGTCGCAAGTACAAAGGTTACAATGGGTACAACACCCACATTGAAGTACACCGTTTCCCCTTCAAATGTGTACAATAAGGCTGTAACCTTCAAGTCAAGCAACACTGCAGTAGCTACGGTTTCCGCAAAGGGCGTTGTAACTCCCAAAAAATGCGGACAGACAGTTATCACCGTCACAACGGCTGACGGAAGCAAAAAGAGTGCAAAAATAACCGTCAACGTTATTCCGCAGAAGGTTACGGGACTTACACAGACAACGAACTCAACCACGGGCTACTCCTTCACATGGAATGCTTCCAAGGGTGCAACCGGCTACGGTGTTTACAAGTACAACACCTCAACCAAAAAATGGGTGCTTTTAAAAATGCAGACCGCACGCACCTATTCCGTCACAGGACTCAAGCCCGGTGACTATGCCGATTACAGAGTGCTTGCCTTTGCTAAAATCGGAAAGCTTTATTACAAGGCCGCCAACTCCGACACCTTCAGAGCAAGCGTACTCACTCCCGGAAGCGTAAGCAATGTAAAAGTAAGCTCCGCAGTAAATTCCGTTCAGCTTTCCTGGTCAGCGGCAACAAACGCTACCGGCTACGAGATTTACAAGTACAACGAGCTTTCAAAAAGCTATGAGATTTATTCGAAAACCCAGAAGCTCACCGCAACGGTGAAAAATCTTGAGGCTAACAAAAAATATCTTTTTGCAATCCGCACCTATCTTATTTACAGCGGAAAAACCTATTACGGCCCCACTTATGTCAAGAATATTGCAGGCTACACCCTCCCCCAGAAGGTTACGGGACTTAAGGTTGATGCAACCTCTCTTACACAGACAAGTGCAAGACTCACCTGGAATATGCTTAAGGGTGTTACCGGCTACGAGCTTTACTCAATTGACGCAAACGGAAAGCAGACCCTTGTTTCAAAGCTTGCAAACAGTGCTGTTACCGGCTACACCATTGACGGTCTTAATCCCGGACAGGCTGTAAAATATGCTGTAAGGGCTTACAGCTCAAACGGTACACTCCGTTACGGCGCAATGTCCGAAGCAGTTACCGTGCAGACAACAACTGCTCCCTCAACCAACAAGGAGGCCTTTGACGGCTTTATCGGAGCACTCAACGCATCAAAAGCAAGTGAGGACAATTTCTACCTTATCAAAGCTATCGAGGTTTCAAATGTTGCAGGTACTATTGACGAGGACACCTCCGCGGTGCTTGATACCGTTGCAAAGACAGAGCTTTCCAAGCTTTATTTCAAAAACGGACTTGAAACCGAAACCGCTCTCACAGCACAGAGCTTTTTAGCTCCCTACAACACATCCTCAAGTCTTAAGCTTGAAGATGTAAAGAGCTTTGAATACAGCGAGGACGGTGACGGCTACAAGGTTGTTATTGAGCTTAAGGAGGAAAACTCCTCAAGCGGCACAAACTCAAAAATTGCTCCCGTAATAAATTGGGGCGTTGTTGCAGGACAGCATCCCGGGCTTGTTTTCACAAGCTGCCTTTACGAGGGTACCGTGATTGAAGCAAAGGTACAAAGCGGCAAAATTGAGGATATGACAATCACAATGCCCGTTCAGTTCAAATTCACACTCAACTCCGCAGAATATGTATTCTCGGAAACAATCACCCACAGCTACATTTTCGGTTGGTAATAATTGTTGCAAAACAAATTACATAAATTTAAGAATGGAGGACATACGAAAATGAAAAAAACATTAAAAAGTATGCTCGCTGTTTTCTTCTGCATTCTGATGATTTCAGCAACAGCATCATCGGCTTCAGCCCTTGGCAAGCCCACAGTAAAGGTTAAGTCCGTAGCCTATAACTCTGTTACAATTTACTGGACAGCAGTTTCAGGTGCTGACTACTATCAGGTTCAGAGAACCACTAACGGCAAAACCTGGACTAACCTTAATACAACAGTAAAAGCAACCACCTACACCGACTCAAAGGGTCTTACAACAGGTGTAGCTTACGGCTACCGTGTACGTGCTGTTGACAAGAGCCTTCTCGGCAGACTGACCTACAGCGCCTGGACAGGTATGGTTACTGCAAAACCCATTCCCGCAAAGGTAACAGGTCTCAAGGTTAAGGCTTCCACTCACAACTCTGTTCAGCTTACCTGGACAAAGGTTGCAGGTGCTACCGGCTACACAGTTCAGCTTCTCAACGGTAAAACCTGGAAGAACTACAAATCATTGACAGGTAACGTTCTCAACGTAACAGGTCTTGCACTCGGTAAAACCTACAGCTTCCGCGTGCTTGCATACAGAACCGTTTCAAAGAAGAATATCTACGGTGCTGCAAGTGCTGTGCTCAAGGCAAGTCCCACACTCAAGGCTCCTACAACCGTTGTGCTTTCAGCAGTAACAGCAAAGGCACTCAAGGTTCAGTGGAACACAGCAGCAGGTGCAAAGGGCTACGAAATTTACCGTGCAGACACAAAGAAGTGGACTAACAACGGTACAAAGACAGCTATCATCTTCAACAACCTCAAGCCCGGCACAAAGTACTCCTTCATTGTAAGAGCTTACTCAGGCGCCTTCAAGGGAACACAGACAAAGACCTATACCTTCCAGACAATGCCTGCAGCTCCCACAGGTCTTAAGGTTACAGATGCAACCGATAAGTCAATCACCTTCACCTGGAACAAGGTAACAGGTGCAGCAGGCTACCATGTACAGAAGAGTACTGACAACAAAACCTGGTCAAACGTTGTTGCTTCAACAACCTCAAACAGCGTTACAGCTTCAGGCCTCAAGGGTAATACAAAGTACTATTTCAGAGTACGTGCATTCGTTAAGAACACCAACGTTTACAAAATCAACACCACAAACTACGGTGTATACTCAGCCTCACTCAATTATACAACCGTGCTTACAGCACCCACAGTTACAGCAGCCGCTGTAAACGACACAACAATCAAGCTCAGCTGGGCAGCAGTTGCAGGTGCAAAGAGCTATATGATTGAAAGATACGATAACACTACCTCAAAATGGTTTGTATATGATTTTGCAGCAAACAAATGGACTGCACCCGACAATCTCGCTTCAAGCATAACAACCACAACAGCACGCACTCTTACAGATGTCGGTTACTCAGACAGAGCAGATATTTACCGCGTAAGAGCTATTGATGCTTCAGGCAAAAAGGGTACAGCCTCCGCAAATGTAACAGGACGTACCTCAAGCATATACATCAGTGATACAGATACTGCAAAGGACAGACTCAACGCTAACTTCACAAGAAAGCAGTGCTTCACTATCCGTCAGTTCATTGCATGGCCCAAGGTTGAAGGTGCAACAGTTTACAAGATTTATACAAGAAATCCCATTACAGAGTACTATACAGAATACAAGCTCAGTGAGCTTTATACTGACAAATCCAGACCCGGTCTCCTTGAAGCAACAGTATACTTTGCACCCAACTCAATCCACTCCATCAAGGTTTATGCTTACGGAGCAAACGGCGAATATCTCGGTGCCGCTACAAATGACGTTACCTTCAGCATCGGCGCAGTTCCCATGTACGCAACCTCACACGCTTACTACAAGGGCGGTGTAAACAGCCAGCTTCTTTACGCTGCAAGAGCAATCAACAACACCAAGGCATACAACGGTGAAATCACAGTTAAGAACAACCTTACTCTTAACTTCAACACGAACTACCTTAAGGTGCCTGCTATTATCAGTGCTGTTTTTATCGATCCCGAGTGGTTAAAAATCCCCATTTGGGACAGAGACCAAAAGACACAGGATTTAATCGATGCCTTCACATCAGGTGTATGCGATACTCCCGAAGAGGTTGAAGCACTCTTCTCAAGAATTGACGATACAGAGGAGTCACCCACAAGCTCAACTGAAAAAACAGCTACAACCCTTACCTTCGAAAACGGCAAGGCAGTTAACGAGGAGGGCAGAACTGTTACCCTCAGATCACATATTGAGCCTTCTGCAAACGCAAATCAGTCTGCATACCTTTACGGTAGCAAGAATCCTGCAGGATGGGTAAACAAAATCAAGAACGTTACTACAACAAAGAATGCTGACGGCGGTTACACAATTTCCTTCACTATCAATCAGGAAACAACCAACGCTAACTATCACGGCGGCTTTGTATCAACCTTTGACGCATCAGATTTCGGTGTTGCCGACGGCTTCAACGTTAAGAACATTAAAATCGGTGCAACAACACTCAAGCTTGTAATCGGTCCCGACGGTATCCTTAAGTCCTACGCAGGCTCATCACCCTATTCAGCAAACTTCAGCGCAAGCTTCGTTTCAACTGAAGAGGGCGAGAGCGAAACCTTCGACATGGAAATGGGTATCAGCGGCTCAAACGTTTTCAACTACACATTTACAAAATAAATTAAATCAGAAATCAAGGGATACTTACCTGGTATCCCTTGATTTTAATAGGAAGTAACTTCCTTATTCCTTGCGAAAGGATAAAGCCTTATGACACAAAAAAAATTCTTTCAGCTTGCCGGTATTGTAGTCGGCGCCGTATGGATATTCTGCATAACCTTTGCAATCGCTTATAAGCTGCAGAATCCCTCTGTTGACAAAAACGGTCCCGTTACCAACCCACCGGCAACAACCACAACAGTACCTTATTTCAACACTACAGCCCCCACACAGCCGTCAACAAACTCGGTATTTGCACCCTCACCTACAACGGCTAACCTTCAGGGTATCACAACACCTACAACAACCGCTCCTGCGACAACCGCTCCTACAACTCAGGCAAGCATTGTTCCCCAGGATAAGGGTGCTATAATCAACGCTTACATCAACGGTGTCAACACGCTGAAAAACACACAGAACTTTTCAATGAATCAGAACGACATCCTCGATGTAACAATTACCGATGTAGAAATGTCAGGCGGAAGCGCTCTTAAGAGTGCGGTAATGGCATTTGCCAACAACCTCATAGCACCTCCGGCGCCGGAAAGCTACACCTTTACAGGCGGAATTGATGCTGCCACCGGTAAAACACCCAACGAGGTAATTGCCCCCCTTAACACAGCAGCACAGGTTGATATCAATGCCGTAACACAGGCAACGGCTTCCCCCACGGCAGACGGCGGATACACGGTGATGCTTACAATACAGTCTGAAACACAGACCCTATACTCCCCTGCACCCAACCTTTCAACTATGGTTGAAGTTATCGATATGACATCACGACTTCCTGCAAACGCAACGCTCAGTGAAATGAACATCAACTATGCACCGACAACAATTACTGCCACCTTTGACAGTCAGAACAGAATTGTTGCTATGGAGCACAAGCTTGTTTCACAAGGCGGCGGTTCGGGTAAAATGATTGTTGAGGTAACGATGCAGATGGAAGGCAATTACACAAGTAATTATACCTTTGCTTATAATTAAAATGTGAAAACTATTGACTTGAAGAAGTCTGAATGATATAATTAGTAGGTAATAATATTTACGGAGGAATTTACCATGGAAACATTCAAGAAGATTGCAAAAATCGTAGCTATCATCATTGCTGTTGCAGCAGCTGTTGCAGGCATTTACTTCGCAGTAACAAAGCTTATTGAAAAGAAAAAGGCTAAGAACGCAGATGACAGAGAAAACTTTGTTTCCTGCTCCTGCATGGAAGCTGACTTCATTTCAGAAACAAACGCTTAATTGAAAAAAAGCTCATCGCAAAAGCGATGAGCTTTTTTAATGAGTAAAGTTTTTTTGATTACTTTTTTTACAAAAAAAGTAATGCCCGACCGGCGAGGTCATAAAACAATTAAAAAAGTAAAGCCAACACGGAATTCATGTGTTGGCTTCTTTGGTTATTTGCAGATGTTTGATTGTTTAAACCAAGGGGCTTTGCCCCTTGACCCCACAAGCTTTTGTAAAAGCTTGACCAAAACTTTACCCCTTATTCGCCCAGCAGCTCAAGTAAATAGGGTACAACTCTCTCAAAATCAACACCGTATGTGTTTGAGCCCGGAGTTTCAAAGGTAATGCGGATACACTCTGCAGTATACTTTGCCGCAACGGTAAGCGCCTTTTTCCAGTCAAGGCCAAGAGTCATTGCACCCATGCATGTGCTCGAGAAGATGTCACCTGTTCCGTGGTATGAACAGGGAAGCTTGGGCTGTTCAAAGTAGAAATACTCATCGTTGATTCTGTCATAGCCCATTACGCCCGTTTTGCCCTCTTCAAAGCCTACACCTGTAAGCACGGAGATTTTCGCACCGAGTGCTGAAAGACCTGCAAGAAGCTCCTTTATGTAAGCCTCATCATACTTTTCCTTGTATTCTGCACCGAGCATATAGCAAGCCTCGGTAACATTGGGAACAATCATATCAGCCTTTGCGCAAAGGGTAGCCATATGCTTTGCAAAAGCTTCGTCAAATGCAGGATAAAGCTTACCGTTATCAGCCATTGCAGGGTCAACAAGGATAATGTTGTCCTCTGTTCTGAAATCGTCAAAAAACTCCTTCATAAGGTCAATCTGCTCAAAGGAGCCGAGGTAGCCTGTGTAAACACCGTCAAACTTAAAACCTGCTCTTTTCCAATGCTCGGATATGGGCTTGATTTCACTTGTAAGATCCTTAACGGTAAATTCGGGGAACATTGTGTGAGTTGAAAGCACAGCAGTAGGAAGGATTGCTGCTTCAACACCCATTGCCGAGATAATGGGAAGTGCCACGGTAAGTGAGCATTTGCCCACGCAGGAAATATCCTGAACTGTTACGATTCTTTTCATTAAAAACACCTTACTTTATTTAAAAATAATATTTACAAATTACTCCATATATATTATACTATCTGTGACCATATTGAAATAACCAAAATCAATTTAATTTATATAGTCAGTTGAGGTGAATTTATATGCTCACTTATTCCTTTGAAAACCGCAACGGTAAGAGCCTTTACGAATATCTTTACTCCTGCATCAAGGAGGACATTCTCTCCTTCCGCCTTGCTCCCGATGAAAAGCTTCCCTCAAAAAGAGCCCTTGCAAAAAACCTTGATATCAGCACCATAACTGTTGAGTCAGCCTACGGTCAGCTTATGGCAGAGGGCTATATTTACTCTGTTCCCAAGAGTGGCTTTTATGTGTCCCACATTGCTGCTTCAAAAAATGAAAGGGACATTATCGAGGAAGCCACACCTGATTTGCAGGCAGAAAGCAGAGAGGAATTTTTTGCCGATTTTGTCAAAAACAATGCAGCAAGTGACAACTTTCCCTTTGTCACCTGGACAAAGCTGATGCGTGAGACAATGTCAGATGCGCAAAAAAAGCTTATGGTCAGTTCACCGTCAACGGGAATTTATGAGCTTCGCAAAGCAATAGCCGATTACCTTTTTCAGTTCCGCGGAATGAAGGTCAGCGCCGACCGAATAATCATCGGTGCAGGTACAGAATATCTGTACTCGCTGATTATTCAGCTTTTAGGCAGAGGCAAGCGCTATGCAGTTGAGGACCCGGGCTACCGTAAAATTTATCACATTTATAAGGCAAATGAGGTTGACTGTGTTCACGTACCCCTTGACGGCCACGGCATTGATATGAATATGCTTGAAAGAAGCAACGCTGATGTTCTTCACATTTCACCGTCGCACCACTTTCCTACGGGCATTGTCACTCCCATAAGCCGCCGTTATGAGCTTTTATCCTGGGCGTCGAGGTCGCAGGACAGATATATAATTGAGGACGACTATGACAGCGAATTCCGTCTTTTAGGTAAGCCTATCCCCTCGCTCCAGAGCATCGATGTACTCGAAAAGGTAATTTACATAAACACCTTTTCAAAGTCGCTGACACCAACTATACGAATAAGCTATATGGTGCTTCCGGAGGAGCTTATGAAAAAGTACAACGAAAAGCTGAGCTTTTACTCCTGCACCGTGGCAAACTTTGAGCAGTACACTCTTGCATCATTTATAAAAAGAGGCTACTTTGAAAAGCACATCAACCGTATGCGCAACTTTTACCGCAGTCAGCGTGACTGCCTTATGGAAACAATAAAAAGCCACCCCTTTTATGAAAGGGTGACCGTGACTGAGGAGAACTCGGGCTTGCATTTTCTTTTATCGGTAAAGACGGATTTAAGTGATGACGAGCTTATGCGAAGAGCAAGGGCAAAGGGTGTGAATGTATCCTGCCTGAGTCAGTACTACTCGCAAAAGGGCAACGGCAAGGAGCACACGCTGATTATCAACTATTCGGGAATTGAGAGAGAGAAGATGAAGGAAGCGGTGGAGAGATTATTTGAGGCGATAGTATAAAGAAGCAAAAAAGGAAAAGTTTTTTTGGTTACTTTTTTTACAAAAAAAGTTGCGCCCGACCGGCGAGGTCATAATAAAATTTTCTATAAAAAGGCCACGGATATCAGAGAAAAATCCGTGACCTTTGCTTATTATTGAATTGTTTTCTCGCTCGCCGCGTGGCGTTACCTTTCTTGAAAGAAAGGTAACCCAAAGAACTTTCCATTTTTGCGCTTTTTTATTTCCTATCCTTCGGCCGTGCAAAAACCGAAGCCACAAGTCCGCATATAATCGCCGCCATCGTACCCACCGATGCCGCCGAAAGTGGTCCGCTTAAAGCACCGAGCAGGCCTTCCTCATCAACAGCCTTTTTCGTTTCCTTTGCAAGGTTAAAGCCAAAACCCGTCAAGGGCACCGTTGCCCCCGCACCGCCGAAGTCCGCAATTTTTTCGTAAACGCCAAAGGCTCCGAGGATAACTCCCACAACAACAAACATCACAAGTATTTTTGCAGGTGTCAGCTTTGTTTTGTCAATGAGCACCTGACCGATAACACATATAATACCGCCCACAAGAAAGGCCTTAAGGAGCATTGTCACAACTTCCATCACATCAGCTCCTTAACGAATTTACAGCCGCACTTACCCGTGCCGAGAAGCTTAATTCCAAGCACTGCCACAATAACGACAGCTGAAATACAAAGCACCTTTTTAGTGTAATAAAGGTACTTACTGCACTTGCCGATAAAACAAAGGCATTTTAAATGTTTTGCATATTTCATAAAAATCACTCCAATCAGATAACAAAATGTAAAAGATGAGCCACCCCGGGAATACTCTCCCCTTCCCTTGAGGAAACGGGTGACATCAGCGCTCCCGTAGCAACAAAAAGAAGATTTCTTATCCTGCCCTTTCGCATTTCATCAAGAATGTGACTGCAAAGGACGCTTCCGCAGCAGCCACACCCCGAACCGCCTGCATGGACATCCTGATTATCACGGTCAAAAATCATCAGTCCGCAATCCTGATGCACCGCCGAAATATCAAGGTTATCCTCCTTTTGCATAAGCTCACAAAGTAGCCTACTGCCTACAAGTCCCAGGTCACCGGTGAGAATCATATCGTAGTCAGAGGGAAGGGTGTTGGTGTCACGAAGAAAGTCAGCTATGGTTTTGCGGGCGGCGGGTGCCATTGCCGCACCCATATTCGTGCTGTCGATTATGCCCATATCCTGCACTGTGCCAAGGTGTGCCGCCTTAATTCTCGGCAAATTATCCTTGTCGCTCTCACTTAAAATAAGTGCTCCCGCACCCGTAACGGTACGCTGTGCCGTAGGCGTCCTCTGTCCACCGTACTCAAGAGGAAAACGGAACTGCTTTTCCGCCGAGCAGAAATGTGAGCTTGTTGCCGCCATACAGGTGCTCATCGCTCCGCTTTCAACAGCAAGGCAAGCAGAAAGAGAGGAAAGCGCCATTGTTGAGCAGGCACCGAACATTCCGCAAAAGGGCACGTCCATCCCCCTTAAGGAAAAGCTTGAACTGATACATTGGTTGAGAAGGTCACCCGCAAAAACAGCATCAATATCAGCTTCCTTTAAATTGCCTTTTTTAAGGGCGATTTGCATTGCAGCAGATAGCAAATCGCTTTCTGCCTTTTCCCAACATTTTTCACCCATTGTGGTATCGTTGAACACCTTGTCAAAGCACTTGCCCAAGGGCCCCTCTCCCTCAAGCCTGCCTGCTACCCCCGCACTCGAAAGCACGCGGATTTCCTTTTCAAAAGTAAAGGTTTTTCCTTTTCTTGTTGCCATGGCTTCACCTCAAAAATAAGTCTGTAATGATTGTGTGCAAAGTTTTCGCAAATATACCCCTGCTTATTGATTTTTATTGTTTCAGCGTGATATAATGCGGATATAAATCAAAAAGGAGATTTTATATGAAGTTTACAATAGAAAAAAATCAGTTTGTAAAAGACGGTAAGCCCGTTAAACTCATTTCAGGTGCGGTACACTATTTCCGTAATATGCCCGATACCTGGGAGGATATTTTCCTTAAAATGAAGGCTATGGGCTGCAACTGTGTTGAAACCTACTGTGCCTGGAATATGCACGAAAAAAAGCCCGGAGAATACGATTTCACGGGCAACCTCAACATTGCAAAGTTTATTGAAACAGCGCAGAAGTGCGACCTGATGGTAATTGTCCGTCCCGGACCCTATATCTGTGCAGAGTGGGAATTCGGCGGACTTCCCTGGTGGATTCAGTGCGACGAGAATATGGAAATCCGTTGCTCAAACGAAATTTACATAAAGCACTTTGACCGCTACCTTGATAAAATGTGCGAGCAGATCCGCCCCTATCTTACAACAAACGGCGGTAACGTGATTATGCTCCAATGCGAAAATGAGTACGGCTACTACGGTGACGACAGAAAGTACCTTGCTTACCTTAAGGAAGGCTACGAGAGACGCGGCATTGATGTTCCTCTTTTCACCTCTGACGGCACAAGCAGAGATAATCTCCTTGACGGAAGCATTGACGGCCTGCTTGCCACCCTCAACTTCGGCAGCCGTGTTGAAGAAAACTTCAAGGCTCACGATGAGCTTTACCCCGACAGCCCCAAAATGTGTATGGAAATGTGGAACGGCTGGTTTGACGCCTGGGGTGATGAAAAGCATCACACAACCTCTGCCGAGGATTACGCAAAGGTTGTTGACGATATGCTTAATAAAGGCAGCCTTAATATGTATATGTTCATTGGCGGAACAAACTTCGGCTTTACAAGCGGTGCTAACCACTACGAAAAATTTGCCCCCGATGTTACAAGCTACGACTACGATGCAATGCTCACCGAATGCGGTGACGTTACAAAAAAATACTACGCCGTTCGTGAGGTTATCGGGAAGCACACGGGTGAGGAGCTTCCCGAGGTGCCTGCGAACCGTGAAAAGAAGGCCTACGGCAAGTTTGCTCTTACTGAAAAGTGCGGATTTTTTGACGCACTCCCCCTTCTCTCAACACCTGTTCACTCCGATGTCCCCAAGTGTATGGAGCATTACGGCATAGGCTACGGCTTTATTGCTTACAAGACAAGACTTAACCGTGATTATGACAACGTAAAGTTAAGCTTTGCAGAGCTTGGTGACAGAGCACAGATTTATGTAAACAAGGAGCTTGTGGGCATTGTTTACATAAACGACAGCCTTGAAATTGAGCTTAGTGCAAAAGCAGGTGACACGCTCACCGTCCTTTGCGAAAATATGGGCAGAGCCAACTTTGGACCGAAGATGATGCGCAAAAAGGGCATTTCAGGCAGATGTCTGCTCGGCGGTAAAATCCACTTTGACTGGGAGGTTTATCCCCTGCCTATGGACAACCTTGACCTTATCGCTTTTGGTGAGGGTGATATTGAGGAAAAGTCAGTGTTCTACAAGGGCATTGTAAACATTGAAGGCACACCGAAGGATACCTTCTTAAAGCTCGACAATTTCACAAAGGGCTTTGTGGTGCTTAACGGCTTCAACCTTGGCAGATACTGGGAAATCGGTCCGCAGAAGACGCTTTATGTACCTGCAAGTGTGCTTAAAGAAGGCGCAAACGAGCTGATTGTGTTTGAGAGTGACGGAATCAAGGGTGAGGCTGTGGTTGAGTTTGTGGATGTACCGGAATTGGGGTAAAAAACGAAAAGTTCTTTGGGTTACCTTTCTTTCAAGAAAGGTAACGCCTGACCGGCGAGGTCATAAAGATAGCTTGATAAGAAAAAAAAGAAAGGACAAAATTATGATTGGATTAGTTTTTTTAATTTTTATAACTGTGACATCTTTAGTTTTTAGCATTCTTGCCTTTTCGGGTAAAGACATTATCCTTGATGATACATATCTGAAAGCCCCCGAAGAAGAAAAAGCCACAATGAACAAAAAAGCATATCGCACGCAAACAGCAATTATTTTTCTTTTTATTGCCGTTATTTCTGCATGCAATGCTTTACGAGCTATTTTGCACATAGCTCTGTTTACATATCTTGCAGGTGCTTTGGGTATCATCGGAATAATATACGCCATCGTATCGCATTACAAAATAAAAAAGAAATAACATTAAAAAGGCTTGACCGATTCGGTCAGGCCTTTTTCATCGCTCGCCGCGGGGCGTTACTTTTTTGCAAAAAAAGTAACCAAAAAAACCTACATTTTATTTAATCAACCAATACACTACCCCGTACAACGCTGCACTCGAGCACCCGAACACAATCACAGGTCCCGCAATGGAAAACATCTGCGCCGCCGTGCCTAGAATCCTACCCTCAGTCTGAAACTCAAGTGCCGTTGCAACAATTGAATTCGCAAAGCCTGAAATGGGAACAGCCGTACCTGCACCTGCGTGCTTGGCTATTATATCAAACACACCTATTGCCGTAAGCATAGCCGTAATCGCAACCAGTATAATCATCGCAACGCTTCGGCTGTCCTGCTCCTTTAATCCCATGTTCTGAAACACAAGAAACATTCCCTCGGCAAAGGCGCAGATAATTCCACCGAAAATAAACGCCTTTATGCAGTCGAGTAAAAGCGGTGAGTTCGGCGACGCCTTTTTTGTCATTTCGGCATATTCTTTTTTTGAAACTGACATTATAATCAACCCTTAATTTATTATTTGTTATAGCATTGCTTAATAAAGGATGAAATATACCTTCTTTTGTTGACAAAAAGACTCAAAAAAGATAAAATAAAATTATAAAATAAACACTAAAAGGAGAAAACATTATGGCAGTTTTCAAGCCCTTTATGGCAGTACGCCCCCTCCCCGAATACGCAGACAGAGTTGCCGCACTTCCCTATGATGTTATGAACAGCAAGGAAGCAGCAGAAATGGTCAAAGGCAATCCCCTTTCCTTCCTTCACGTTGACAAGGCGGAGATTGACCTGCCCGACGGCACGGATATATATGACGAAAAGGTTTATCTCAAAGCAAAGGAAAACCTTAAAAATCTTGAAAAAAACGGTATCTGCAAGCAGGAGCCCGTTCCCTGCTTCTACATCTACCGTCAGATTATGAACGGCAGAAGTCAGACAGGTATTGTCGGATGTGCCGCAATTGACGATTATATAAACGGCATCATCAAAAAGCACGAGTTCACCCGTGCCGACAAGGAGGCCGACCGTATCCGCCACGTTGACTACTGTGACGCAAATACAGGCCCCATTTTCCTTACCTACCGCAGTAACGACACCGTTTCAAACATCGTAAGCACCTGGAAAACCTCACGTAAGCCCGTTTACGATTTTGTCACCGAGGACGGCATCGGCAACACCGTATGGGTAATTGACGATGAAAAAACCAACGCCCTCCTTGCCGAGGCTTTTGCAAGCACCGACTACCTTTACATTGCTGACGGACACCACCGCTGTGCTTCCGCTGTTAAAGTGGGACTCAAGCGCCGTGAACAGCATCCCGATTTTGACGGCACCGAGGAATTCAACTTTTTCCTTGCCGTCTGCTTCCCTGCTGACGAGCTTGAAATTATGGACTACAACCGTGTTATGAAGGACCTCGGCGGTAAAACAAAGGAAGAGTTCCTCACCGCTATGAGTGAAAAGTTCACCATTGAAGAAATCGGCACAGAGGCTTATAAGCCCACCGCACGCCACACCTTCGGTATGTACCTTGACAAAATGTGGTACAAGCTTACTGCAAAGGAAGGCACTTACCCCGAAAACGACCCCGTTGGCTCACTTGATGTTTCCATTCTGCAGAACAACTGCATCACTCCCGTTTTCGGTATTGACGACCCCAGAACCGACAAGCGCATTGATTTCATCGGCGGTATAAGAGGCCTCGGTGAGCTTGAAAAGCGTTGCCGTGAGGATATGGTTGTTGCTTTTTCAATGTACCCCACCTCCCTTGAGGAGCTTATGGCAATTGCCGATGCAGGTGAGGTTATGCCTCCCAAGTCGACCTGGTTTGAGCCTAAACTTTTAAGCGGACTTTTTATCCACAAATTAAAATAAAATCAAAGGGATTTTTCCTATGACTGAAAAATTATATTATACTGACGCTTACCTTGATGAATTCGAGTGTAAAGTTACAAGCCTTTACACAGATGATAAGTATATTTACGTTGAAGCTGACCGCACCGCCTTCTTCCCCGAGGGTGGCGGACAGACCTCTGACCGAGGATGGCTGAACGGAGCCTATGTTGAAAACGTACAAATTGACGGTGAAAAGATTTTGCACTTTGTTGAAAACAGTGAGGAAAACGTTAAAAAATTGCAGAATTCCACAATTCTGCAGGGAAAAATCGATATGAAGAAGCGTTTTTCCGATATGCAGCAGCATTCAGGCGAGCATATTTTCTCAGGGCTTGTGCATAACCTTTACGGCTACAACAATGTGGGCTTTCATCTCGGAAGCGAGGTTGTCACCCTTGATTTTGACGGAGTGCTTAATGAAACCGACATCTGTAAAGTAGAAAGCCTTGTCAACGAAGCAATATGGAAGAACCTTGAAATAAAGGTTTTGTACCCCACCGACGAGGAGCTTAAGTCAATCAACTACCGCAGTAAAATTGAAATTGAGGGTCAGGTAAGAATTGTGGAAATCCCCGGCGTTGACACCTGTGCCTGCTGTGCACCCCATGTTAAAAGAACGGGTGAAATCGGCATTGTTGAGGTAGTGAACTTTGAAAAATACAAGGGCGGAACAAGGGTTTCTATCCTCTGCGGCGAAAGGGCGCTTAAGGACATCCGCCACAAGCTGAATGAAAACAGAAGGGTTTCCGTCATCACTAAAGCAAAGCAGAGCGAAACGGCTGAAGCCGTTGACAGACTGATGAAGGAAAAGAACAGACTCGAATTTGAGCTTGTGGGTGCAAACCGTGAGATTCTTTTTTCAAAGTCAGAAAGCATCACATCCGATAAAAGGATAATCCTTTTTGACAAAAAGCTTGACGGCAAGCTTCTTATAGAATTCACCGAGGCTATAAAAAGTAAGGCAGAGGAATTTGTTGCCTGCTTCTGCGGTGAAAATGGCTTTTACCGCTACTGCATTGCGAGCAAGACAGTTGACCTTCGTCCCCTTGCAAAGGAGCTGAACGGCACCTTTAACGGCAAAGGCGGCGGCAGAGGTGAAATGCTTCAGGGCAGCCTCACGGGAGCGGAAGAAGAAATCAGGGTATTTCTTGATAGAATCAGTTTATAAACAAAGGAGGAGAAAAATATGAAGCTTTACATCAAACAGAAGATTTTTTCATGGAAGGACAAATTCTATGTAAAGGACGAAAACGGCAACGACCGCTACTACATTGAGGGCGAGCTTTTCTCTCTAGGAAAAAAGCTTCACATTTATGATATGAACAACAATGAGCTTGCCTTCATTCATCAGAAGGTGTTGTCATTTCTTCCGAGGTTTTTTGTATTTATCGGCGGTATTCAGGTGGCTGAAATTGTGAAGGAGTTTACGCTTTTCAGAAACAAGTACCGCATTGAGGGACTTGGCTGGGAGGTTGACGGTGATTTTATGGATCACGATTATGAAATCACCTCCATGGGCAGACCCATTGTTTCAATTTCAAAGGAGTGGTTCACCTGGGGAGACTCCTATATGCTTGACATTGCGGATAATGTTGATCCGATAAATGCACTTTCCGTTGTGCTTGCGATTGACTGTGTTATTGAAATGCAGAGAAGAGCATCAGCAAGCAATTAAACAGAAAAATTGGTAAAGTTCTTTGGGTTACCTTTCTTTCAAGAAAGGTAACGCCCGACCGGCGAGGTCGTAAAACAATTTTACCTAAAATTTAAAGGTCACGGAGAACAAATTCCGTGACCTTTGTTTTATTTGATTTAATATGTAAGGGGTTTCACCCCTTACAAACCCTGACAAGCTTTTGTAAAAGCTTGACCAAAACTTTTCTTGTTTTTTTACGGCAGTAGCTTCACAATCTCCCTCGTCGTCACCTCATAACCCTTTGCAGAAAGGTGAAGTCCGTCATAAGTACATTCTTCCTTAAGGTTGCCCTTTTCATCACTGAGCACATCCGTAAGGTCAATGAAGGTTGCACCGTACTTTTCACTGAGTGCCTTGTATTTTCTGTTTGCTTCAAGGATGTCCGCATTCTTTCTCTTACCTGCACGGCCATTGATAACGGGATAAATCGCCTCAAGGATAACCTTACAGCCGGGGCACTCCTCCTTGAAAAGCTTAAGGAGATTTTCAATGTTCTCCTTTAAAAATTCCGTGTCAAAGCCCATTCCAAGGTCATTCGTACCGATAAGGATTACAACTGCCTTAGGCTTTATGCAAAGCACATTTTCCTTTGCTCTTTTGTAAAGACCGATTGTTGTATCTCCGCCAATGCCTCTGTTATAAAGCTCAAGACCGCTTTTAACGGAGTATTCACCGTACCAGTCGCTGATGTTAAGAAACTCTGTAATTGAGTCACCAAAGAAAATAACCTGACCTTCCTTTGCGGTTGTTTTGCAATGATGCGTAAACCAGTCACGCATACGGCTTTTATGTGCGTCGTATTCCGTTTTTTTAAGTCTTCTTTTTTCAAACATTATTTTCTACCCGTGGAGCCGAAGCCGCCTTCCCCTCTTACAGTATCGTCAAGCTCATCAGCAAGAATGAAGTTTGCAGTAACAAAAGGTGCAATAACCATCTGTGCAATTCTCTCACCCGCCTCAATTGTCTGTGCTTCTTTTCCGTGATTGTGAAGGGCAACCATAACCTCACCGCGGTAGTCAGCATCAACAACGCCAACCTTATTGGCGGGAGCAAGACCTCTTTTGCAGGCAAGTCCGCTTCTTGCATAGATGAGACCTGCAAAGCCAACGGGAATAGACAACGCAATACCCGTAGGAATAAGTCTTGTTTCTGAAGGCTCAATTGTAACCGCTTCGTCAATTGCGGCATAAAGGTCAGCACCTGCGGCAAATTCACTGCCGTAGGTAGGTACAACCGCATTGTCACGGAGCTTTTTAATTTTTACATCATACTGCATTTGTGTCACCCTCCCAAAGGATAATTCTGTTTTCCTTCAATGATTTCTGCACGTCAATTATACGCTGATTTTCCGAGCCCTTGAAGCGAAGCTTAAGGTTCTTTTTTTCTAGGACGAACTTTCCGTCAACAAGAATATCAATGCAGGAAAGCATTTTGTCAGTAATCATTTTATCACAAAGTCTGCCCGAAAGCAAATCCTTTTCAAAATCATAGCCCGTATAGCACCAGATTGTCTTTTCGGGGTATCTCTCTTTTATCTTCGGGAGAAACTCACAAAGCACGGCCTGATTTCTCGGCTCAAAGGGCTCACCGCCAAGAAGAGAAAAGCCCTTGATATAGTCAGGCTTCAAGGCTTCAAGTATTCTGTTTTCCTCATTTTCGGTAAACTCCTCACCGTAATTGAAATCCCAAGCTTCCTCGTTGAAGCATCCCTTACAGCGATGGGTACAGCCGGAAACAAAAAGGGAAACTCTCACTCCCGGGCCGTTTGCAACGTCGAAGGGTTTTATAGTTGCGTAGTTCATATTTTATCCTCCGCATTTTTAAAGTGAATAAAGAATCAACAGACTGACTGTTGATTCTTTTTTCGTAAGCTTTTATGTTTTTGTCCTCGGCGGACTGCCGTTACTTTTTTTGTAAAAAAAGTAGTCCTCTTGCGGTTCCCAAAATTCATCACGGCGTGGCGCGCCTATGAATTTTGACCGCTCCGCCATCCTCACCTCGCTTCATCGTCCACAGGACGCGCTTCGGTAACGATGCCAAAAAACTTTGCTTTTTCTGAATTATAAGTGAAGCACTCTTGCCTTGATTTCCTTTGTCTTACCTACGTTCCAGAAGTTTTCACCAAGGTAACCGCAGGTTCTTCTTGTAACATTCATCTTTCGCTGATCCTTGTTACCGCAGGAGGGACACTCCCACTCAAGGTCATCGTTGATTTTGATTTCACCGTCGTAGCCGCAGCAATGACAGTAGTCACTCTTTGTGTTGAATTCGGCATACTGAATGTTGTCGTAGATAAACTTTACAAGCTCCTCAAGTGCTTCAAGGTTGTGACGCATATTGGGAATTTCAACGTAAGAAATTGCACCGCCTGAGGAAATTGTCTGGAACTGACTTTCGAAAATAAACTTCTGGAAAGCGTCAATATCCTCACGCACGTCAACGTGGTATGAGTTGGTGTAGTAGCCCTTATCGGTAACATCCTCAATTGTGCCGAAGCGCTTTTTATCTACTCTTGCAAAACGGTAGCAGAGAGATTCTGCAGGTGTGCCGTAAAGACCGAAGCCAAGACCTGTCTCCTTCTTCCACTTTTCACAATGCTCACGAAGGCTCTTCATAACCTTAAGGGCAAACTCTGTGCCTTCTGCTTCTGTATGGCTTACGCCCTTGACAAGCTTTGTGAGCTCATAAAGACCGATATAACCGAGAGAAATTGTGCTGTAGCCGTCGTGAAGGAACTTTTCAATGCTCTCGCCCTTCTCGAGTCTTGCAATTGCACCGTAGCGCCAATGCACGGGGCTTGTATCGGCAATAACCTTGTGAAGAGCCTCGTGACGGCACATAAGTGCCTCAAAGCAAAGCTCAAGTCTTTCTTCAAGAAGCTCCCAGAACTTTTCCTCATCACCCTTTGCGAGAATACCGAGCTGGGGAAGGTTAAGGGAAACAACACCCTGATTGAAGCGGCCTTCAAACTTGTAGTTGCCGTTTTCGTCCTTCCAGGGTGAAAGGAAGCTTCTGCAGCCCATGGGTGAAAATACATTGCCCTCGTAGTTCTCACGCATCTTCTTTGCGGAGATATAGTCGGGGTAAAGTCTTTTTGCGGAGCATTTTACTGCAAGCTTTGTGATATAGTCGTACTTGCCGCCCTTAAGGCAGTTATGCTCATCAAGCACATAAACGAGCTTGGGGAATGCGGGTGTTACATAAACGCCCTTTTCGTTTTTGATGCCCTGATATCTCTGACGGAGAATTTCCTCGATAATCATTGCATTTTCTTCGATATATTCGTCGCCCTCTTTAAGGTTAAGGAAAATTGTAACGAAGGGTGACTGACCGTTTGTGGTCATAAGAGTGTTGATCTGATACTGAATTGTCTGAACGCCTGAACGAAGCTCATCCTGAAGACGGTCGGCAACAATTTTCTCAATTTCTTCCTGTGTGAAAACGCCCTCAAACTCCTCGTTAAGGTGCTTTGTGAACTTGTCACGGCTCTTACGCAGATACTTACCAAGATGACTGATATCAACAGACTGACCGCCGTACTGACTTGAAGCTACAGAAGCGATAATCTGTGTCATAACATTACATGCAACCTGGAAGCTCTTGGGGCTCTCGATAAGCTTAGCGTTCATAACTGTACCGTTATCAAGCATATCGCCGATATTGATAAGGCAGCAGTTGAAAATAGGCTGAAGGAAATAGTCGGCATCGTGGAAGTGGATTGCACCCTCATCGTGTGCCTTTGAAATATGCTCGGGAAGGAGCATTCTTCTTGTCAGGTCCTTACTTACCTCACCTGCAATAAGGTCACGCTGTGTGGCAGCCATAACGGCATCCTTGTTGGAGTTTTCCTCCATAACGTCCTTATTGGAGTTTTTGATAAGGCTTAAGATTGAGTCATCGGTGGTGTTTGCTTTTCTTACAAGAGCTCTGTTATAGCGGTAGATTATGTATGCCTTTGCAAGAGCGTATCTGTCAAGCTCCATAAGCTTCTGCTCAACCATATCCTGGATATCCTCAACGAGGATTCTTGTCTTTTTCTTGTCGGTGATGAAGTCGGCAATTTCTTCCATCTGCTCGGCACTTATTCTCTCGTCTTCCTCAACGGCATCGTTAGCCTTTGTAAGTGCGATGATGATTTTACTGCGGTCAAATTCTACAGTTGCGCCGTCTCTTTTGATTACTGTCATGCTAATTCTCCTTTCTGTTTTGCTTTTTTAGATTTCGTGTTTTATTATATAGCATATATTGTGTTATGTCAATATAAAAAACCACAATATTTTGTGGTTTTAGGTGAAAATATTTATTTTTTTGCACAAGGTAATTTGTCCTCGCTCAAAATTTGCGACCTCGAATATAATATATCTTATTTAGTGTTTAGTCAAGAGCAAAACACAAGATTTTGTGTTTTTTACTCTTTGCACAAATTTATAAAAAAATACTGTGAAAAATGGTGATAAAAGGGACAAATTTAGAGTAGTCAGTAGCCAGTAGTCAGTAGTCAGGATTGTCGCTTCGCGACAATAGAATTAAATAACTATAACAAAAAGCAGATGCTTTCAAAATCCGAAAAACATCTGCTGAATTTTTATTATTCATTTAAAAAATGCCGTTATGCCCGAAGGGCACCCTGACTACCGGCTACTGACTCAAGCCATTGCCCAATCAATAGCCTTTCTTACACCTTCGGTTTCAATGAGCATAATCCCCTTTTCAACAAGGTTTTTCATTGCACTCAGATCAATACCCCAAAGGGAAGTATCGGCAAGGATTGTTTCAAGGTCGCCCGTCATAATGCTGATTACGGCATCAACATTATCCTGAACGGGATTATTCTTATAATAGTATATAAGGCAGGAAAGTGCAAACACAAGGGGCTTTGGAAGAACATCATTTTTAATGATATAATCCTCAATTGAAGGAAGCACCCTTTCCTTGAACTTGCTTACGGAGTTAAGAGAAATTGCCTGCCAGCGGTGTTTTATGTAGGGATTTGCAAAGCGTTCAAGCACAGCGGAGGCAAAGCATCTGATTTCCTCTTTATCCTCAAGAAGAGGAAGGATACAGTCAAACAGACAACGACCCAGGAAGGCTGAAAGCTGTTCATCATCAAGGCTTTCCTTTACCGTTTCCACACTGCAAAGAAGGCTCGGGAACACAAGGCTTGTATGTGAGCCGTTGAGAATTCTTACCTTCATTTTTTTGTAAGGTGCAACGTCATTGCTCCAGATAACATTAAGTCCCGCCTTTTTAAGGGGAAGCTCATTTTCAAAGTCACCCTCAATTACCCAGAGGTGATAGAGCTCTGCTGTATTAAGAAGCTTATCCTCTCTGCCTATTTCCTTATAAAGAGCCTGTGCATCCTCGGGAAAGCCGGTAACGATACGGTCAACAAGGGTGTTACAGAAGGTATTTTCATCTTCAATCCATGAAGCAAAATCCTCACCGAGCTCCCAGAGTGCCGCATACTTAAGCACACATTTTTTAAGCTCGTCACCGTTATCGGAAATAAGCTCACAGGGCAAAATCACAAAACCGGGCAGATGACCGAGATATCTCTGATACAAAAACTGTGTAAGCTTACCGGGGAAGGAAAGTGCAGGTCGGTCCTCAAAGTTGCATTTTTTATCAAAAGCAATACCTGCCTCGGTTGTGTTTGAAACAATAAAGCGTAAATCGGGATTTTTTGCAAGTGCAAGGTAATCCTCGTAATTATTATAAGGGTCAACACAGCGGCTGACACAGGTGATTTCACGTCTTACGGATACACTTTCACCCTTTTCCACACCGCGAAGGTAAAGGTTATAGTTGCCGCCGTTTTCATTTATAAGCTTTGACTTTCCGCCCTTTGTAGGCTGAACAATAACTATATCACCGTCAAAAAGCTCTTTTTCGTGAAGAGTCTGCACAAAATCGGCAAAAAAGCCACGCAAAAAATTACCCGTCCCGAACTGTACGATTTTCTCTTTCATATTTCCACCTCTGAATTAAAATAACACAGGACATACAGTATAACAAAAAAATACTGTTTTGTCTTTATTTTTACATAATTTTTATAAAATTTTTTTCGAAAAAACTTCAGAAAAAGTATTGACATTTATCATTCTCGGTGGTATAGTATACAAGCGTTCGAGAGAGCGACAAGTAAATATGCGAGAGTGGCGGAATCGGCAGACGCGCACGTTTGAGGGGCGTGTGGGGCAGCTCGTACGGGTTCAAGTCCCGTCTCTCGCACCAAACCAGAAAAATCCGAACCAAATTTTCCCAATAGGAAAAGGGTTC
>JAZRFT010000038.1:0-2050 GCA_045643805.1 Acutalibacteraceae bacterium
CAACTTTGTCTTCCTAAGACCGCTTGGGCCTCCGACTTATACCGTAACGGAAAAGAGTCATCTGCTGAACTGTCCAGCCTTCAGGTACATAGAAATAGAAAACTGTGAGCAGGAATACAGGCAAAAGACAAATTATGTACCATTGACGATATCTGCCCCAACGGCTTTTCCATTTCTGAACGATTATACCGCCAAGAGCACCGATACCGATACCTAAAACGGTTGTTAAAGTTGACTGTACTGCAAGAATGGAAGCAATTTCGTCAGAGCTTACTCCGACGGGTCCGAAATAAAGCTCGTGAAGAAATGCTGCGGCAAGGGTACCTGTAAGAGTTGTACCGAACTGACCGCCGATTCTCGCCAGCATAATACATACATATTCAAATGTTGTGATGTACTTGCCTTCGCCATGAGAGAGTGCACCTTGCGGAATCTCTGTGGGTGAAGCTGTTTTTTTCTTAAACATTGTATCATCTCCTAGATACTATTTTGTATAAGTTTAACATTTTTTAATATGATTTTCAAGGGATTTGGTAAAATAACACAACAAAAAGTAAAACCCACAGATTGAAAATTTTGGCATCAGTGTGATATAATAACCTCTGTAAAAAGCATTTATGATGTTACAGAATATTTTATCAAACATTAAAAATCAAAGGAAGTCGGATAAACATGAAGCTTCAAAGCAGTAACAAATTTCTTGAATCTGCATTTGAATGGGCATTAAATAAAACCAAGGCTTTTATTGTAACCGGTACTAAAAACGGTGATATTAACAAGGGCGAAGGTAACAAATGGTACGGTCCTGACGGCAGAACAATCAAATCTCCCACAGAACCGTGGGCTCAGCCGCAGGACTATAAGCCTGCATTCTGGGCAGGTTACTTTGACCGCACAGCCTTCTATATCCGTGATTTTGCCCATCAGGCATCAGGCGCATACTATGTAGGTCTCGAAGAAGAAATTTTTAATATGTATTATACTTTCGTAAGTGGTGCAAGTGAAAAAACAGGATGGTTTGCACCCTGGGCATTCAATTTTGACGGCAGTGTTTACTATATGGATACACCTAATTACAAAAGGTTTGTCCGTGAGATAACGGCACAGTTTGAACTTTGCGAAAAAGCATACAGTCTTTATCTTCTTACAGGCAACAAAAGGTATGCCGAGGACAGTGTAATATTTAACTTCATTGAAAAGTCATTAACGGTTTTCATTGATAATCTTGACGGTACGGTGTTCAAAGAAAAAAACGGCATTCCTGAAGGCAAGGGTAATATATTTGAAATATCTTCCACTTATAATGAAAGAGGCTTCAAGGCAGCTGAAGCAGGTGACTGCATTGCAGCAATGTATCAGGCAATTCTGTCTTATGCGAATATTCTTAAAATCAGAGGCAACACCGAAGAATCAGAAATTCAATTAAAACGGGCTAAGGAATTGAGAGAGTATTTCAATAAGGAATGGAGTGTTGTCAAAGGTACCGATATGTTCGCCTACGCCATTGACGACAAGGGTAAAAAACATTACAAATGGAAGAAAATGGGTAAAGAAATTCACGGTGGCGAAACGCTTAAATTCATCCCCTTTAAAAAGCTTGCTTATGAGGGCGAAAGAAATGATAAGCTTCTTGACTACATTCAGGATTGTGAGCTTAACCCAAAAACAAGAGAGGATAACATCGAAAGTTTTACATACCTTCCTGACATATTTTTCCGTCACGGCAGAAGTGAAGAAGCATGGCACTGGATGAAGCATATAATCTCACAAAAGGATTTGCCCCACGAACACAAATCACAGGGCTCAAACGGAGATTATCCGGAGATTTCATTCACCTTTATTTCCCAGGTTATTGAGGGTATGATGGGTATTTCAGTTAATGCAGTTACAGGTGAAATATTTGTTATCGCTTGTTTGCCTAAAGAAATTGCGGACATCAGACTCTTTGATTTAAATTTTGGTGATTATTCAGCAGATGTTTTTATCGAAAACAATGAGATAACAGTGCATAGTCACGGTAAAAAGCCTTTGATATATAAACCTCTTTAAT
>JAZRFT010000039.1:0-16045 GCA_045643805.1 Acutalibacteraceae bacterium
GACGTTTCACCCGTCGCAGGGGTGATATACGGTGTAGTGTTGGCTATGCCTATGGCATATTGGTACTTTTTGAATGTGCCGTCTTCATATTTCCATAACCACCACGAAGCAGCACCGCTTGTTGTTGCGGGTAAGGTAGGTGTGCTGAAGCCGCTTGGCTTTTTCTTTTCAAACTGTGTATCGGGTGTTTCCGAGATAATATACGGTACAGTAGAGTTATACATATTCTTTAAGTTGTATGATTTACCGTCATCAATAATCTCACCCGTAATCTTTACCTGTCCGCCGTTAATACCCGTAGGCACCTTCCACTTAAAGTAAAGAAGGTTTTTATCACTGCCCGGCACAACAACATTCTCTATTGTTTCAGTGTGAATAAGAGTGCTGTTTCTGTAAACCTTGAATCGAACATCTACCTCATCAGAGGGAGTATAATTATCCGTATAGCCGTTTTTAAGCCAGAACGAAGAAACAACCTCTGTCTGTTCACGGTATGCGGCATTAGGTGTAATGGGTACAAGGGTAAGAGGGTGATTAACCTTACAGGTAAGGGTTAATTCATTGTTTGTTCCGTCTGTTTCGTAATCGGTATTACCTATACCCATACCTTCCTGATATACACCGCCCCAAATAGTGAATGTTCTCTTATTCGGCACGGTAAACTCTTTACCCCATAAGCCTGCATAACTCTTTGCAGGAATGGAATAGACAGCGTTTCCTATTCTTTCACGGTCATTATTGAAGTTTTCAACAAAGACCTTTGCATTGGTGTTGTTGTAGTAAATATATCTTACTTTAACCTGCTGACCTGCTTCGAGTTTTAAGGGATCAAGCTCTTTTGAAGTATTCTTATCATAGAGCTTAATTTCATCAAGCTGTAAATCGCAAGGTGCAACGGGAAGCTCTATCCAAGATGATTCTTCAGTGTGTTCTTTATCATTCATCCACCAAGTTGTTAACTTAAATCTTAATTTATTCTGTGATGTTAAAGGCACAGTATAGGTATTAAGAGAACTGTTGAATGTCTGAACACCCGAATTATTTAAATAAACCTTATTTTTTGCAACGTCGTATCCCTCGTTTTCCGTATAGGCAGGTGTCCATTTTGAGCCGTCATAATAGTGTAATGAACCTCTTACATATTCCAAAGGATACCAAGAGTTTCCACCCTTGAATTTGTATGCCAAATTGACATGTTGACCGGAATATAGCGTACCACTTGAGCCATCCATACCGCTATATGCAGTTATGACCTGCTCATAGCCTCTTGCTTCAACCTTGTATCTGTAAACAACAGGCTTAACGGGGATATAGAAGGTCTTGACTGCACCGCTTTTAAGAACATTACCCGAAGCGTCAATCCAATCGGTTTTAGCTTCAATTTCATAATATCCTATGCTTTCGGGAACAGTCTTGTAATCTCCCGTAAACTGTACCGGGAAATACTGCGATGAGGAACTTGAACTGCTGAGTGTAATATCTCTTGTTGTCCATTCTCCGCCTTTATACCTTACATACTGTCTTGCTTTGTAGCTCTCTATTTCAGCCGGGAAATGTATGTTGTACCAAATGGTATCACCCATAACAGGATAGTTTGTCTTATACACATAATCGTCAAAGACGTTGCCCTTCGTGTAACCGAAAAGAGTGGTTTTATCGCTCTTTGTACCTTCATATACACTGCACTGTTCAACGAGAAGAACGGGGTCATACTGCCACTGTGCATAAAGGTTTACAGTTGCACCGTCGGTTGTTGTTAAATTCTTAACCGACTGCTTATCCTTGTATGATGTTCCGCTGCCGTCAGCCTTTGTGTTCCAACCTACAAACTTGTAGGATGTTCTTGTAAAGCCGTTTGAAGTAAGGTTTTTAGCAACATCATAAGTCATACTCATTGAAGCAGTTGAACCGCCCGTTGAACTGTTACCGTGGAACTTAATTGTGTAAGTTATCGGTGTCCACTGAGCATAAAGGCTTATTGTACCGCCGTCTGTTGAGGTCAGATTTTTAACTGACTGCTTATCGGTATATGCCGTTCCGCTGCCGTCTGATTTCGTATTCCATCCTATAAACTTGTAGCCTGTCTTTACAAAACCGTTGACAGTTAAATTCTGTGCTTTATCATAGGTCATTGACATTGAAGCGGTTGAGCCACTTGTTCTGCCGTTGCCGTAGAAGTTAATAGTGTAGGTTATAGGTGACCAACGGGCATAAAGATAAACAGTTGCACCGTTTGTTGTAGTCAGATTTTTAACTGACTGCTTGTCGGAATATGATGTGCCGCTGTTATCAGATTTTGTATTCCAATGGGAGAACTTGTATCCCGTCTTTGCATAACCGTTGGCATTAAGGTTTTTAGCAACATCAATCTTCATATTCATACTCGATGTGGTACCGCTTGTATATCCGTTACCGTCAAAGGCTATGATATATGAATTGGTGTCCCACTGAGCATAAAGTGTAACGGTTCCGCCATTTGTGGTAGTCAGATTCTTAACTGACTGCTTATCGTAATAGCTTGTGCCGCTACCGTCAGTCTTTGTATTCCAGCCTGTAAAGTGATAGCCTGACTTAACAAAGCCGTTTGCAGTTAAATTTTTGGCTGTATCATAGGTCATACTTAAATCAGCCGTTGAGCCGTTTGTACTGCCGTTGCCATCAAACTTGATGATATAAGTATTCGGTATCCATTGAGCATACAATGTCATTGTCCTGTTGGCGCTTGTAATATCGGATTTTAGATTTGTTGGCTTGATTGTTGAATCGTTTTGGTCAAACAAAGTTCCACCCGATGTGCTTGTTCCCCATTTTGTAAACCTATAGCCCGTTTTATACACTCCAAAGGTTGAAACATTAACAAGACCATCAGTTTTTGCTACATTATATGTCCAATTTTGATAATACTTAGTGTCATCAGCTTTCTTATACACATTGTCTGCTGATAAATAAAATGTTTCTGAATTAATGAGACCACCATTAGAATTATAATATACTTTTAAATCATAGGGATCCCATTGTGCATAAAGATTTACTGTTGCACCCTGAGTTGATGTAAGATTTTTTACACTCTGCTTATTCGTATATCCTGTGCCTGTACCGTTTGCTTTAGTGTTCCATTTAATAAATGCATTACCTATTTTAGTAAAACCATTTGCCGTAAGGTTTTTAGCTATACCGTAAACCATAGACATAGAAGCAGTAGAACCACCGGTATTACCGTTTCCGTTAAATTTGATTGTGTAGGCATTTTTTTGAGTTTCATTATAAGCAATACCTACACCGTAGCCTTTAGTGAGAACGGAATCAAATGCAAGTCTGTTATTGCCGGTAACCTCGGTTGCAGCTGTCCACAATCCCTGACCATCTGGAGTGTACAATCTATTAGGCCATATACGATTGGTATATGCAGCAATAAATCCCCAATTAGATGAACTTCCCGTGTATTTGCCTCCGTCACTAGAGCCACCCAGAACACTTCTTCCGCAAAAAGCAATTTCACTCAATGTTAGAGCCTGATATTCACCTGCCAGGCAAACATCAAAAAGAGGCTCAATAATTACCTTATCACCGTAAACCATATTGTCAACACTGCCGACACCGAGCTTTGAAAGCACCTGATTGATGTTTGCTTCATAGCTCTGCCATGTTTCAACACCGCTCGGATTGGGAAGGTCTTTTACAAAGCTGATATTTGCTTCTTTATAACAGTTAGTGGTGTTGTAGGTGGTTGCAAGTGTAGCATTTTTGTTTTTTATAACACCAAGCTTATTGTACTTCTTTGAAAACTTTGCTGAATCATTGTATGCACGATTACCGTTAGATGTGTCTCTGTATATATCAATTACTTTGGAAACTTTCATATTAGCACTTGCATCAACTGCGGAAAAACGATATCCTACAACAACATTTGAATCTTCTGTGTCATAAATAAGATATCCCATAGAATCGCCGTTTACTGCATCAATACTGCCTCCCGCACTGTCGCCGTCCCAAGAGAGGGCAAAAGTTGAAACGGGAATTGATAAAAATAGAGTGAGAATTACAAGAAAAACAGATAATATTCTTTTAATAACTATCATCCTTTCCGATAAAAAGTAAAAGCCCGACTGTTATGTCGAGCTTTAAAAATTAAATTTGTTATTCTGTTTCGATTAACTGTTTTGATATATCACGTCCGCCGTAGATGATTCTGAGTATTTGCACCGTTTTATCTTCATCACAAGGAAGATAAATAACCAAATACTTTTTAACAGCCATAATTCTTATTCCTTGCACCCGTAAAGATTCCTGTTCTGCAAGGTGATGTCTGTGGGGCATTTGATTAAGTCCTCTTACTTCTTTAATAATATGAGAAACAAGAGATTTTGCTATTCCCGGCTCTAAGAGCACATTAGAAATATATTCATATATTCCGTCAAGGTCTGATAAAGCATTTCGGGTATATACTATTTTCCAAATCATATACCGTATCTTTGACGCATCTGTCTGTCCACTTCATCTGCTGAAACAACATTTCCGTTTTTGACATCCGCTAATCCTTTTTCGACTTCTTTTACAAACTGCTCATCTGTAAGACTTCCGTATGCGAGAGGAACATTCTGAGGCAACTTCATTTCAAAAGGAATTCCTCTTTGCATTACTATTTGTCTTAAAAACATTCCCACAGCATTTGACATCGGAATACCGAGCTGGGCGAGAATTTCTTCGGCTTCCTGTTTAATATCAGGTTCAACACGAGCGAAAACATTAGATGTTCTTGCCATATAAACACATCCTTTCGCTATTAGTATATCACAAATGATTGCGATATGCAAGCGAATTGCAAATTATTATAATTTTAATGTGTGTGACAAGTTCTTGCTTTAACTGTCTTACCGCAATCGGGACATTTAGTATCAACGGTAAATCTTACGCAAGTACCCTTTGAGCCGTCACCGATTTTCTTGGTACAATCGTCACAATATTTATTCGGGTCCTTCTGTTCTGAATACTTGGGACACTTTGAAATATCATAACAAGCGTTGCCCCATTCATCAATAGCATAGAAGCTCTTACAGGAATGTGAGCCACAAAGGGAACATCCCTTTTTCTCAAGACTTACAATAAATGAATGCGTTTCTTTACTTTCACAGTGATGACCTGACTTGCCGCAAGAGTATTCCTTAACGCTGTCATTATCTGAAGCAGGTGAACCTTCCTCCGTTGTCGGAGCTTTTTGTGTTGTTACAGGCTTGGGATTTTCCTCTTTTACCGTTGCATGCGGCTTTGTTGAGGGTGTCTTGGTTGTTGTATCGGGTTCTGTTGCTGCTTCGTCAATGGAGAGAATGTTTTTATCATCGTTTTCGATTTCCGGCACATTCTCCTCTGTTGTAGCTTCGTCTGTAATGTCCTCAAGAATGAGGTTTACATCTGTTGTTTCCTCATTCATCGTTGTTTCAGGGAAAGTTGTTTCATCAGCCTTTCTGTCGCTGACACCCTTTACAATAATTCCCACGATTATGAGACATACAATGATGATTGCGGTCACAAGACCTGCAACAATCTTTTTGTAATTATCTCCTTTTACTGCTAAAACTGTCATTTTTAATTACCTCCTGAATTTAAAATTTTTCACTTAATACTGATACGATTTCAACGGGGACATTTGCTGTATCAATCTTCTGACCTGCAAAAATTATCGGTACGGAAATCGTGTAGCGAACAACAATCTCAAGTTGATTTTCCTGTCTGAAGCTCAAAATCGGCTTCGTTACGGAATATGTGAGGTTGCCTTCGCTGTCATAACTATACAGCTCTGAGGTTGTTTCGTCTAATGTACAAAAATCACAGAAAGCATCTGTGAATTCTTCCGCATTGACACTTTCGGTATAGTCGTTACCTTGCTTGATGCTGTCATATATCCTTGTGGCATTCTGCGTTACAAAGCTGTCAAGAACTACCTTGCAGTTTTCTCTTGATGTATCAATCACCGAAACTGCAGAAGCATAGACAAATACACCCGAAAATATCATTACAATTACAAGAATGAGGACACATACAGGGACATATCCTTCTGCCTTGATAGATTTGATAAATTTGATAACATCGTCTCCTTTATGATAGCTGTTGCTTTTTCTTGAATTTTATGATTTAATTGTGTTATATAAATCTTTGCGAGGATATGATTTTATGGCTAGTAAAAACTTAAAAGGATACGCTTTTGAATACTTTGTTAGAGAATTTCTTTCTTCTTGCGGTTTTGTTTCTGTAAAAGAGGAAGAACCTACAATTTTTAACAAACCAGGAACTGGAACAATGATTCACGGCCTCGGACAATGTCATAATGCCGATGTGCTTATGGAACCACCTTTTCAAATTCCTTTTTATGCTCCAAGCAGACTTTTAGTTGAATGCAAATGCTACACAAAAACAATTGGTTTGCCTATCGCACGTGGACTTTTAGGATTGAGAAATGACATTAACAACTTTGATATTGTTACCCCTGATATTCTAGAATCAAGAACGAAGTATAGAAAAAACAGCGCATATGACTACAACAGATATCAATATCAAGTCGCACTGGCTTCCGTATCTGAACTCAAAACAACAGCTCAAGAATTCACTTGCGTACATCGAATACCTGTAATTTTATTTACTAGTTCGCTTTTTAAGGATATTCGCGATCATCTTTTTTCATTAGAAAGTATAACAATTGATGAAGATCAGCGAAAAAAAGCCATTCTGTTTTTCCAAAATTCAAAAGACAATGTAATGCCATCTTTTTTAAATTCTTTTATAGATTGTGTCAAAGAAATGTCCAATAAAATAAACATTGGTATTTTAGACAACGGTATGTTACTGTTTTTGATTGAAAAAAGGAATATCACGAGTAATGAAAATGCTTATTCGGATGGATATACTTTACATTGGAGCGATGACAAAGATTATTGGAAACTAATATCGGAAAACACCGAATATCATTTTGAATTACCGAAAAAAATTATGAATCAATGGATTAAAAGCGATAACAAACATCTTGCTGCAATAGATTTAAAACAAAGCGTTTTTAGAAATATCATTTTGTATCCTAATAAAAACAAAGACCAACAGATAGAATTCATTCATATATCACAAAGCTTTTTAGAGCAAGCAATTTATAATATCAATAACTAACTGAAAAGGGCGTTATCTGCCCTTTTCTTCTTTTATTTCCAATACTTTTCAGAAATACCCGACCTTGTTGTACTTACGGTTATGGGTATCTTAAAAGCACCGACACCTCTGACATAGGTATGCACGGACACGGTGACTGTCATTTTGTCACCAAGCTGTACTCTCTCATAAGTCGAGTTGTAGTATTCATCAGCGGATGCAACTACATCAAAGTCAAAAAAAGAGCTTCTGAGTTCTTCGCATCTTTCGTCAAACTCCTCACCGAAGGAGCCTTCCGAGGTGGCTGTTTCAATAAGAAAGCCGCTTACTGTGTCCAAATCCTGCCGCAGCATAAAAAAAGTGTAAATATTCAATGTTACAACAAGCACCATCATAAGTGCAATTATGCCAACGGCAATATCAATATAGCCTTCAGCTTTACGGTTTGAAAGAATCTTTTTCATATTCATTACCTCCTTAACCGAAAAGCACGCCGACAGAGCCCATTATCTGTGCAAGGATTACCACAACATAAATGAGCATAAAGCAGAAAAGAAGGCTCATAGAAAGCTTCTTAACCTTCTTCGGTATCTTCTGTGCTTCAAGTCTTAACCTCTGTCTGTGAATGTCTGAAAACTTCATAGCAAGGCTCGACCAATATACAGGATTGCTGTCGCCTCGTATCATACCGATAAAACCACGGCAAACATCACTCATCATACCTGAGCCTACTCTTGCTTCAAGTCTTGTGATAGCCGCTTCCTGATTACCCGAATTCATATCAGCTATTGTAATATCAAGCTCGTGCTTGAGTTCGGGCCCGGCATTACGGGAATATTCCGTAAGAATGAATAAAAGGCTTCTTTCGTGCTTCAATGTCTTTTCAACATTGGATACAAGTCTCGGAAGCTCATATTCAATCTTCGCCCTTTTTTCCTTTATCTTTCCTCCTACACTTTTCATATTTATTCTGTAAAGAACGAAAGCAAGGAATATGACAACAGGACAAAGTATGGGGAAGATGAAATACAAAGGTACGGCAAATACACCGATAATGAGTGCCTTTACAATGGCATTTGCCATAAACATTTCGGGTGTAATATTCATCTGGGCAGTACGAAGGTCTGTTTCAAGCTCTATCCTTTTAAACTCATTCATAGGAATATGCTTTGCTATTGCACCCGCAAAGCCGCCGAGCCATACATCAATACTGCTTGTCTTTTCCTGATGCTGCTTGGCGAGGTTTGTAATAGCCTTTGATGTTCTCATATACGGCACTTTAAAAGCATCTGCGAGGATAAAATAAAAGGCGATACCGAAAAGTACGCCTACAATAATCTTAATCATTTATTTTTCCTCCTTATGCCTTGTATTCAACGGGTTTAGTGAATTTGAGAAGGAACATATATGTCACGATAATAACCGCACCGCATATTCCCAATACAATTTTACCCGGTGTTTCGTATATGAGCGTGTGAAACCAATCCTTGTTAAGCACATACAAAAGAGGAATATTACCCACAACAAGACCTACCATTGTGTAATACTCTGTTCTTACCGCAGCCATCATAGTTGAAAGCTCACTGTTTACCACTCTAACATCTTTCAGTTTTGCAACAATAGGATGAAGAGTATCTACAAGTGCTCTGTCGTCCTGACAACGGATAAGAGCATCACACCACTCTCTGAAAATATCGTCATCAACCTTTTCCTTAAGATTACGAAGTGCCTGCTTCACACTCGATGAAACTGCAACAGCATCTCCGATAAAAGCATTGAAGCAAGCTCTTAAAGGTGGTTTGATGTAATCAATGTTTTCTCTTACCGCAAGAATAATATCCTCGTTTCTGATATATGAAGTAGTAATTGTTGAAAGTGTTGTTTCCAAGTCAGTTTTGATGTGCTTTTCATACTGTGAAAGACTGTTTCTGACATAGATAAAAGGGATAAGAGCCAACGCAACTGACAAGGTCGGGAGAAGGAATATATTGTCAATGAGAACTGCAACTACCGCACCTGTCGCAAAAAGAACGAGTGAAGCACAGCATACAAGAGCAAATTTATTCTCTTGTCCCATAGCCGCTAACGCCGTCTGTGTATATGCAAGCTTTGAGCCGAGGCTCTTTTTCTTTTTACCTGCTCTCATATTTCTTGCTTTTTCTCTTAATGTTACTTTAGGCGTTGTAAGCCTCATAAGGTCCTCGGTAATCTGCTGCGGAGTCAGATTAAGAAAACAAACTATTGCTACAATAAGCAATAAGGAAGAAAACATAGGCATAATCACGAGTAATCAGCTCCCTTCTCCAAAAATTTTGAAAGTACATCCTGCGGTACACCGAACTGCATCAGCTTCTTTTTAAGGCTGTCGGACATTATCTCCGGCTGTTCAAAGTGTCCCTCTGTAATGTTTTTACCCTTTTCGATAACATTCTTTGTGATGTTGAAACGGAAAAGCGTGTGGTATGCTCTTTCACCGTTGGGAAGAATTTCACACTCGGTTATATCCATTATCTTTCTCTCGTTGTTCTCAAGCTTATGTGTATATACGACAATGGGAAAGGCCTGACCTGCCTGCATAAGTGAGGTCTTAAAGTCAATGGGAAATCTCTTCTGACAAAGAAGTGCTATTCTCATATGTGCCGCATCTGCCGCCGAAGCGTGTACCGTCGAAACAACGGTGTGTCCCGTAAGACTTGCTTCTACTGCCGAATAGCACTCAACATCTCGCATTTCACCAACACAGACTATATCGGGATTAAAACGAAGTGAGGCTACGACAAGATCTTCCTGAGTAATGTCATAGGCTTCATTATCCGAAGGCCTTGAAAGAGTGTGAACTACATTGTTCACTACCTTGCCCTTCTTATCCTTTCTCACAAGAGCTAACTCACGGGAGCCGCTTTCAATTGTGAAAACTCTCTTTCCGTCGGGAATGGTAGTAAGAAGTGCATTAAGAAGTGTTGTTTTACCTGAAGATGTGGCACCTGCCACAACAACAGAAACACCGTATCTCATACAGGTGCAGAGAAAATCAATCATCTTTTCTGTTGCATTGCCTGACTTGATAATCTGCGTTCTGTTAACTCTCGACGGGTGAAGGAGTCGGATAGAAACACTCACACCGATTTCATCATCAACAACAGGAGCTTTAAGAGCAGTAATTCTTGTATTATTCGGCAAATGCCCCTGCGACATGGGAGAAGCATTGTCGATAATCATACCCGAATGATGAAGCAGTCTTTTAACAATATCCGTGGCGTGTGTAGGAGAGTAAAAATGCTCCTTCACCTTTTCAATCTTGCCGTTTGTGTAGGTTATGGCAACATCGTTCCAAGCATTGATATTTATTTCTTCAACATTATCTCTGCCGAGAAAGGGTGTAAGTATGGAATACTCCGCCATTTCAGAATAAATCTTGTCACAAAGCTTTTCATCCGTCATACCTTCAACGGAATACGCCGTGTCACGCAGATACTTTTCGATGTAGGATTTAAGCTGTGAGAGCTTTGTTGTATCGGTAAGAGTAGCGGCATATTTTGATGAGATATGCTCCTGAACCATAGATAAAAGAGTAACAAAATCAATTTGACGATTCATTTATATCACTCCTTTAAATAACTCTGTTCACAAGAGCCGAAAGCCTTTTCTTATACTCTTTTGCATTGAGCCTTTCATAAAGACTTCCGTCAAGAAGCTGCTGTTTTACCTGTCGGCAATAAGGAAGAACGCAAGCGACATTTTTAAGATGTGTACAGACATCCTCCAAAGGTATATACAGTTCGTGTTCCGTGATGTTTATTACCTTTAAGCTCTGCTCCGTTCCCGATGTGATAATCTTATCTCCGTAGGAATTGAGCCAAGTCATACTTTTAAGGTCAGGTGTGATAACCTGAATAATATGGTCAGCTCTGGCGAGTGCCTGTTTTGAGATAAGGTCTGTATCCTCGTTTGTACAGTCAACAAACACATAACCGTCAGTTGCCGCAAGAACATCAAGAAGATTTTTCACCTTCTCTTTTGTCGGTGTCGGAAAGCTGTACTTGCTGTCACCGGACTTAAAACCGAGGCAACCGAAGTTTTTCATATTCTTAACCGTTACAAGGTTTTCAAGGAGCAGGTCACTTGAAATATCCGTTGAATCAAGTACCGCACTCAATGAATAAAGCGAATCAGGTTTGTAATTCGGAAAAAGCATACCGATTGTAGGAACAGTAGTATCGGGTGAAATAAAGGTAACGGAGCAATCAGAAGTTGAAAGGTAAACCTCCTGTGCGAGTTTAAAAGAAACAGTTGTTTTACCGCTTCCCGGTGCTCCGCATACAGCAATTATTTTAGCCATTGTTATCAGCACCTTCCTTGTCAGTTTTCGTTTCAAGGAACTTATCCTGCTTATCAAGGAATTTCTGTGCCTTTTCTGTATCACCTCTGAACACAAGAGCTACATGCATTGAAGCGTTTTCCTCATAGTTTGCAAGTACGGTAGCCTGCTTTGAGGAAACGAGAAGTGTAATTGTTGAGGGAAGCTCAAAGCTACCGTCCTCATTTTTCACAACCTCTGTTTCATCAACACCGCCCGATGTGGTAGTGGTGATTACCTTAACATATTTAAGCTCTGACGGGACCTTCGTTTCGCCTTCCTTATCGGTTACATACACACTTACAATGTCACCGTTTTCGAGCTTACCCGAAAGGCCGCCCGCAAAGGTATTGATAGTTACACTCATGGCAACCTTATCTCCGTTAAGAGAGCTGAAAACATTTGCTACGGAGTTTTCATCATCTGTAATCTTTATTTCTGTTGCAAGGTCACCTTTGAACAAATCAGCCTTTGCATATTTACCTACTACGGCATCCTTTGTTTTGAGTGCCTTTTCGGGAACGCTGTTTTTTGAGAGCTTCACAATTTCAATATCTGTTTCAGCAATCTTACTGCTGTGTGAAATATCCTTTGTGAAGCGGATTACATCGGTTTTCTGTTCGGATATTCTGTTGACAAGAGGTGAAACAAGGAATGTCACCGCAACTGCCAAAACGATACAGACAATACCGATTAAGGTTCTGTTTTTCATTTTCATTTTTAAAAACCTCCTTGTAAGAAAAATCCTGCCATATATCCTATTGAAAGATAGGGAACGAAAGGAAATGCAAGGTCGTCGTTTTTATCTTTACCTCTGTACTTAATGAGGGTATGAGCAATAGCAAGACACAGACCAACTATGAGTCCGAAGGTTGCGCTCCATAAGCCTAAAACTAATGCACACGCACCCGTTAATTTAATATCAGCACCGCCTAAACCACCGTTTGTTGCTACGGCGAATATAAGTAATACTCCAAAGAGAACAAGGGCAGATAAGACCATTTTGGGAATATCTGATACATCTGCTCCTATAAATGAAGTGATTACTACCATAACCGAAGCGGCATCATTCAATGTTCTTGTGTGGTTGTCTGAAAGTGATGAGTAAAGAAGAATAAGGTAGAACACAGTTCCTTTTATAAGCATATCCGACAGACCGAACATAAGGAGCATAGCAAGAGATACGCCTGCCGTAATGATATGGCAGACAATCATTTCCTTCTTGTTTTCCTTTTTGTATTCGGGTACCTTCTTAACAGCTAATCTCATCACCATATGGATAAGTGTTAGATATGCAAGAGAAGCAATAAAGTTAAACAAAGTTTCTTTATCCGAGTAAGCTACACCCGGTACGTTCCCTAAAGGGAGAATAGGATACATAGGGTTAATTAAGCTTGTTTTTATCATTGTTTTTCATTCCTTTGAAAAAAAGTGGCGGAGCAGCCACTTTTAAACTACTCCGCCTGAAAATTTAAAGTACCGTTAGCCTGCGTAGTTAAACAGTTCCTGAATCTTCTGTGTAACTGTGGGCATAATTGTTGTGTTAAAGAGAGCGTAAAGGCTGCCGAGAAGAAGAGCACCGACAACAACTGCGATAAGGATTTTTACACCTGTATCGACATAAGCCTCGGCACGGATGCCGACGAGGAGTTTGATGACCTTTGCCTTGATGACAGCCTCTGTACTTTTAGCGGCTGACTTTGTCTTTGAACAAAAACCTTTGAAAAATGACTTGATTTTCTTAAACATATTGAATTACCTCCTGAAAAATATTTTTTAAGCTGTGTAGTTAAAGAGTTCCTGAATCTTCTGCGTTACCGTGGGCATAATCGTTGTGTTGAACAGAGCGTAGAGACCGCCGAGAAGAAGAGCACCGACAACAACTGCGATAAGGATTTTTACACCTGTATCGACATAAGCCTCGGCACGGATGCCGACGAGAAGCTTGATAACCTTTGCCTTGATTTTGGCTTCGGTATTTTCATAGGCTGACTTTGCTTTTGAGCAAACGCCCTTTACGAATGACTTGATTTTCTTAAACATATTAAATTACCTCCTTGAATTTTTTAACCGGCGTAGTTGAACAGACCTTCAACCCTTGTTTCAACCGTGGGCATGATGACTGTATTGAACAGACCGTAGATGAGTGTGAGAACGAGAGCACCGACAACAACTGCGATGAGGATTTTAACACCTGTATCGACATAGGCTTCTGCACGGGTTCCGGCAACGAGTCTGATGACCTTCGCCTTGATGACTGCTTCTGTGTTTTCATAGGCTGACTTTGCCTTTGATGAAACACCTTTGAAAAATGACTTGATTTTCTTAAACATAAATAAATACCTCCTGAAATTTAATTGAATTTTTCATCTGTTGCGATTTCGTAAGCGGCAAGTACCGCATCGGAAATCTGTTTGCGGGTTTCTGTTGTGATGGGATGAGCAATGTCACTGCGGCGAAGCTCACCTTCGCCTGTCTTCCATTTCTTGTAGGGCATGGAAACGAGCTTATTGCCGTCCTTCTCGATAACTGCGACGCCGTGAATGACCATACTGCCGTCGATCACAACATCAGCAAAAGCCTTTACAGGTCTTTCGCCTTTAATGATTTTCTTGATTTCTACTTTGATGTTCATAAAAAAATTATCCTTTCTTTTTTGAAATAAAAATAAGAGCAAAAGATTACCTTGAACGGTTTTCTTTTACTCTTTCTAAATATCGGTTATAGAATTCGATAGCCTTGATAACAAAATCACAGTATTTCTCTTTGGGGACACCTTTTGGGATAGCGCCTTCGATACGCTTATCTCTGAAAGGTGATTTTTCTCTCTGATTTGGTTTCGGCTCTTCCATAATAGTTTCTACAACCTCTGTTGTGAGATTACCTTCCTGATATGCCTTTCGCATACGGATGGTCTGGTCGTGAGACGGGGTTGCTTCGTTGTACTCCATAGCTTCCAAAAGGTCATATTGTATTTCTTCAGGTAAGTATGATATTTCAACCGCAGGTCGCATTGCTACTTTACCTTCGTCAACAAGGTCAAGCATTTCGGGTACAAGATAATTCAAGCGGATAAGTCTTTGTATTTGATTTCTACTCTCGCCAACTTCATCGGCTAACTGTTGGTCTGAACGCAACTTCGTCCCCGTTGGGGACAAAGTTAAATCTGTTCTCTTACCTTGCCTTTTCATTGCATCAAGTCGCATTTTATATGCTCTTGCTTTTTCCGAGGGTAAAACCGTTTCTCTTTGAAGATTACTGTCCACCATTGATAATATCGCCTCATCTCTTGACATTTCTTTTACTCTTGCGGGTATTTTCTCATACCCTGCAATTTCAAAAGCTCTTTTTCGTCTGTGCCCTGACACCATTTCATACATTCCGTCTTCAACAGGTCTTATGATAACCGGCTGTATCAAGCCTCTTTCCTTGATGCTTTCAACAAGCTCATCCATACTTTCATCGTCTTTAACGAGATAGGGATGATGAAGAAAATCACGGATTTGTGTTAATGGCACATCAGTAAGCATTTCATTCTCTGCCATACATTAGCCTCCGATGAAGTTTGCAATCGCCGCAATGATATGGAGAAATGCCGCTGTGTAAAGACCGGGCAAGACAAGTAAACCGTGAATCATTTGTTTTTCCTCCTTGTATTATTTTTTTGAGGGTGACTTCACGTTACCTAAAGCCCTGTGATTTTTTTGAACATTGTTTTTACCTCCTTGTTCGTAAATTTTTGTTAAATAAAAAATGCCGCTACTTTTTACAGTAACGGCTATGTATTACTATTAATTTTTGGCAATAAAAAAAGACCGAAAATTTCAATGATTTCTCTTTAAAATTCGGTCTTTCATAATAAATGATATTAATTAATTTGTATTGTCCTTGGTTCAAATCCTAATTGTCCATAAAATCAACGAAATGTTCGTCATTGAACTATCAAAGATTTTCTCACCATAAAAACAACGAAAACCCTTGAAAATCAAGGGTTTTCAGCTTCGTTCGTCATATTGGAACGAAATCATGGCGCCTCAAACAGGACTCGAACCTGTGACACCGCGGTTAACAGCCGCGTGCTCTACCGACTGAGCTATTAAGGCATACTCTTAATATATGTAACGCACTTTAATTTATGCATCATTTTTTAAAGAGTTTAACCACCTTAGATAACTAAGGTGGTATTGTGTCGGCATCGCCTTATCTTCCCGGGCCGCTTCCAGCCAAGTATTGTCAGCACTGATGAGCTTAACTTCTGTGTTCGGGATGGGAACAGGTGGACCCTCATCGCTAAAAACACCGACTATCTGAACTTTTAATCCAGATCTCTTTTTTTGACTCATTCATCAAATGGTGACCCGTACGAGATTCGAACTCGTGTTGCCGGCGTGAGAGGCCGGAGTCTTAGGCCACTTGACCAACGGGCCATAATTGGTACACCTTCAGGGACTCGAACCCTGGACACCCTGATTAAGAGTCAGGTGCTCTACCAACTGAGCTAAAGGTGCATAAGTTGGTTCTGAAGTTTGTACCTTCAAAACTAAACAAAGGAAGTAA
>JAZRFT010000040.1:0-31032 GCA_045643805.1 Acutalibacteraceae bacterium
CTCCAAGATAAGATATCCCATAGCATAAGCTAGTAAGACCCCTCAAGGACTATGAGGTTGATAGGTTGCATGTGTAAGTGCAGTGATGCATTCAGCTAGGCAATACTAATAGGTCGAGGGCTTGACCAAATCCTTGGTTCAAACTAATACTACAATCCTCTTTACGATTGCTTCCTTTGTTTAGTTTTGAAGGTACAAACGAGACTGTCTTTAAAAGGCAGTCTTTTTTATTTTGAATTTTAACCCCGTCGGATTAGCATGCTGCTGTTGACGGGAAATTTTTATTTGTTCAGTTAAACAGACTGAGTTTATATGTTTGTTTAGTTGAAACGTTTATTTGCATATGATATAATATCAATAAAGGCGGTGAAAAAATGGAACATATTAATAAATTCGATGAGCTTAACTTTTTTGCAGAAGTGAAAAAATGTCCTAACAAATTTTTCGGAAAACCTTCTTTACTTTCTTTAAGAGATTATATATTCGGCATGAATCGTGCCTTTTCTATTTGCAATCTCGATAATCAATTCCAATATTTTCAGCTTTTTACAGGATGGTATTATAAAAATCTGACTGATAAAAACGGCTATGCCTGTTGGTGGAATCACATATTATATATCAGCGGAAATGATGATGTAATGGCATTTTACAGCTTTTTCAGAATATTTGAACATTATTTGAAAGACATACATAATTTGTTTTTGCCTGAAGTTTAAAATTCCTTATAAAGGAGAAATTAAATGAAAAAGTTTTGTTGTGAAAATATGAAAATTCATGTGTATTTACGCGAAGAAGATGCTATATTAGATGATGGTGATAAAGAGGACAAGGTTGTTTTTTATTATTCTTCATCCAACGAATATGGAATTCCAATTGCTGACTTGACAGGTGGTTTTATATCTTCATATATCGTAATTAGTCATTGTCCTTGGTGTGGAAAACCGATAGGAAATAGTAACGATAAATAATTTTAAAGCTAAATCTTGTTTTTGTGGGTGATTAATATTTAATAATCGAAACAACCGAGTAGAGCATTCAAAAACTCTACTCGGTTAATTTTATGTAACTTTATTAAATATTAAAGAGTGTCCTTGTTGCTTATATGCGGATTATTTTAGAACAGAAAGAATCTCTTTGAATTCAGGAGTAGATTTAAACTCCTCCGAAAGGTGATAATGCTCCGTCATTACCGTTTTCATAAACTCCCTTGCACTCATATCTCTATGTGCCGTGCCGTAATTGTAGTACCTCTTTATCCGTTCAGTCCCGTCAGGAGCATTGTCAAGTTTCTTTGCAAATTCGGCGGCAGTTTTGAGATGTTCAAGAGAAGCTTCATCATCTCCGATTTGATGATACAAATGCCCGAGATGTCCGTAATTATACAGTCTGTTGAAGGAGTTTTTAGCGTAGCTCCCGTCGGGATAAATCAAATCAAGAAGACTTTGCAGAGCCTCGTACTGTCTTATCCGTTCCTCGGGAGAATAATTCATACAGTAGCCGAACAGCTCCTCGTGGAGATGAAAGACCAATTCCTCAAGGGCGGTTTTGTGTACTTCATAATAGTTTTCTCTGTCACGAATCGTCATAAGCTCCTTGGAGTCAGACAGAGAGGGGAGCGTTTCTGCGATTTCTTTAGCCTGATTAAGATATTCCTCATAAACCTGATACTTGCCTTCTTCATTGCAGATGCAGTAATATTTCCACATCAGATGTGAAATCATAACCCTTTTAGACCAGATTCTTATGCTGTCGTCGGTGCAGCGGCTCTGTATGTTGTCGTATATCCTTGAAATTTCAGCAGAAAGCCTTTTGTACTCACCCGAAGCAATAAGCTCGAATGAATTTCCGAAAATTCCTGCCTCCTGCAAAAGCTGCATATATCTGACTGAAATACGAAAATCGCAGGGGAATTCTCTTGCCGCCTTTTTGTATTCGGTATATACGCGTTGTATGTCCTTAAGTTTCAATGTGTCGTAAAGCTTAAGGTATTCCTTGATTTTTTCCTCATTCTGCACACGGTTGACTCCGAGGAGGCAGTCAACACTTATGCCGAAAAAGGTGGCGATAACGGGCAAAAGCGTAATGTCAGGATAGCTTTCACCACGCTCCCAACGGCTTACACTCTGAAAGCTTACACCGAGAATTTCGGCAAGACCCTCTTGCGTAAGTCCGTTTTCAAGCCTCAGAGCTTTCAGGTTTTCACCGATATATATATTCATTTTATCACCTGCTTAAAATTTTTAACCGTCGGTCTGTCTTTATAATACTCCGAAAAAACATAAAAAACAATAACTCATTGTGCGAAAAAAATTCACACAACACGAGAATTCCGAACGATTGTAAAAAAACTTGCCTTTAGCATCATTTTTTGATATAATTACAATATATAAACTAAAATGGGGTTTTATAATGAAGGACGAAAATATTTACCGCCTGGCACGCAAAAAGGCGGCGGAGGAAAATCCGCTTTTAAAGAGTCTTGATACGGCTCAGGGTGTGCTTTGCATTGATAGGCTGCGCCTTTTAAAAATTGAAAACGGGCAGAAAGCTCCCGAGCCCGCCGATGTTGCCTCTATGGCCAAGGCTTATGATGCTCCCGAGCTTCGCAATTATTATTGCTCAAAGGAATGCCCTTTGGGCTGTGACAGTAAGCCCTTCATTTTTGATGACCTTGATAAAATATCCGTCAGACTTTTGTCAGCACTTCATTTTCTTGAAAACGCTAATGATAGGATTTTCGCAATCCTTGAGGATGGCGAAATTTCCGAAAATGAGCGTACGGAATTTAAAAATATACTTGAAACCCTTGAAAAAATTTCTTACAGTGCAGGCTCTCTGGAGCTCTGGGCTAAGAAAAACGGCTTTGAATAATAAGAGTGATAACAAATACTTTAAACGAAAGGTGGCTGATTTATGAAAAGGCAAGTTAAAAATGTTTTTTGTACTATATTGATTATATTTACAGCTTTTATTGTTTTTGCCTTCGGCACCTTTGCGTCTGAAAACACTATAACTCCCGGTGTTGCTGTGGAAGTTTATTCCGAAAACATCAACAACGGATATTATACCTTTGTTCCTGAGGTTTCGGGCGTTTATCAGATTGAATCCATCGGCCCGGTTGATACTATTGTCACACTTTTTGACGGTGATGGCAACGAGCTTGCTTACAGCGATGATATAAGCGATACGGATTTAAACTTCTGCCTGCGTTACAACTTCAAGGCAGGCAATGCTTATTATTTTCAGTTTGATGCTTACACACATTTTCAGTATGAAAATGTAACCGTTCTTCTTAAGTCGGCCTCGGCAATCGATAAGGACAGCATTGAGGATGTCAACCTTACCTTCTCAAGTGTTTTTGAAAATCTTTCGGGTAGTGTGGATATTTTTGATGTAAGAGGTGACTTTTTCCGTTATAGCTACAATGTGCTCGGAGTGGAAATTTTTCTTAAAAACGGTGAAGTTATTACCTGCTTGCCTGAAGAGGTAGAGGAGCTTACGGGTCTGGTGCTCTCTGTCCGCGACAGTCAGAGCTACGATAATCAATGGACCTTGGGTGAAAACGAGGTTGATGTAAGCCTCGGCTCCTATAAGGAAAAGGCAGCTGTAACGGTGCTTCCCAATAACTTTGAAAAAATCACCCTGCCTGACAGAGAAGTGATTGTAAACACCAACGGTAAAAATAAAAAAACCGCTGACGGCAAAGAATGGTACTGTTATTTTGTTGAGTATATCGGCTCCGGTATTGTGCTTGAAATCGGCGGAGAAACAATAACGGGAAGTGTTGATGATATTTTTGAAAAGACCGGCTTCGGATTTAAATTTACAAGCAATCAGTCGGCGGAGAATTCCTGGGGTGTGGGAACTCATAAGGTTGATTATACCTTTATGGGACATAGCGGAAGCTATAACCTGACTGTGGTTGAAAGCCCCGTGGGAAGTATTGAAATTGAAAAGCTTACGCTTGTTGAAAATTATGACGGCTTTGAAGCTCTTGAGGATAGCGGAAGCTACTTCTACTACTTCGCTTATAAGCCTGAAAAGGTGAAAATAACTCTTACCGACGGTAATATAGTTACGGGAAGCTATGCCGAGCTTTCAAAGTATTTCGGATATGATTTCCACTTTGAAAGCACACAGTCGGCTGAAAATCCGTGGATGATAGGTGACTATAAGGTCATGTACAGCTTTATGGGCTGCAGCGGTGAATATGATGTTGAAATTATTCCCTGTCCCGTGAAAAGTATCAGCGTAAAGAATGTTAATCTCTTTTTTGAGGGTGAAGGCTCCTACTATTACAACGACGAGGGCAAAAAGGTCTTCTACTATGAAAGTGCCCCTGATGAAATGACCGTTACCTTTACCGACGGTACAAGTGTAAGCGGTGATGCCCGAGGAATCGAAGAGCTTACGGGCTACAAGGTGCATATCGATGACTCCCAGGACTCCACAGATTGGGGAGTGGGTGAGTTTGAAAGTGCGGTAAGCTTCATAGGTGTAAGGGCTGATTACAAGGTTAAAATTTCAGCCTCACCGGTAAAGAGCGTCAACATTGAAGCTATTCAGCTTTATGAAGGAATTGACGGCAAGCTGTGCGAGGACTCAAGCGGTTACTTGTATGATATCCGCCCTGAAAAGGTTACGGTGATTTACAAGGACGGCTCTGCCGTTGTGGGCAGTGCCGAAGAAATTGAAAAGCAGACGGGTTACAGGCTTTACTGCGCCGACGGGCAGAAATACAGTCAGGGAAAGCACAATGCAACTGCAACCTTTATGGGTGTAAAGGGCAGCTATACAGTAACTGTCAGCAAAAATCCCATTTCAGAAATTGAAATTATCAAACCTGAAGCAGAAAAGGAATATGTTGAAGGTGAGCTTTATGAACTTAACGGTGCAAAAGTTAAGGTGAGCTATACCGACGGCACAAAAGAGGAATGTGAAATCAGTCACAGTCTTTACAGTAAAAGTGCTACAGTATTCCTTAAAAAGCTTGGAAGAAGCTTTACCTTCGCCGCTGACCAAACTGTCACACTCGGAGAGGGAAGAGTTGAATTCGGCCTTTTCGGTAAAAATACGGCGCTTAATGTAAACTGTATTACAAAGGCTGTGTGTGCTGTGTCACTTTCAGGGTCTGCGGGTGAAAATCCCGTGGTGACCTTTGGCTTTACAGACGGCAGCACCATAAATGCCGAGGTGCTTTGCATCGTTAACGGCAAGGGTGTTTACACATCCGATTACCTCGGCAAGAAAAAGGCAGTTGTTCTTGTTACGGATAAGGGTTCATTCAACGCACTTGTGAAAAACAAGGCTGACGGCACAAGGCTTTGCTTTGAGAATTTTGCCGAAGGAGGCCTTGAGGTGACTCTGCCCGAGGATATGGATTACACCTCTTCTCTTGCCCTTGAAAAGGCAAGATTGATATATAACTTCTACGGTAACAGCCCCGATTTTGACGGCAGCTTTACCCGTGGCAATGCCGATGCACTTATGAGCCTTGCTGCTGCAATGAGTGATAAGGGTACGCCCAAGGCAAGCTACAAGGATTATTACATTTTTTCCAAGGCTGAAATTGAAAAATGTCTTAAGGAGGTTTTCAGGCTTGCTACCGTAAATGTAAGCTTTTCCTTCAATTACGATTCGAAAACAGATTCAGTAAGGGTTGAAAAGCTTGGCCGCTTTGAAAATCCTCTTAACGGCTGTATTTATGATATTGCTTATCCCGTATTTTTCAGTATGGACAGCGGTTGTCTTAAGGCTGTCTGTGAGTTTACCGATGGCGGAAAGGCAGAGTTTTATTTTGACGCTGACGGCAAAACAGAGGCTTATGTAATTTATGAGCCCCTCGTTCACAGACATACTCCCGAGGTGCGCCCCGGTACGGCGTCAACTTATGTAAGCATCGGTTATACTGACAGCGTAGCTTGTTCAGGTTGCGGTGAGGTGTTCATTCCGAGAAAAACCGTTTCCAAAAAGACACTCGGCAAAACTGCGAAAATTACGGCAACAACCACAACCTCAACAATTAAGCTTCAATGGACAGCCGTCAAGGATGCAACGGGTTATGAGGTTTATTATAAAAACGGCAATGCGTGGAAAAGGTGTGCAACACCTACTGCGGCAACGGCCAGCTTTAAAAAGCTTCCTGCAGGCAGAAAATATACCTTTGCCGTAAAGGCCTACACCAAGCAGAACGGTAAAATTGTAAAAGCTCCGACCTACACAACGGTTGAGGTTTCCACAAAGGCTGTTGCTCCATCAAAGGTAACGGCAAAGCAGAGTGCTACTGCAATTCAGCTTAACTGGACAGCCTGCAAGGGTGCTACGGGCTACAGAATATACCGTAAGACCGCAAAAGGCTGGGAGGTGGTTGTAGCCTCAACGGCAAAAACAACCGCCACAATCAAGGGTCTTAAGGCAGGGACGAAGGTTACTTATGCAGTAAGACCCTATATTCAGACGGCAAACGTAGTGAACTGGAGTGCATTTACAACCTGCTATACCGCTACCAAACCGGCAATTCCTGCAGTTAAGATTGCCACTCCATCGAAGGGAAGAGTCAATGTAGCCTTTGCAAAGGTCAACGGAGCAGAGGTTTATCAGGTTTATTACAAGACAGGCAACGGCGGTTTCAAGCTTTACAAAACCTTTAAGTCTCCCGCTACCTGTAGCTTTACATCTCTCAAGAGTAAAACCAATTATACCTTTATCGTCAGGGCGGGTATAAAAACAAGCGGTGGCTGGGTTTACGGCGCCTATAAGCCTGTGACGGTCAAAACAAAATAACGGACTTCAAATGTCGGGTGTGATGCAATAAATCACATCCGACATAAGTTTTTTCTTAAAAAGTGACGGAAAAATCTTTAATATTTGCAAATTTTATGCTATAATAAATCAGTATGCCAACAGTTAGCAATCAACCTGATAAGGAGGTTAAGTTATGTTTATAGATAAAGCTACGATTAAGATTAAAGCAGGTGACGGCGGTAACGGAGCCATTGCATTCCACAGAGAAAAATTTGTTAACGCAGGCGGTCCTGACGGCGGTGACGGCGGTAAGGGTGGCGATATCGTTTTTGTTGTTGACGATAACCTTTCAACTCTTGCTGACTTCAAGTATAAAAGAAAGTACAAGGCAGCAACAGGCTGTGACGGTCAGGGCGGAAGAAGAAATGGCAGAAAGGCCGAGGACCTTATCATCAAGGTGCCCAGAGGTACAGTTATCCGTGAAAATGAAAGCGGCGTAATTATGGCTGATATGTCCTCCGATGAGCCCTTCATTGCCGCAAAGGGCGGCAGAGGCGGTTGGGGTAACAGTCACTTTGCAACTGCTACAAGACAGACCCCACGTTTTGCAAAGGGCGGTGCTCCCGGTGAGGAATGGGAGGTTACTCTCGAATTAAAGCTTCTTGCTGACGTAGGACTTTTAGGCTTCCCCAATGTAGGTAAGTCAAGCTTCATTTCCGTTGTAAGTCAGGCAAAGCCTATTATTGCGGACTACCACTTTACAACAATCACTCCCGTGCTCGGTGTGGTTTCAATGGGTGAGGGAACCTCCTTTGTTATTGCGGATATTCCCGGACTTATTGAGGGTGCAAGTGAGGGCGTCGGTCTCGGACATGCCTTTTTAAGACACGTTGACCGTTGCCGTATGCTTGTTCACATTGTTGACGTTGCAGGCAGCGAGGGTCGTGATCCCATTGAGGATTTTGAAAAAATTAACCTTGAGCTCTCCCGCTTCAATCCCGAGCTTGCCGAAAGACCTCAGATTGTTGCGGCGAACAAAATTGACCTTGCAACCGATGAGCAGAGAGAACGCTTCAGAGCTTACATTGAAGAAAAGGGCTATGAATATTTTGAAATGTGTGCTCCCATTGTTGAGGGCACAAAAGAGGTAATTGATGCCGTTGCGGCAAAGCTCTCCACCCTTCCTCCCGTTGTGCGCTATGAGCAGGAGGAGATTCCTCTTGACACACTTCTTAAAAAGCAGAATACCGGCTTTACAATTACCGTCGAGGACGATGTTTACATTGTTGAAGCAGAGTGGCTTATCAAAATCCTCTGCCGTACAGACCTTGATGACTATGAATCCCTTCAGTATTTCCAGAGAGTGCTTATTTCAAGCGGTATCATTCAAGCTCTTCGTGACAAGGGAATCAATGAGGGCGACATTGTAAGCATTTATGACTACGAGTTTGAGTTTATGGAGTAAAAATGGAACGTTTATTTAACAGTGAATGTGATACGGAAAATTTAAGTCCCCTTACCCTTGCCTTTGTAGGTGATACAGTTTTTGACCTTTTTGTACGTGAAAAGCTTGTGTGTGAAGCAAACAGACCTGTAAATGCGCTTCATTCAAATGCAACAAGGCTTGTAAAGGCTTCTGCACAGTCAAAGGCGGTTGATAAAATTATTGACTCCCTTTCCGAAAAGGAGCTTACAATCTACAAAAGAGGCAGAAATGCACACACTAACCACAGAGCAAAAAATGCAAGTGAGGGTGATTACCACCGTGCAACGGGGCTTGAGGCTCTTTTCGGCTATCTTTACCTCAAGGGTGAGATTGAAAGATTAAGAGAGCTGTTTTCCATTATATCGGAATAATACTGATACTTTAAGGAGGCAATTATATGGCTACAAATGACGGCTTCTGGTTAATTAAAACCGTTGATAAAAAAGTAAATGTAAAGGGTGCGGCTTACCTTGATCTGATGCTGTGCAACAAGGATGGCGAAATTCCTGCAAAACTCTGGGACTACAGTGAGCTTATCCACGGAGAATATACTCCCGGTGAGGTTATCAAGGTAAGGGGCAGTGTTACCCAGTTCAACGGCAACGATCAGCTTCGCGTAGATAAAATCCGCCACGTGGAGGCAAACGACGGTATCAACATTTCCGACTTTGTTCCCACGGCTGATTACAGCGGTGAAATGATGCTCGGTGAAATAATGAACATTATTGCAAACGTTAATGATGATGAACTTCAGCGCCTTACTTACGGACTTGTAAAGGACTGTGAAAACGAGCTTTTACATTGGCCTGCCGCCTTCAAGCTTCACCACGCAATCAGGGGCGGACTTCTTTACCACACCCTTTCAATTTTACGACTTTGCGAGGGTGTCTGCCGTATTTATCCCAGCGTAGATAAAGATCTTCTCATGTGCGGTGCCATTGTGCACGACCTTTGTAAAATTGATGAGTTCAACTTAAGCTCTGCAGGCCTTGTAACAGGCTACAGCGTAAAGGGTGAGCTTATCGGTCACCTTGTTATGGGTGCAATGAAAATTGAAAAAAAGGCAGCCGAGCTTGGAATAAAGGGTGAAAAAGCAATGCTTTTACAGCATATGGTAATTTCACACCACGGTGAGCCTGAGTACGGCGCCTCTGTAAGACCTATGTTCCTTGAGGCTGAAATTCTCAGTCAGCTTGACAAGCTTGACGCTACAATTTATGAAATCAACGAGGCAGTTGCAGGTGTAAACGAGGGTGAATTCACCCAGAGAATGTGGGCACTTGTCAACAGAAAGCTTTACAACCACGGCAGAAGGGTTGCAGAGCCCAAGGCAAAGCTTGACTGATTAGCATAAAATTACCTTTTAAATTAGTTACAGGGTGCAAAAAATCAGGGTTGTAGGGTGTAAAATTAAGTAAAAAGGTAGAAAATACGAAAATACTGTTGCTTTTTTTCTTCAAAAATGGCATAATATATCGTAAGTTATTATGTCGAGTTATGCGATTACGGAGGTGTTTTTATGAGAGTTATTACAGGCAGTGCAAGAGGCAGAAAGCTTCTGACTCTTGAAGGCACAGACGTAAGACCCACAACGGACATAGTAAAGGAAGCAATGTTCAGCATTATTCAGTTTGAAATTGAAGGCAGAAGGGTGCTTGACCTTTTCGGCGGATGCGGTCAGCTTGCAATTGAGGCTCTTTCAAGAGGGGCTCACAGCGCAGTAATTGTTGACGCTTCAAAAAAATCCGTTGATGTTATAAGAAAGAACCTTGAAACAACAGGCTTTGATAAAAACGCAGTTGTTGTCAATTCCGATGCAATCTCCTTCCTTTCAAGAAGAGCTGAAAAGTACGACATTGCATTACTTGACCCCCCTTATTCAAAGGGCCTTATGGAAAGGGCACTTGAAAAAATCAGCGATGTTATGAATGAGGGCGGCGTAATTATCTGCGAGGCACCTTACGGTGATGAGATGCCTGAGCAGGCAGGTACGTTTATCCTTAAGAAAAAGTACAGATACGGTAAAACAGGACTTTTCCTTTACCGTAGCAGTCACCTTGACGAAGAAGGGAATGACCTCTGATGGAAAGAATTGCCATCTATCCCGGCTCCTTTGACCCTGTAACAAGCGGTCATCTTGAGATTATCAGAAGAAGCTCAAAGCTTTTCGATAAAATTATCGTTGTTGTTATGACAAATTACCGTAAGACAGGCTCCTACGCTTTTACTGTGGATGAAAGAGTAGAGCTTATCCGTAAATGTATCGGTGATTTGCCCAACGTCAGCGTTGATTCATATATGGGACTTCTTGCCGACTATGCAAAAAAAACAGGCGCAACCGCTATTGTAAAAGGTTTAAGGGCGGTTTCGGACTTTGAAGACGAGTTTCAGCAGGCACTTATCAATAAAAAGCTTAACGGTGATGTTGAAACGGTATTTCTGGCGGCCTCCTCGGAGCATATGTTCTTGAGCTCCAGCGTTATCAAGCAGGTCTGTCAGCTCGGCGGAGATATATCCCTGTTTATTCCTAAAGAAATCTCAGAAGAAGTTATAACAAAGATAAAGAAAGGGTAGGATATTATGTCAAATTATTACGATCTTGAAACAGATCTCGGTGTAGAAGATGTAGCTACCGAGGGCGAATACGAGGAATACGAGGAGTACGAAGAGTACGACAACTATGAGGACGCTTCAGAATTCGGCAACTACAATCCCGAAGAAGCAGACGCAAAGTGGGGCGAAATGGATTTTGACCAGCTTGTTGTTGAAATGGAATCAATCATTTCACGCAGCAAGAGATATTTCTTCTCAAAGAAGAAGAGAGTTATCAACGGTGAAGACCTTACTCATCTTGCTCAGCACATTCAGAATAAGCTTCCTTCAGAAATCATTGCAGCAAAGGATATCATCACAAGACAGGTTGCTATCATTGACGATGCAAACAGCCAGAAGGCAGAAATTCTTGCAGCAGCACACGCAGAAGAAGCTGACACTGTAAACAGAGCAAAGGAATACTACTCAACAACAATCAAAAAGGCTCAGGATGATGCAGCAGGCATCATTTCACGTGCTAACGATCAGGCAACTGCTATGATGCAGGAAACAAACATCTACAAGATGGCAAGAGAAGAAGCTCAGCGCATCAAGGATGAAACTGCACAGCAGGCAGCAGCAATGGTTGAAGAAGCACGCAAGGAATGTGATGCTCTCAGAGAGCAGGCAAGAAGCTACGCTATCAGCGTAACAGAGGGTGCTCACAACTTCATCACAAACAGCCTTGCAGGCTACCAGAGCATTGCTATGACTAACCTTGACACAATCAACAAGGTTAACAGCCAGTTCCAGGGTGAATATGCTTCACAGGTTAAGATTCTCGGCATCGCACCCAAGGGTGAATAATCTAAGCTGAAAAAGAATAAAAATGTAAAGTTCTTTTGGTTACTTTTCTTACAAGAAAAGTAACGGCTGCCCGGCGGGCATCGTCGCCGAAGCGCGTCCTGCGGACGAAACAGCGAGGTGAGGATGGCGTAGCGGTCAAAATCGCTCGGCGCTCCAAGCCGATAAGCGATTTTGGGAACCGCAAGAGGGAAAACAGATTTACACCGCTTTGTTTAACATTTTGTTTAACAAGGCGGTGTTTTTGTATGTTTGTTTAATTATATAAGGTTTACGCTCTTTTGGGTGAGCATGTGTAGCGCCACCCATCGGGCGGCTGTTATTAAAATATAATATGAAGCGTTAGTATAAAAATACCGCCAAGGTTTAATCTTGACGGTATGATTTTTTTATCGCTCGCCGCGGGGCATCATCACCGAAGCGCGTCCTGCGGACGATGAAGCGAGGTGAGGATGGCGCAGCGGTCAAAATTCATAGGCGCTCCAAGCCGTAATGAATTTTGGGAACCGCAAGAGGGCTTCTTGTAAGAAAAGAAACAAAAGAACTTTACCATTTTTTAACAGTAGCCGAGCTTCTGCAATAGATCCTTATCACACTTATCTGCCATTGAGCCGATCTTATCCCAGAGAGCATCTGCCTTTTTCTTCCACTCAAAGTAGCCTGCAGGTGATTCGGGATATTCGCTGTAAAGGCTTGTGACCTCTGCCATGCCGAGAAGACCCTTTGCAATTTCACCTACAGTTGAAGGCTTGATTTTGCCTGTTACAATACCTGAGGCAATGCCTGTCAGGATGTCCGCAATATCCTTGGGTGAAATGTCAAGGTCCTCGCCTTGGTTGCCGAGAATCTTGCGGCTGAAAATGATGTCCTTTTTAAACAGATATTCAGCCTCTTCGGGACTGCAGGTAACAATACCCATAAGAAGGGGACGCATTGAGTCAAAGGCAATACCCTGCTTTTTGATGTATTCGCAGTTGATTGACCACATGTTTTCCTTTGTAAGTGCCTTATCCTCTTTGAGCAGTCCGTCAATTACATCAACGGCAATTTCACACTGAACAAGGGATGAGGTACAGCCCTCACCGCAGGTGGGCTTTGTAAGGCAGGCAGTATCGCCGAGAGCAATGAAGCCGTCGTCAACAAAGGAGTAAATACCTCTGTGGTAGGGTGTAAGACCTCTTTCAACCTTTTCAACCTTGTATTCGGGCCAGGGTACATTCTTTCTGAACTGGGTGTCGTAAATTGCTTCAGCGTAGTCATAGCCGTAGTTACCGCCTACACCGAGGATTGCACCGTGTTCCTCACCTGAGGGTGCTGACCATACCTTATAGTTAAGGTAGGACGCATCAAGGTCGCGTGCACGTACCTTTTCGTCAAGATATTTTACATAGTAAAGAACAACGAAGAAAACATCTCTTTCTGTAAGCCTGAAGTTTTCAACCGTTGAGCTGTCGGGCATCTGTCTTCTTGCAACGGCAGGGATACCCGAGCAGTCAGCGACAAGCTTTGCCTCAACCTCTTTTTCTCCTTTTGAGGTTTTGTATTTTGCGCCCTTTACCTTGCCTTTTTCGTCAAAAACAAGCTCTGTGAATTCAGCACCGCAAACAATTTTTGCGCCTGCTTTTTTTGCCTTTTCGTGCATAAAGAGTATGTATTCGTGCTTGTGGAGACCTACAACCGTTGCAGGCTTACCGCTTTTTGCGTAATTGCCGAAGGGTGACATAACGGGGGAGCCTTCAAAGGTAAAGCCGAACTCCTTTGAGCCGGGCTCGGGAATTTCAAGGCCGAACTGCTCCATTTCCTTTTTACTCATATGAAAAATGTCATATTCGCGGGAAATGTTTTTCTTCTCGTTTTTTTCAATCATGAGAACCTTGTAGCCTTTTTCAGCCATTTTTCTTGCAAACCAGCTACCCGTAGTAGAGCCGCCGACAACGAGAATATCATATTTTTCCATATTTTTCTCTCCTTTGATTTTTATTCAACATCATATTAACACTTTTAACTAAAATATTCAAGCAGTAACGGATTTTTTTAATTATTATATATAAGGCTTTCCTCTAATTCCTGCCACTTTTCAACAATCCAGAAGCGTATTTCAAATTTTTCTCCGGTGATGAATTTTTTCTCCCTTTCGGTAAGTATACCGTCAAAGCAGTCGATATTCTTTTTTGCCGCAGGCAGGCAAAGGGCAGGGAACATCACACACCACCAGTTCTGCCCTTCGCCGCCGCCTATGGTAACCTTTAGGGCATCATATACGCCTGCAGGCAGGGTGTAGCCTTCATATTGCTTTGTAGGGAAACGGCTTTTGCCGAGGCTGACCGTTGCTCTGTGGGGATAGCCGATGCTTTCAAGGTAGGTGTTTGCTTCCTTTGTCAGAGCATCAACAGAGGTGAGGATTTTTTCTTCCGCCTCCTGCTTGGTTGTGCTTTCAGAAAAAAATTCACTGCCCTTTAAAAGGAGTACATCACGAAGCTGAAGCTTCACGCTTTGGTCGTATTCAGTGTCCGAGGCGGCAATTACATGCAGGCGAAGAATATTCTGTCTTATTCCGTCACATTCACGGTCAAGATTATATGCCGACAAAAATACACATATAATAAAAGCAACGATGGCGGCAAGCTCAAATTTTACTGTTTTCATTTATGTAACCTTCTTTCACCGTTGTTATTGGTGAAAAGCGGAGGCTTTATTCGTTAATTCAGTCTGAATATAAATTAAAATTTCTGACAGAATAAGGACTGAATAAATTGACTTACGGTTAACGGTGTTAAACTTCTGCTATTCTATTGACAAAGGGGGAAGCTATGCTTAATATTAAAGCAACAGAGTTTTATTTCACAAAGGAGAATATTTATGAGCACTTTTGAAAAGACTTGCGAAATCATTTCCGAGCAGCTTGGACTTTCAGCGGATTTTGATTTTTCCGAGGAAACAACCTGGGAGGAAATAAACGCGGACAGTCTTGACCTTGTTGAGATTGTTATGTCCATTGAGGACGAGTTTCAGCTTGAAATTGATGACGATGCTATTTCATCAATGAGGAATATGGGTGACCTTGTGGCTTTTATCGAAGGCACAAAATAATATCATCTGAAAAAAGGTGAGGTAAAAAATGTCGGACTACAAATGTATTATATGGGACTGGAACGGAACACTTCTTGATGATGTTCCTTTGAATATAGGAATAGTAAACACCCTTTTAAGTGAAAGGGGAATTAAAACTGTTGACAGCCTGGATTATTATAAAAGGGAATTCTCTTTTCCTATTATTGATTTTTACCGTAAGCTTGGCTTTGACCTTGAAAATGAGGATTTCAACCTTATTGCAAGGCAGTATGCAAGGCTTTTTGATGAGGGCTACCCTCACGCGGATATTTTTCCCGATGCCGAGGAGCTCTTAGGCTTAATCAAGCACAGCGGAAGAGAACAGCTGATTATTTCCGCTTCCGAGCAGGGATATCTTTTAAAGCAGGTGGAATATTTTGAGCTGTCACACTATTTTACCGATATACTCGGTGTAAGTGACGTCCTCGGAAGCAGTAAGATTGACAGAGCGAAAAAGTGGATGGCTGAAAGGGAGATTGACCCGAAAGCAGTTCTTTTTATCGGTGACACAATACACGACTGTGATACTGCAAAAGCAATAGGCTGTGACTGTGTGCTTGTTTCAAGGGGGCATAACAGCCGTGAAAAGCTTCTTGCAACGGGATGCTGTGTATACGATGACCTTTCTTTTTTAAAGGAATTGGTGACGGTATGAAAAGGGTTTTAATTGCTCCCGATTCCTTCAAGGGAAGTCTTTCGTCAGCAGAGGTGTGCAGTATAATTTCATCGGTGCTTATGAAAAAATATCCCGATTTGAAGATAACGAGCATCCCCGTTGCTGACGGCGGTGAGGGTACGGCGGAGGCTTTTCTCCACGCTGTGGGCGGTGAAAAAATATACTGTACCGTTAAAAGTCCCCTCGGCAGGGATATTGAGTCATACTTCGTTATGCTCAAGGATGAAACAGCCGTAATTGAAATGGCACTTGCTTCGGGGATTACCCTTGAAATGGAAAATAACACCCTGCTTGCATCTACATACGGCACGGGTCAGCTTATAAAAGCGGCACTTGATAAAGGGGCAGAAAGGCTTTTTATCGGTATCGGAGGAAGTGCAACAACGGACGCAGGTACGGGCTGTCTTAATGCTCTCGGTGCTGAATTTTATGACGGCAAGGGTGAAGAGGTTTATCCCTGCGGTAAAAATCTTGAAAAAATAGAAAAAATCAACCTTGAGGGAATTGATAAACGAATATACGGTAAGGAAATTACCGTGCTTTGTGACGTTAAAAATCCCCTTTACGGCAAAAAGGGTGCCGCTTACATATTTGCTCCGCAGAAGGGTGCTGACGAAAATGATGTGCAGACCCTTGACAAGGGACTTGAAGCCTTTGCCGTGGTAAGCAAAAAAGCACTCGGTGAGGACTTTTCAAAATGTGAGGGCTCGGGTGCGGCAGGCGGACTCGGATTTGCACTCAAGGCTTTCCTTAACGCAGAAATGAAAAGCGGAATTGACCTTGTGCTTGACTATTGCGGCTTTGAAAAAATGGCGAAGAATGCTGACCTGATAGTTACCGGTGAGGGCAGGCTTGACGGTCAGAGCCTTATGGGCAAGGTGCCCTTTGGTGTGGCTTCAAGGTGCAAGGGAAAAAGAATTGTCGCCCTTGTGGGTGTAAGTCAGGTAAGCGAAAAGGAATGTGTCTTAATGGGTATAAGTGAGGTTATAGAGAGTAATCCCGGGCATCTTCCTTTTGAGGAAATAAAGCACCGCGCAAAAGAGATGCTTTATGCGGCGGCGGAAAAAATAATACTGTAAATCAAGAGGAAATTTTCGATTTTCTCTTGATTTATTTTTCATTTTGTGGCTTAATATAAGGTGTATTATAATGATATAAAAATGTTATAAAGGAGTACATAAACATGAGCGAAATCAAAAGACTTAAATGTTTTATCGACGGTGAATGGGTAGAGTCAAAGACTGAAAAGTATATGCCCGTTTACAACCCCAGCACCGGTGATGTTATTGCAGAAACTCCCTGCTGTACAGCTGAAGAGGTTGAAGCAGCAATCGCTTCCGCAAAGGCAGCATTCCCCGCATGGTCAAACACACCTGTTATGAAGAGAGTTCAGGTGCTTTACAAGTTCCGTGAGCTTCTTATGGAGCATATGGACGAGCTTTCAAAGCTTTGCGCACTTGAGCACGGTAAGGTGCTTTCAGAGGCAAAGGGTGACATCCTTAAGGTTAAGGAGCCCGTTGAGCTTGCAATCGGTGCACCTATGGCACTTCTCGGTGACTCAATGAGAGATACCTCAAACGGCTATGACACAACACTCTATTATGAGCCCGTTGGCGTATTCGCAGGTATCGTTCCCTTCAACTTCCCCGGTATGATTCCTATGGGCTGGATGGTTCCCTGCTGTATCGCTGCAGGTAACACAATTGTTCTTAAGCTTGCATCAATGACTCCGATGACAGCTATGCGTCTTAACGAGCTTCTCGTTGAAGCAGGTCTTCCCAAGGGCGTTGTTAACCTTGTAACCTGCTCAAGAGTTGAGGCTGACATTTTCCTTAAGCATCCTGATGTTAAGGGTATCACTTTTGTTGGTTCAACAAAGGTTGGTCTTCACGTTTATAAAGAAGCAGCTGCAACAGGTAAGCGTGTTCAGGCTCTTTGCGAAGCAAAGAACCACGCACTTGTACTTGAAGATGCTGCACTTGAAAGAAGTGCAAGAGGTATCATCAACTCCGCATTCGGTTGCGCAGGTGAGCGTTGCATGGCTCTTCCCGTTGTTGTTGCACAGGAAAGCATTGCTGACGAGCTCGTTGGCTACATAAAGAAGTTTGCTCAGGAGCTTAAGCTCGGCCCCGCATACGAGGCAGATTCAACTCTCGGCCCCGTTGTTACTGCTGAACATAAGCAGAGCGTTATCAACTGGATCAACAAGGGTATCGAAGAGGGTGCAACCGTTGTTCTTGACGGTAGAGATGCAGTTGTTGAGGGCTATGAAAAGGGCTTCTATGTAGGTCCCACAATCCTTGACAATGTTACAGAGGATATGACAGTAGGCACACAGGAAATCTTCGGACCCGTGCTTTGCATCAAGAGAGTTAAGAACTTCGAGGAAGGTCTTGCTCTTATGAACAACAACCCCTTCGCAAACGGCTCAGTTATCTTCACACAGAGCGGTTACTATGCAAGAGAATTTGCAAAGAGAACTGACGGCGGTATGGTAGGCGTTAACGTTGGTATTCCCGTACCCGTTGGCGTGTTCCCCTTCACAGGTCACAAGCTCTCCTTCTTCGGTAACCTTCACTGCCTTGGTAAGGATGCATTCCGCTTCTTCACAGAGACAAAGGCTGTTACAACACGTTGGTTTGACGAGGAAGAAATGAAGGCAACTTCAGTTGATACCTGGGACGGCTCAGTAGGTGGCGGCGTATAATTAAAGAGGAAAAGAGTAAAGTTCTTTTGGTTACTTTTCTTACAAGAAAAGTAACGGCACGCGCCGAGCGATGAAACAATTCAGATAATGTGAAGCGGTCACTTCATTTTGAAGTGACCGCTGTTTTTAATATTCGTAGTCATAATAATCAGGGTAATAATTATCAAAAGCATAATCGTATGCGTCGCTTGTCAGAAAGGGATAGTCGTCGTAATTGTAATCGTAGTTGTCATCTGAAAACGAAGAATAGTAATCATAATCAAAGTCTTCTGTAGTATCGGTCGAACCGTAATAATCGCTGTAGTTATAAGTGGTGATTTCGTAATTTGTTGTTGTAGCGTAGGAACTGTAATCGTCTGTTTCTTCGTTTTCTCCGGAGTATGTGCCGTAATCATAGTCATAGTTGTTTATGCCTATGCCGGATTGATGATCAGTATAATTCTGATATGAAGCTTCGCCGGTTTCCACACCGACAATAAATACTGAAAAAATTAACACGATAATTAAAGCAATGACTTTTAAAGCAACATTTAGAATCCAGCCTTTAATTGCGGATTTTGCGGCTTTTGGCTTTTCCTTACGCCATACGAGATAAAGGACAATACCTATAATGGGGATAAAAAAGCTGAGAATGCCATAGCCAAAGGTGCGTCCCTCAATTTTTTCTATATATGCACCGCAATGCGGACAGAACTTAAGATGGTCAGGGATTTCTTTTCCGCAGTTTTCGCAAAAATCCATTTTACAGCCTCCATAATAGAATTTAACATTACAGCACGGAATAACCAAGCACTTGACAAAATTATACATATTATTTATAAGCTTGTCAACTTACAACAACTAACGCCACGGATTTCTCCGTGGCGTTTATTCTGCATTTTATAAAAGCTCTGCACCGTTCTCCTTGCAGTAGCGTACAGTTTCCTCATCCCAGTAGGATGACTGTACCTCACCGATGTGAGCCTTGCGAAGGAAGAACAGACACATTCTCGACTGACCGATACCGCCGCCGATGGTGTAGGGAAGCTCGCCTGCCAAAAGAGCCTTGTGGAAGGGGAGAGATTTTCTGTCCTCACAGCCACTTTCCTTAAGCTGCTTTTCCATTGCTTCCTCGTCAACTCTGATGCCCATTGATGAAAGCTCAAGGGCAATGTCAAGAAGACCGTAGTAAACGATGATGTCGCCGTTGAGGGTCCAGTCATCGTAGTCGGGAGCTCTGCCGTCGTGGGGAGCGCCGTCCTTTAATTTTCCGCCGATCTGCATAAGGAAGATAGCGCCGTATTCCTTGGCGGCAAGGTATTCTCTTTCCTTGCGGGATTTGTCGGGATACATTTCTTCAAGCTCCGAGGAGGTGATGAAGGTAATCTTCTCGGGAAGCTGTGTTCCGAGGAAGTTATATTCACGGGAAATGTAATACTCTGTGTGCCTTAAGGCGGAGTAAATAAGCTTAACGGTTTTCTTTAAGTATTTTTCAGTTCTGTCCTCTTTGCTGATGATTTTTTCCCAGTCCCACTGGTCAACAAAAATGGAGTGGATGTTGTCGGTGTCCTCGTCACGGCGGATAGCGTTCATGTCGGTGTAAAGACCTTCACCGCTTTCAAAGCCGTACATTTTAAGGGCGTATCTCTTCCACTTTGCAAGAGAGTGGACAATTTCAAAATTCTTACCGCTGAAAACATCAAAGGTAACGGGTCTTTCCTTACCGCTTAAGTTGTCGTTAAGACCGCTTTCTCTGTCAACAAAAAGGGGTGCGGAAACTCTTGTAAGATTAAGCTCAATGGCAAGGTCCCTTTCAAAAAAGTCCTTTACCTTTTTTATAGCAATTTCAGTTTCTCTTAAGTTAAGGTGAGGCTCATAGCCTTCGGGAATGTAATGTGGCATTTCGTAATCTCCCCATTAAATAAATTCTATTTATTATAGCAAAAGGGGAGCGGTTATGTCAATACGGGAACAATATTTTCCCTTAACTGCTGTTTTTCTATTGTAAAAAAAAGTACAAAGTGTTATAATAAATTGATTATGAGCAATTTTACTCGCGGAGGTAAAATATGATTTCAGTTGCACTTGCCGCCTATAAGGGCGAAAAATATATATACGAGCAGATTAAATCCATCCTTCCTCAGCTTGCACCCGGGGATGAAATTATTGTTTCCGACGACAGACCCGGCGGAATTACCGAAAAGATTGTCCGTAAAATGATGGAAAAGGACAAGCGTATAGTTTACGTTGAGGGCGCAGGTAAGGGTGTTGTTGCAAACTTCATCAATGCCATCAGGCATTGCAAGGGTGACAAAATCTTCCTTTGTGACCAGGACGACGTGTGGCTTCCCGATAAGGTGAAGCTTGTGATGAAAGCCTTTAACGAGGGTGCCGACCTTGTGCTTCACAACGCTTATGTTACGGATAAAAGGCTTAAAATTACGGGTTATTCCTTTTTTGAGCAGAGAGGCAGCCGTAAGGGTGTTTTACAGAACATAGTCAAAAACTCCTATATGGGCTGCTGTATGGCATTTGACAGAAAAATGCTCAAGCACATTATGCCTATTCCCAAAAATATTCCTATGCATGACCAATGGATCGGCATTATCTGTGAGGTTTACGGTAAGGTTGAGTTCGTTGACCAGCCCCTTATTTATCACCGTATGCACGGAAATAACGTGACGGGTACTTCCGCAACCTCATTTTCACAGAAAATGGAGTGGAGAAGATACCTTGTCACAAGACTTTACAGAAGAGTTCTCTTTAAAAAGTGAGGTACCTTTTATGGATAAAATAAAAGTCAGCGGCTGTATTGTAACCTATAATGCAAAGGGCAAGGTTGATGCTACAATTGAGTCCTTACTCGAAAAAACAAAGGGTGTTGCTTTTACTCTTTATGTTGTTGATAATGCGTCACAGGACGGTACGGCTGAATATATAAAAGAAAAATACCCCGATGTAATTGTTATTGAAAGTCAGACAAATGCTGGCTTCGGAGCAGGACACAACAAGGTGCTTCCATTCCTGCAGTCCGATTACCACGTTGTTATAAATCCCGATATTCTCCTTCAGGATGATGCTATAAGTGAGCTTGTACGCTTTGCCGAGGCTGACGGTGAAATAGGTCTTGTTTCACCGCAGATACGCTTTGAGGACGGCAGACTGCAGATGCTTGCAAAGCGTAACCCTACGGTACGCTACCTGGGTAACCATTGGTTCCACAAGGGTGATGAGCCCAACAAGCTTATGACCGAGTACTGTATGCTCGATATGCCCGAGGGTGAGGCATTTGAAATCACCAATGCAACGGGCTGCTTTATGTTCTTCCGTACAAGCGTGTTTGTTGAGCTCGGCGGCTTTGACGAAAGATTCTTTATGTACCTTGAGGATTGCGACATCGCACGAAGAGTAAGCGAAAAATGCAAGGCTGTTTTTTATCCCGGTGTTACAGTTCTGCACCTCTGGGAAAGAGAGAGCAAGAGGAACAAAAAATTACTGCTTATTCACATTATGTCGATTATCAAATATTTCCTTAAATGGGGAATTAAATTTTAAAGGAGAGGACACAAATGGCAAAGGTATCAGTTATCATACCTGCATATAATTCCGAGCAGTTCATTGCCGAAACTCTTGACTGCCTTGTAAATCAGACGCTTAAGGATATTGAGGTTGTTATTGTTAATGACGGCTCAACCGACGGCACACAGGCTGTTATTGATGAGTATTGTACAAAATACGATATTTTCAAATCATATATAAAAGAAAACGGCGGCGTTTCAAAGGCAAGAAACTACGGTCTTGAAAGGGCAACGGGTGAATATGTTGTGTTCCTTGATGCCGACGATACTTATACAGAGGGCTCACTTGAGGCCTTTTATGAAACTGCAAAAAGAACGGGTGCAGACCTTGTCCTCGGCAGACTTATGAACTTCGGTAAGGATATTGTCAGCAAGCACAACGCCTTTGCCGACAGACTTGCTTCTATGGAAAGCGTCGACAATTTTTCAAAGATTCTTCTTTGGAGCTTCCTTGTGGGTAACAAGTGCTATAACAGAGAAAGACTTATCGAAACGGGTGTCCGTTTCCCCGGCCACAAGTACTCCGAGGAGGGTGCATTCTTTATGTCCTACGTTTATACGGGGGCAAAGATCGCAGGTACAATGGACGCTTGTATGAATTACAGAAGGCACTCCGCAGAGGAGGGCTTATCCGTAAGCCAGACCGTAAATGCAGACCTTGCAAGAAGCTTCAGCGGCTCACTTAAGGTTATATATGACGGAGCACTCAAGGCACTTGAAACAGCACCCGAGGAAGTGGATAAGGAGGATTATATCCAGGAGGTTATTTACAAAACCGCCTATATTCTTATTTCACAGTTCTACCGCCTTTGCTGGAAGGGCGACGACGAGTGTATGGCTTACTGCGCCGAGGAGTTTAACCGCCTTAAGTCACTTATGACAGAAAAGCGTTTTCAGGTTATGCAGATGACAGACCCCGACCTTCACCTTGAGAATATTTTCTCAACCAAAAAGCAGATTGCGGAAAACCCCAATGTTTCCGTTATTATCAAAAAATCAAAGCGTGATATGACGGAGCTTTTCGACTCCCTTTACTGTCAGATTTCACCCATGTTTGAGGTTATCGTACCCGAAAGCATGGCAGGAGCAGGGCTCATTCCGCAGAAGTACCTTGAAATGCCTAATGTCCGTGTCCTTTCCGATAAAAAGTATATGAAGAAGGCGAGAAAGGCCGCAAGAGCAAAGTGGGTTATTGCCTTTAAAAAGCCTAGAAAGCTCGATCTGAGAGATTTCCGTATCATGTTCAAGGTTAAGAGAAAGTTCCCTGCTTTTGTAACAGATATGTTCTTCCCCATTATGCTCCGCGGCATTGATTTTCTTCTTACAAAAAGGATTGTTAAGTGATGAAAGAGTTTTTTTATTCTCTTTACGCGTTGTTTTTTAACATAAGCGTCAGGCTTTTCCCCTTGAAGGAAAACCGTGTGTGCTTCCTTTCAATGCACAATGAGGGGTTTTGTGATTCCCTCGGCAGCGTTTGTGAAAAGCTTAAGGAAAAACGTCCCGATACGGAAGCGGTGTTTATCACAAGGGAGGATTTATCGGTAAAAAATCCTTTCAGGCTTTTGTCTTTTTTCCTTGTGAAATCAAGGCTTCTTGCAACGTCGAAATATGTTTTCCTCAACGATAACTTTATGCCTATGGGAAGGCTCAATTTTAAAAAGGATGCCGTTATAACCCAGCTCTGGCACGCCGAGGGAGCCTTCAAAAAGTTCGGCTTTCATATAAGTCAGCCTGAAAATGTCCGCAAGGCTGAAAAGGCGGGCAATGCGAAGCTTACCTATGTTGTGTGCTCAGGTGAGGGTGTAAGGGATATTTACGCAGGTGCCTTTGGTGTCAAAAAAGAGCAGGTGCTCCCTTTGGGTGCTCCGAGATGTGACTACCTTTTAAGCGGTGAAAACCGTGAAAAGGCAAGGGCAGAGCTTGAGGCTCTTTATCCGCAGACAAAGGGCAAAAGGGTTGTCCTTTATGCACCTACCTTCCGTGATACCAAGGAAGCCAACCTTGAAATTCTCCGCCGCTTTGACACAAAAAAATTCACCGCTGCTCTTGGTGAGGACTATGTGCTTTTTGTCAAGCTTCATCCTCAGGTGCACGAAAATTGTACGGTTGCGGATGCAGTTGATGTAACGGAATATGATGACGTGAGAAAGCTTGCACTTTTCTGTGATGTGCTGATTACGGACTATTCCTCAATCTGTATGGATTTCTCCTTCCTTGACAAAAAGACGGTGTTTTTTGCCTATGACCTTGAGGATTACAAGGCAAAGAGAGATTTTTACTTTGATTATGAGACTTATGTGCCGGGTAAGGTTGCCCGCACCGTGGAGGAGTGTATTGAAGCGGTGAAGGTTGACTTTGACGGTGAGAGAAATAAGCGATTCAAGGAAATGAATTTCAGCTTTTTTGATGAAAGAAGTGCTGAAAGGGTAATAAATGCAATTATAAAGTAAAAAAATGTAAAGTTCTTTTGATTACTTTTCTTTCAAGAAAAGTAATGCCCCGCGGCGAGCGAAAAAACGATATAATCAGAAAAAAGCAGGTGTTTCATTTAACACCTGCTTTGCTTTATTATTTAAGATTTTAGGGGGCGTCGCCCCCTAAAACCCCTGACAAGCTTTTGTAAAAGCTTGACCAAAACTTTAACGATTTTTTCTTTATTTGACCACCGTATCCCTGAAATAAACAACGTCACCCGTGGTGTTGAAAATTACTCCCGATACACCCTTGCCAAGTCCGTAATAAGCAGGGGAGTTGTAAAGAGGAATGAGTGCACAGCTGTCAAGTAAATACTGTTCAGCCTGCTTTGTTGCACTTATGCTTGTGTCAAAGCCTGATGCGGTTTTGATTGCCCCCACAAGACTGTCATAATTTTTATCCTCAAAGCCGATAATGTTTTCAGAGTTGCCCGTTGTAAACTGCAAAAGACCGTTGAAAGCCGTAAGGTGTGGGAAGGATATGTCCGTAAGGGCAATCTGCCAGTCACCGTCACTTATTCTTGAACGGATTTCATCTCTCGTTGCAATTTCAACAAAAACATTGAATTTTACACCAAGGGTAGCCTGCCACTTCTGCATAACGCTTCTGACGGCTTTTTCTTCATTTTCCGTGCAAAGCACCGTTAACTCAACGTAATCCAACTCAAGCTTTGTAAGGGTATCCTCAAGAAGCTTTTTGGGATTAGCGTTGGCTGTGAGGCTTACCTCACCTGCTGCCTCACGGTACTTTGAGCCTGAAAGAAGCATTGAGGGAGGAATAATACCTCCGACAGAGCCTTCACCTAAATGGGAGTAAAGAAGGTTACGGTCAAAGGATGAAGCAATGGCTTTTCTTATATTAAGCTTTGAAAGAACGCTGTCCTGACAGTTGAAGGCAAGGCAGTAAAGTCCGTTTTCAAAGGTTTCTACTGTGTAGCCGAGCTTTTTCTGAAGAGCTTCAGCCTGCTCAGTGGTAAGGGGAGCAACGTCGTAAATTTTATCCTTGATTTTGTCAAGTCTGGTGCTTTGCTCGTCGTTTATGGAAAAGTATATGGAATAGGGCTTCACGTGCTTGTAATCGTAGTAGTCGTCGTTTGACATAAGAGTTATTGCCGCATCGTCCGCCCAGTTGCTCATATAAAAGGGTCCGTTATACATAAGGAAGCGAGTGGAAAGTCCGTATCTTCCGCCCGTTGCTTCAAAAAATTCCTCGTTACAGGGCATACATTCAGGCTCAAGCAGAACATAAAGGAAGTCAGGGTCGGGCTGTGTAAGGGTAATTGTAAGAGTGTAATCGTCAGTTGCCTTTACGCCGAGCTCATCGGCGGATAGCTTGCCTGAGTTCACAAGCTCCGCATTTTCTATACTGAAAAGGTTTTTTGCACCGGGGGAAATTGTTTCGGGAAGAAGTGCTCTCTTAAGTCCGAAAGCAAAATCCTTGGCGGTTACTCTGTCGTCGAAGGTTTCGCGGAAATCCTCACCGAGAAAATCCTCGGAAGCAGACATAATTGCCCACTTGCCGTCCTTTCTGATTTTAAAGGTGTAGGTCAGTCCGTCGGGGGAAACAGACCAGCTTTCTGCATAGCCGGGCTCAATCTTGCCGTCCTTGTCAAGCCTTACAAGACCCTCAAAGCAGTTTGCAATAATATTCTTTGCGCCGGGGTCGGAGATAATCTGCGGGTCAAGGTATCCCGGGTCATTGTCAATGGGAAAATAAAGGTTAGCGTCTGCACCTCTTGTACCGCAGGCACTCAGAAGGAAAAGCAGACAAAGGCTCATAATAAGGCAAAGGATTCTTTTGATCATTTTTTTCAGTCCTTACTGTTAATATTGATTTATAATTCCTAAAATGAAAAATGCTTCTATTATTTGTTGATATAATGAAAAGGTACAATAATTCCAAAGGAGGAAATCAAATGGAATCACCTTTACTCATTATAACACTTATTTTAATTGTTCTTCTTATTATTATAAGCGCTTCTTGTCTGTTTATTTTGACAAAAAAGAAAAATAACAAAGAATATACGGAGCTTTTACAAAGACAGCAGGAAACGGAAAAGAGTCTTGAACGCATGTGGCAGAATATGTCACAGAGCTTCCGCAATGAGTTTTCTGCTTCAAGGCAGGAAAACCTTGAGCTTCAGCGTGCACAGCGTCAGGAGCTTCAGCAGGCAATGAACGATATGAGCGTAAGACTCAACAAGCTTACAAGGGACAACTACGAGTTTAACTTAAAGGTTACGGAGCTTATTTCGACAAAGCTTACGGATTTGCAGTCAAGCAACGAAAAGAAGCTTGAACAGATGCGTATGACCGTTGACGAAAAGCTTAACGAGACCCTTACAAAGCGTCTTGACTCTTCCTTCAAGGCAGTCAGTGAACAGCTTGAAAATGTTTATAAATCTCTCGGTGAAATGAAAATCCTTTCAAGCGGCGTTACGGATAACGTTGCTTCCCTTAACCGTATTCTTACCAATGTAAAGGCAAGAGGTACCTGGGCAGAGGTTCAGCTTGAGGGACTTCTCAATGAGACAATTCCCGGTATGTTTGACAGAAATGTTATGACAAATCCCGCTTCAAGGAACATTGTTGAGTTTGCCGTGCGTATCCCCTCGGGCGACGATAAGAATGTTATCACTTACCTTCCTATTGACTCGAAGTTCCCCGTGGAGGCCTATATCCGCCTTTGCGATGCGGCTGACAGAGGTGACAATGCTGCTGTTGAGCTTGAGCGCAAGAGCCTTGAAACTACGGTGCTTAATCAGGCAAAGGAAGTTAAAAAGTATATCAATGAGCCTGACACAACTCCCTTTGCAATTATGTACCTTGCAACAGAGGGACTTTACAGTGAAATCATTTCCTCCCGTAACGGTATTGCGGAGCGTTGCCAGACCGACTTCGGTGTTATGATTGCAGGTCCGAGTACAATTACCGCCCTGCTTAACTCACTTTCCGTAGGCTTCAGGGCAATGGCAATCAACGAAAAGGCTAAAGAGGTGAGAACACTCCTTGCCGCCGCAAAGGTGCAGTATGATAAATTCGGAATTGTGCTTGATAAGGCAAGAAAGAAGATTGACGAGGCAGGCAGAAGCCTTGAGGAAGCACAGGACAGAAATCGCATTATACAGAAAAAGCTCAAGGGTGTTGAGGCAATTGATGCTGATGCCGCAACAGAGCTTCTGGGATTGGAAGAATAATATGATTAGATTCGAAAGTGACTATACTCAGGGTGCAGTACCTGAAATAATCGATGCCCTTGTCAGAACCAATATGGAAATGACACCGGGCTACGGCAAGGACGAATACTGCCTTTCTGCCGAAAAGAAAATCAAAGCAGAGCTTGAAAGTGAAAATGCCGATGTGCATTTTCTCGTTGGCGGAACACAGACAAACCTTACCTTTATTGCTGCGGCTATAAGACCCTGGCAGGCAGTTATCTGTGCCGATACGGGACACATCAATGTTCACGAGTGCGGAAGCATTGAGGCCTGCGGTACAAAGCTGTTGCAGATACCTTCCCTTGACGGCAAAGTCAAGGCAGAGGAAATTGAAAAAATTGCCGACGGTCATTTCAGCGACCCCATCCGCGAGCATTCTGTTCAGCCGGGAATGGTTTACATCTCATTTCCCACGGAAAACGGAACTCTCTACTCAAAACAGGAGCTTACGGACATTTATGCCGTTTGCAGAAAGTATGATATGCTCCTTTACATTGACGGTGCAAGGCTCGGTTACGGACTCGCTTCGGATAAAAACGACCTTGAAATGAAGGACTTTGCCACTATTTGCGATGCTTTTTATATCGGCGGCACAAAGGTAGGTGCACTTTTCGGTGAGGCACTTGTGATTTTCAATGATGCTTGCAAAAAGGATTTCCGTTATATGGAAAAGCAGAAGGGTGCAATGCTTGCAAAGGGCAGGCTTTTAGGCTTACAGTTCGATGCCCTTTTCACCGACGGACTTTATTACAGAATTTCAGACCACGCGGTGAAGCTTGCGAAGAAAATCCGTACAGCCTTTGAGGAAAAGGGGATAGAGCTTCTTTACGATTCACCGACAAATCAGCAGTTCCCGATTCTTACAAAGGAGCAGAAGGATAAGCTTGGTGAGGAATTTGCTTATTCGCCCTGGTGCAAGGTGGGAGATAGGTTTGCGGTACGCTTTTGTACAAGCTGGGCAACGGATGAGAAGAATGTTGATGTGCTTGTTGAGGCAATAAAGAGCCTGTGATATAATTAAAGAAAGCGTAAAGTTCTTTTGGTTACTTTTCTTACAAGAAAAGTAACGGCACGCGCCGAGCGAGAAAATAAATAAAAGCTACCGCTTCGGATAATCCGAGGCGGTATTTTGGTTAACGATGCATATAAAACGGTCGGTGTTTTTTAGCGGTGCTGTTATATGTTTTATCTTGACAAAAAAACATATGTTATTATATACTAAAACAAGTCAAGGGGAGCAATTTTAAAGTAGTTGAATAATGCGATTTGTTTTTGCTGCTTATTCAAGTGAGCGTAAAAGCAGAAAGTTTTACAAAAATTATTTTAAATTGTTAAGAACTTGAAATTCAGGTGAGGCTTACGTTTTCGTTAAGCCTTGTTTGAGTTGCAGGTTTTTTGTTTTCTCTGACTGAATAAGTTTTTTGGAGGAAAACAAATGGTTAAAAGAATGTGCTTAAGTGCAAAAGAAAGGGCAGAGATTAAGGGGCTTTTAAAAGAAAAAACCGGGTATATGATAATAAATCCGGGACTTCTCAATCAGATTTTCAGAAGAAGCTCATTTGCGGCTGAAACAGGTGAAAGCAGCAATGAAATTCTTGAATTTATCGGTGATGAGATTTTAAGCTTTTATGTTGTTAAGGGTGTTGCCGAACGGTGCAGTTCATTCAGTACGGCAGATGATTACACTTTCAGGATTCGTGAAAATCGGTTCACGCAAATTAAGCAGGAACTTGTAAATAATGAAGCTCTTGCAAAAATAATTGACGAATGGGATGTGGCCAAATACCTGCTTGTCAGTGAAAGCGACATTAAAAATAATGCTGTAAACGAGGTTAAGGTTAAGGCGGATTTGTTTGAGGCAATTATAGGCGCCGTTGCTGTTGAGTGCAACTGGGACTCAGAAGTCCTTAAAGCAGTTGTTAATAAGGCACTTGATTTTGATACAAAAATTGCCGTAATGATAAAAGATGATACAAGAGCGAGATGCTTTGACATCGATACTGCAGTGACTACCTTAAAGGAAATGGCAGAAAAAGGTGAATGTAAACTGTGGGAATACCAGTGCAACGGTCCTGATGTTTTGGGGTACGATAAAGACGGTAATCCAAAATGGGCTTGCTTATGCCGCGCAGTAAATTACAGAACCGGTGTATCAATACTTGTCTGGTCAAACTCAAAAAAAGGGGCAAAAAAGGCAGCGGCATACCTCACCTTGTGTGAGTTGCTGGGCGTGCAGAACAAATATGGTCCGAATGATTGGTTCGGGTGTTGGTTTTATAAAAACGGAAAGCTTATACCGGACAGTAAGCTTAACGGAGAGGTGGAATAATAATGACTAAATGGTGTCTTAATTACGATTCGGGTGAATATGAAAACATTGACAGGAACGGCTTCAGCATAGACAGAGGTGAATTTGTGTTCAACTGGGACGACAGTGAATACCGAAGAGAGGAAGAAGAGAGTCTTTTAGGAGAAGGCGATGAGTGGTAACTGAAATATAAAAGGGGCGGCAGATTGCCGCCCCTTTATTATTATGTTTTCTCAACATCCATCTGTACGGTATAAGTATTACTCGTCCCGTCATTTCGCTTGATTGTCAGCCTGAAATAAAGATTGTTCAAAAGGTCAATTTCGACTTCCTCAAGCTTCCTTCCTTCGGTTACAACAGTACCTCCCGAAATTTTACCGATGTCACCTGAAAGGCTTACGGAAGCACCGCCTGTCATATCGTGCATTTCGGAAACAAGAACAGTCCTTTCCTCACCGTCGCGGAGAATATAAAACTCTGTGCGTAAGGAGGAGACACCTTCAAAAGCAGCTTTTCGGGTTATCTCAAGCTTGCCACCGCTGAAGATTTCTTCATCCTTGTCAAGCACAATTGCACCGTTGATTACACGGAAATATTCATTACCGCCGCTGAAGGTATACACGGCAGTTTTGTCGGTGTTCTTTGCACCACCGCAGGCGGTAAGTGTAAGAACAAGAATCATAGCAAGTATAATTGCAACTGACTTTTTCATATTTTCAGCCCCTTTTATTTTCTTCAACTTCATTTTAATAGGGGTAAAGGCGGTTTGTCAATAGGCGGGGAATAGTCGTAATAAAGTTGTAATAAAAAAGGGGCTGTAATTTTTTACAGCCCCTTAATATTGTTTCTATGACCTCGCCGGTCGGGCATTCTTTCTTGTAAGAAAGAATCAAAGAACTTTAACGATTTTTGACTTATCTGTCGTTTCTTCTGCCGCCTCTGCGGTCGTCTCTTCTGCCGCCGCGGGGACGTCTGGGAGCTTCCTCACCGTCATCCTCGGGAACAAGGCCTTCGATTTCAATAAGAGCATCTCTTCTTGTAAGGGTGCTTCTGCCCTGGTCGTCAATTTCAAGAACCTTAACGATAACTTCGTCGCCAACTGTTACACAGTCTTCAACCTTTTCGGTTCTCTTAACGTCAAGCTTTGAAGTGTGAACGGGGCCTTCCTTACCGGGAGCGATTTCAACGAATGCGCCGAAGCTCATAAGTCTTGTAACTACGCCGCGGAAGATTGTGCCAACCTCGGGATCGTTTGCGATTGTCTCGATGATATCAAGAGCGCGTCTTGCATCCTCGATATCCTGAGCTGTAACAAAGATTGAACCGTCTTCCTCAACGTCAACCTTACAGTTGCA
>JAZRFT010000041.1:0-22792 GCA_045643805.1 Acutalibacteraceae bacterium
GTTGCTGCAGTGTGACCAAGTTTATCTGTCTTACTGTCAGTATAACTGTCTGAACATCTTGTACATGTGTGGGTTGTATAACCGTCTTCTGTACATGTGGGTGCAGTTACTACTGCTTTGTAGTGGTGATCGAGAGCTGCAATTTCTTCGTAAGTTGTGTAGTCACATCTTGAGCAGGTTTCATATGCATCCCAACCGATTGCTGTACAGGTGGGAGCCTTTGCTTCATGTGCTACTTCGTCGTGACCAAGTGCATCTTTTTCAACATAAGTTGTGTAGGCACATCTTGAGCAGGTTTCGTATGCATCCCAACCGATTTCTGTACAGGTGGGAGCCTTTGCTTCATGTGCTACTTCGTCGTGACCAAGTGCTGCAACTTCTTCTGTATAAGTGTGACTTGCGTCATTCTTACAGGTGAATGTCTTAACGCCCTTTGCTGTACATGTAGGCTGTGTTGTTACTACACCTTCGTAGTCGTGACCGAGAGCTGACTCATCATCTACTCTCGTATGGGTTTCATCACATCTGTCGCACTTTTCTGTCTTTGTGCCGTCTTCTGTACAGGTTGCATTGTTATCTGATGTATAGTTTTTGAAGGAGTGACCAAGAGTCTCACCCCAACCGGTATTACACTTTGTACAGGTAGCCTTCTCTGTACAGGTTGCTGCACCACCGGAGCAGTTTTCCGTTTCTGTATAATTACAGTTCACGTACTGGCATGTAACCTTATGTTCAGTGCCATCACCTACTGCATATACATAAACATGCTCACGGGTTGTCTCATTATCAGTATAGCTGTTATTACATACAGAACATGTATAGGTTGTATAACCCTTATCATAACAAGTAGGAGCTGTTGTAACAGTATTGAATGTACACTGTGTTTCATCACCGTACTCACCGCATCCGTTTACACACTTCTGTGAGTGGGTCTTCGGTGTTTTTTCATCATTCCACTTGTATTCACCGGTATATGAATGCTTAAGCTTCTCAATTTCTTTTGTAGACTCATGCACACAAGCCTCATGTGTTGCAGTTTCTAAGTTAGTACAGATTGTATTCATTACACCTGCTTTAAGGCATGTAGGCTCAGTAGCTACATCGTTATCAACGTATACATGAGCTCTCTTTGTTATAGTCTCTGTTGAAAGCTCTGCGTCACAGTATTCACAAAGGATTGCTTTATATCCGTCTGCTTCACAGGTTGCCTTCTGAATTACTGTGTAATCAGCCTCTGCCTTATGAGCAGTTGCAACCTTATCCATTACTCTTGTTGCTGTATAATCACAAGCAGCATATTCACCGGAGCCTTCATGGTCGCATTTCTGATTCATTGTACCTGTTGCTGAACAGGTAGGAGCAAGAGCTACTGTGGTATCTACGACATTATGCTCTCTCTTTGCAATTGTTTCAGTTCTTGTACCGCTACATACTGAACAGGTATAAGTTCTTACACCGGCTGCATAACAGGAAGCCTTTGTTGTAACCTCGCTTGTTTCAGTATGCTCAACATCTTTACTGTAACCGCAATCACAAGAATCAGTATGATAGATATCATTTTTATCAGTGTGCTTATAAGAGTGAGCAATTGAATCAAACTGAGCTGTTACGGTAAGGTCAGTTGTAACATTCGTAAATGCCTTATCCCAACCGGTAAACTTAAAATGATAATCAGCATCATACACCTTTGTAACATTAGTGGGAGCAGTTGCATCCTTACCGCTGATAACACTGACAACAACATCTTCAGCTCCGTCGATCTTAAATGTAACTGTATAAGTCTTAAGAGCATTATTGTTGTCTTCAAATGCCTTTACAAGCTTTGCAGTTGCTGCATCAAGAACTGACTGTTCGGTTACAATAAGATTATCATCGACCTTATTGTCCGCAATAGCAGCATTGATATCTGCCTTTGCCGCATCTGTAATGTCTGTTGCAAGAAGTGATTTAAGATTTGAAAGAGCTGTCTCATAAGCTGTGTAAGATGCTCTCTCTACATACTCTTTGGTAGTATGATTTACATCATTATCACACTTGTAGGTATAGTAACCCTTTGTCCATTCGCCGTCTTTAAGTTCGGGACGGGTGAGATCAGATTTATCATCAGTATTATAACTATGACCCTTTTCAGGAACAATTGTCTGTGCAACAAGAACTTCGTTACATGCAGAGCAGTGCTTACCTTCTGTAAGACCTGTTGCTGTACATGTGGGTGCTACTGCTGCATCGGTTACTTCGGTATGACCGAGTGCATCAACTACCTCCTGAGCAACAAGAACCTTATTACATACAGAGCAATGCTTACCCTCTGCAAGACCTGCTGCTGTACATGTGGGTGCTACTGCTTCGTCAACTACTTCTGTGTGACCAAGTGCGTCAACTGCTTCCTGAGCAACAAGTACTTCACCACATACTGAACAGTGCTTACCTTCTGTGAGACCTGTGTTTTCACAGTCAGGTGCTACTGCTGCATCGGTTACCTCTGTATGTCCCGTTGCAGAGCCTGTATCCTGCTTTGTATCTGTTTCATCACATCTGTCGCACTTTGCTGTCTTTGTTCCGTCTTCTGTACAGGTTGCATTGTTATCTGATGTATAGTCTGTAAAGGAGTGACCGAGAGTTCCACCCCAAGCAGTATTACAATTTACACAGATTGCTTTAGTTGTACAAGTAGCTTCACCGCCGGAGCAGTTTTCTGTTTCTGTATAATTACAGTTCTCATACTTACATGTAACCTTATGCTCAGTACCGTTACCTGCTGCATATAAATAAACATGCTCACGGGTAGTGTAATCTGATGTATAACTGTTATTACATACTGAACATGTATAAGTTGTATAACCGTTCACATCACAGGTTGGAGCTTTTGTAACAGTATTGAATGTACATTCTGTTTCAACACCGTACTCATTACATCCGTTTACACACTTCTGTGAGTGAGTCTTAGGTATTGATGAATTATTCCACTTATAATCGCCTGTATATGAGTGCTCAAACTTTGTTGTTTTTCTTGTTTCATCAGTGTAGCAACGAGAGCACTCTCTCTTTTCCTCACCTTCAGCAACACAAGTAGCTTCATTCACTGTAGTCCAGTTACCCCAAGAATGACCAAGTGCAGTAACTTCTTCCTGAGCAACGAGAACTTCGTTACAAACTGAGCAGTGCTTACCTTCTGTAAGACCTGTGTTTTCACAGTCAGGTGCTACTGCTTCGTCAACTACTTCTGTGTGACCGAGTGCAGGAGTTTCTTCCTGAGCCTTGATAGTCGCCTCACATACCGAACACTTAACGCCTGCTGTGAGACCTGTGTCCTCACAGGTTGCATCTACTGCAGGGATTGTTTCTTCAGTATGACCCGGTGATGCTACTTCGTCAGCCTTGTATGTGCTGTCACATCTTGAACAATCATATGTTGTGTAACCGTCTACTGTACAAGTGGGAGCAGTTACTGTTGCTTCGTAATCGTGACCAAGAGTCTCACCCCAGGCAGTATCACACTTTTCACAGATAGCTTCAGCTGTGCAGGTTGCTTCACCACCGGAGCACTTTTCTGTTTTTTCAAAGTCACAGTCTGCATATTCACAGGTTACTTTATGATTTGTACCATCGCCTTGAGCATAAACGTATGAGTGCTCACGCTTTTCAGTATAATCTGATGTGTAGGTGTTTTTACAAACCTTACATGTATAAGTTGTATAACCTCCGTTGATACATGTAGGTTCTGTTGTAGCCTTATCAAATGTACACTTTGTAGCATCTCCGTACTCATCACAACTTATACACTTCTGTGAATGAGTCTTATCTGTCGAATTCCACTTGTAGGCATCTCCGGTATATGAATGAGCGAGCTTAGCAATAGAGCTTGTGTCTTTTTTGCCGCAGTTCTCTCTCTTACAGGTCCTCTGCTTCTCACCGGCCTGTTTACAAGTTGCCGCTTTGACGACTGTCCAATCAGACCAATCGTGACCGAGCCTCTTCTCTCCGGGTTCATTATAAGAATGGCCACAAGTTTCACAAGTAAAAGCAACATATCCGTCACTCTCACAAGTAGGATTCACCTGCTCGCCCTCCAAATAATTGTGTTCTGCCAATTCGCCATATCCTTCACCGCACAAGTCACACACAGCCATCTGTGTACAGCTTGCCACACCGCCGATATGATCGCAGGGTTCACACCATTTGCAAGAGTGTTCCCCAAAAATTGACGGTGCAAGCAGTGATAAAAATGTCATAATATAGCAGATAAGCCTATAAATTTCTTGTATCAAAGCTTCCAAATTAAATTCCTCCTTATAGTAAAATATGGATACTGAGCAATTATATCACCCAAAAAACATCATGTCAATTGCAATTCACCTTTTCATCGTAAAACATTTGCTTTTTTCAACAAAAAATGCACCCCTTACGGAGTGCACAAGCAAATCATTTTAAATTATTTTGAAGCTCATTCAATAGCAACTGCACATGCAACAGTCATACCAACCATGGGGTTGTTACCTTATTTGATGAGGTGTTTTTCAGTGTCATTTCGGGTGGTTTTTGGCACATTTTGACCTTGAAAAAGCACTTATTGTATCCGGGTGTATTTTTGTGTTGTAAAGTTTTGTAAAGTTTCGTATAGTTTCGTATAGTTTTTTAGGTGTTATATCGATCACAAGTCCATAGCTGTTTCTTCAAGCAAAAACTGTTCTATTCCAACATAAAGAATGCCGTTATCATCATGCCAAGGAACAATGTTATCCTTAACAACGACAATCTTTTTGAAAGAATCACCCACGTGGTTATCGTGTAAAATTCTGTTTCGTTCTATGATATCACTTATATCCCATTACCAAGCTATCAATAAAATTACTGCCGCTGACATCATAATCAGCGGCAGCAGCTTTTTTACCTTGTAGTATCGTTTTCAGCCGTAATCAGCTCGCCCTTTTCATTCCAGGAAGCCTCATCGGCGTTATAATAAATATTACCCTTTTCATCAGTGAGATACTCATAATAATATCTGTAACCGTCACCCTCCTGATTAACCTGAAGCTGATAGTAAGCATCCAGCTCCTCCTGAGTCATTTTTTCCGTATCAGGATAAAAATATTCAAGAGTATATGCTTTGTCACAGTAGAACCATCCCTCCGATGTTACATAACAGTCATAAGCAAAATACTTTTCTCCGTCATCACGGACATAATATTCTTCACTCTGATAGAAAACAGGACCGTCTTCGTCGGATACCTCTTCAACGGTGTAGGTATAGGTTCTTCCCTCAGCGTCATAAAGAACTACGTCTGAGCCCTTTTCGTAACTGTTTCCTTTTTTGTCATAGAAAACACCGTCAACAGCAATTCTGTACTCTTCATCGTAAACGCTGTAATCATAATCTCCTGCCATTTCGAAAATACTCTTCGCCATTGCAGCACCCATAACTGCCCCGATAATAATGGAAACAATTTCAGTAACGACAATACCGATGCCGAAAATTTTAGAAAGCTTCTTCTGCTTTGCCTTTTCCTCGGTGTTAATGTCAGGAAGCTCCACAAGACAACGGTTACATACCTCATAGCTCAAAGGACAGCGGTTGCCGCATGAGGGGCATACCTTAAGATTAGGGCCGGGAAAGTCCTTCCTTTTAAGAAGGAAAACCAAAACAGTCCATGGTCCGAAAATGACACCGCAGATATACCATCCGATACCGAGCTTGTGATTTCTGTGCTGTGCGGAAAAGTGCATAAAAAGCACACAGAATGCTGTTGTCATAATTCCGATGATACTTAAAATCGGGGAGAACCTGAATATTTCGCTATACATATCCATCATTTGATAAGCAATTTGTTCCTCCATTTTAAACCTCCGTATTTTTATTTGATATCAAGTTCTGAATAATAAGTTTTATCTTTGCTAAAAGATTTTTCAGTGTTTTTACTATATTAAAAATACCGCCTTCATAATCTGTTCGACAAACAACTGCTTCACCCTTTTCGCCCCAGTAAACCTTACCGTTTTCATCCTTTACATAAGCACGGACAAGGAAGCTGTATTCGCTTCCGGGCTCAAGAGATGTTACCTCATAGCTGCCGTTTTTCACATCCATAATCATTGACATGTTTCCGTCGCTATTCACCCTGTACACACGATACCAAAGGTCATAGTGTCCCTTTTCCCATCTCAGGGTAATACTTTCGGTAGTAGTTGCCGATACAACAGGCTTAACGGCTTCAATAACAATTTCATAGCTGAGTGTTTTATTACCTGAATAGTTACCGATGTAATCAACCCTGACGCTATACTTACCGTTATATTTTGAGTTTGCGGAATAGGAAACCCTGTAATCTCTGTTCAGCACCAAAGGCACACCCGTACTGTCCTTCACGCTGACCGCAGGCTTCTGAACCTTTCCGTTATAGATAAGCCTTGTTTCGGAAAGCTTAACCTCACCGACCTTATAAATAACGGTTTTGTCTATATTGCTCATATAAACATTGTTTTTCATCATGAATGTGATGGTTATATCGGCACCATCATTTTCATTTGTAGCCACATCAGATTTGTTCGCAATAACAACATCATCGTTAATAAGAATATCATATTCACTATGCCCTATAAGCTCACGCTCAACAACAGTTTCACCGCAAACAGAGCAATGACTCTGATGGGTATAACCCGGCTCTGTTCCTGTAGGAGCAACGGCAGGAATATCAATAATCTCTGTGTGACCCAAAGGCTCAATAACAGTTATCTCTGTTCTTGTCTTACCGCAAATACAGTGCTTCGATTTAATGCCCGGTTCTGTACAAGTAGGTTCTTTTTCAACGGTAAAATCACCGTAAATATGGGTCCTTTCGTCAGCTGTTACAGTATATTCTTTTCCACAAGAGCAGAAATAACGAGTTTTTCTGTAAACATTGCACTTTGTTTCAGCAAGGAGCTCTGACTGATAATTATGAATGTGGGCAGAACCTTCATAGGCAACAAATGTAAAACCATACTTATCAGCATATCTGTGAGCATTACTTTCTTCAAGTCCGTAAATAACTGCTTCACTATTGATTTCACCTAAATCACTTTCAGGACTTACAGTGTTTTTGAAATGAAGCTCCTTAAGATTTCCACAGCCGTCGAGAGACATATAACCAATTTTTGCACCGTCCTCAACGAAAACCTTTTCAAGATTATCATTTCCCCAGAATCCTTCAAAATCTACGGTAGAGTTTTTTCCAACAATAGCTTCTGTCATCTGATCACACCATGCAAACGCCAACATTCCAACAGATACTTCCTCAGGAATTACAACACAACCTATATTGGTTGATTTAAAAGCTTCATCTTCTATTTTCTGAAGATTATTTCCAAAGGTTACTCCTGTGATTTCACTGTATTGGAAAGCTTTTTCTCTGACTTCACAAACGCCTTCTAAATTAACAGAGATTGCCAATGAATGTGTAAATGCGAAAGCTTCTTCACCAATTATCCTGACAGAGGAGGGTATATTTATTTCTTTCAGGTTATTGCAATACATAAAGGCATTGTTTCCGATTTCAGTAACCTCGCCTAAAAATGTTACAGACTCAACCAAGGAGGATCTGAACAGGCTTGTCGGTATTTTTGTAACTGCTTTTGGTAAAACAACAGATTTGATGTTTGTGTAGGCAAATGCACCTTCACCAAGATAAGTTATACCTTCATTAAGATTGATTTCAGAAAGATTACTGTACGCAAAAGCGTAATTACCTATAAAGGTCAGATTTGTCAAAATCTCATTCTGAGAGTAGCCTATACACCCTCTGAAAGCATCATCACCGACAATTGTTATGGTTCCTTTATGATTTATCCTTTCAAGGCTGTTACAGAAATAAAACGTTTTTTCGGGAATTTCTGTAATTTCACCGAGGAAAGCTACCTCTTTAAGAGAATCACAGTCATAGAATATATTTTTACCCAACTCCGTTACACTTGCGGGAATTTCAATAGTTTCAACAGAACTACACAGAGAAAAAGCTGAACTGCCTATGCTTTTTACACCAGCGTTTATTTTTATACTTTTAACTTTATTGCAGTTATAAAAAGCTGACTGACCGATGCTTTCAACATTTTCAGGCAACACAATTTCCGTAAGGCTTGTGCATGCCGAAAACATAGCAGGAACAATTTCCGTATTGTTTATCGGAAGTGCAATTTCTTCAAGCAGATAGCAGGCACTGAAAACACCGTATCCGAAATCAACCTTTTCTGTAAGGAAGTTGATTTCACTAAGCCTATAGCATTGGCTAAAGGCTTCTTTTCCCACTTTTTCAAGACTTTCCGGGAAGGTAACACTCTCAATTTTACAGCTATAAAACGCTTTATTTCCGATTGTTTTAATTTTTTCCGGGAGAGTAAAGTTTGCAAGACCGCTACAGTATTCAAAAGCAGAATTGCCTATTTCCTCAACATTCTTACCGCCGCTTACCGTTTCAAGAGTCTGTAAACGGTAAAAAGCTTTTTCTCCGATTGTCTTGATACTATCAGGCAAGGTTACACTTTTAATAATCTTATTTTCAATAAAAGCGTTCTTTTCAATAACTTCGATTCCATCGCCGAGTGTGATGTTTTTAATAGATTCACCCTCAAATGAATTTGAACCGATAACAGTTATTTTCTTTCCGTTGATTTCACCGGGAATCACAACATCATATTTGTTGCCCAGATAATGGACTGTTTTATATGTGCCGTCAGGAAGCTCTTCTATATCGCATATACCTGTCTGCTTCAGAGTTATACTCTTTCCTGCACCGCAGGTGAAAGTAAAATAATACTCATCACCCTTTGTAAGATCAATCTCTAAGCGATAGAAATCTTTTTTATAGCTTTGAGAGAAATATTCGTAGGTTCCGTCAGGCATACGGATAGAAGGCGAAGATAAGCCCAGAGTCATAAAATAATAGGTTCTTGTTTCTTCGGGAATGAATTTGACATTAACGATTCTTTTCTCGTTATATTTAAAATTAAGCTCACCATATTCGGGAAGCACAAACAGATTCTGCTCCAAAGGATTGTCAGTTTCTGTAACAAAAACATCAAAGAAAGCTTCCTTGTTTTCGAAGATTAGCTTAACCGCATATACACCTGCTTCGGTCAGATCACATCCGGAGGTATCAACAGTAAAACCACCTTTGAATATTCTGGTTGTGCCGTCCTCATAGGTAACCTTGATTGAAAGACCGTCCAGAATAATTTCCGTGTCTTTATTTTGGACATAATAAAGCTTGGAAGGATGGGTTTCAACGGAAATCTCCGTGATTACTTTTGCATCAAAGGCAAGAAAATCGTTTCCGTAATTTGTTGCATAAACATCTGCTGTTGAGCCTGTATATCCTTTGATAAGTGTTGTTTCAGGAATTGTACTGTAATAAACACCATCAGTAGTTACAGGTGCAGCAATAGTAGTATCCTTATTAAGAAAGCTGATTTCGGAAAGGCTGTCAGCACCGTAGAAAGCCTTCGACCCAACAGATGTCACTTTTTCAGCCAGGGTTATTTTTTCAAGGGAACTGCATTTATAAAAAGCATAAGAACCGATTGTTTTCACGCCTTCGGGAATCTCAATATTTTTCAGAGAAGTACAGCCATAGAAAAATGACTGAGGAATAGCAGTCCAGGTTTCAGGAAGAACTATGCTTTGGAGAGAGGTACAACCTTTGAAGCACAGCATTCCCATATTGACTTTTTTTCCTTCCGGAAAAATTACATTTTTAAGTGAACTGCAGCCTTCGAAAACACCGTCATCCGTACTTACAGCAACATCAATATTAACAGTTTCAAGTCCTGTACAATTTTTGAAGGCGTAGGACGAAACCGTCGGAGATATAATTGTAATCTCCTTCAGTCCTTCGCAGCCATAAAAAGCATAACCATAAATGTTGTTTTTTACCGGTAAGGGTATTGCTGTTAAGCTCTTGCATCCATAGAACGCACTGTCCCCGACGCTATTAAGATATGTATTTTTAAACTCGATATTTTCCAACGATGCACAATTATAAAACATTTGATAAGGAATAGTGTAAATCTCTTCATTAAAAACTACACTTTCAAGGCTTTGGCAATTGTAAAACATATACGAGCCGAGTGTATCGGGGACGCCCTCAAAAATTGCTTCCTTTAAAGAAGTACAGTTTTTAAATGCAGCATTACCTATTTTATAAGCAGCAGAAGGTACGATAACACTTTCAAGAGAAGTCATTCCTTCAAAAGCATTGGCACCTATTTCAAGCATAACAACGGAAAGCTTCATTTCCTTAACGTTGCTGCAGTTATAAAATGCCTCTGATTCGATAGTGTAAACGCCGTTTTCAACCTCTATTTTTTCAAGACTTGTACCGTTTATGAAAAGCTTCTTGCCTATTTTCTCCACGGTATTTTTTATTCTGACACTTGTAGCCTCTTCTCCTATTATCTTCTGCCACTTTTTTATGTCAGGCATATTTTCGGGAAGAGAAATTGTTCCTTTTCCGTAAACGACAAGCTCATTATTGCTGTTAAGTATCCAATATCCGCCTGTCAGAATACCCGCAGAAACGATTTCGCTCTCTTTACTTTCACCACACTCAAGACAGAATTCAGAATCCTCACTGAAGGTGTGCATATCATTGGTATTTATCTCGTGTCCTATTTGCCATGTCTGACAGTATTCGCACCATTCACCTGCGGTGTAACCAACAGTTCCGTCACAGCTGCTTTGAGTTTCAGGGAAAAACTCGGTGTTTTCACACTCACAAATAGGATCGAAAAACAGTTTTTCTTTTTTCGCAAAGTCTTCAGCGGGAGAGTCCTTGTATCCGTGAACAACTATATCATCTGCAGTAACAATAAAGCTTCCGAGATAGCTTCTTTTATCAAGAGCATAAATATCACTCACTATACCCCTACACCCCAGCCATCCTTTGGCGAGAGATGTTATTTCTTCGCCTAAAACAATTTCTGTATGTATAGGTTCAATTTCATAAAAAACAACTGTACCAAGCATATAGAAACCATTTACTATATCATATTTAACAGCAGTTTCACTGAAGCAGTTTGTACTTATGTCTATATATTTGGCTCTCATATCCACTTCTGCAAGCCTGGTGCAACCCTTAAATGCTATCTGGTCAACAAACTCCACACTTTCGGGAATCACGATTTTTGTCAGCCTGGTACAGTTATAAAAGGCAGCTCTGCCGATTGATTTAAGAGAATCGTAAAAAACAACATCGTTAAGCCTTTTACAGTTTTCAAAAGCTCTGTAGCCTATCGTTTCAAGGCTTGTGGGCAGTGTTACTTCTAACAACTCTCTGCAGCCTGCAAAAGCGGCACCGCCGATTTCAGTTATACCCTCGTGCATGACAACCTTTTGGAGATAATTACTGTCTGCAAAGGCTTGTGTTCCTATTGTTTTGAGACCTTTTCCTAAAATAATCTCCTTTACATTAAAGCAGCTGTAAAAAGCCTTTGATTTAATCTCTGTAACCGTATCCGGTAAAGTTATTTTTTCAACAGTATTTGTATTCTTAAAAGCTTCAGAACCGATTGATGTTATTCCGTCAAGGAAAAGAAGCTCTTTTATTCTTCCTTTTTTCAGATGAATATTGGCCGATGAAGCGAAGCCTTTTACTTCACCCTCACCGCCGATTATAAACAGACCATCCGTCGTAATACACCAGAAGCGTCCTTCTCCGCCTTTACCTGCATCCAATATTTCAGTATCGGTAGTAAGCTTGCAGAAATCGCACACACCGTCGCTATCAAGGTCTGTATGGTCAAAGGTTGCATCCTTTATATATCCGCCTGAAGAATAAGCATTACAGCTTTCACACCAATAGCCTTCGCTGTAGCCTACATCTCCGTTACAGTAAGAGTCAGTTGCTGGCTTGAAAACTCCGCCTCCGCACTCACAAAGCTTAAAAAATTTATAAGAATACGTTGACGAATGCTTGTGAACTGTTGAATCTTTATATCCGTAAATATTGGCATAAAGAGGTAAGGTGCCCGATGAATTGAAAATATGACAGTCGGGATTCAAAACAGTCAGATTTGTAACAAGGCTGTTATATCCGAAGCAATGCTCACCGATACCGGCAATACTCTCATCAAGAACAACACTCCCCTCTGCAACCGATGCAACCGCATAACCCGATACATTCAATACGCCATTTTGCCAGTTGTCAGGATTTTCATATATGGGAGTGCCTTTGAAATCTGTTCGGACATCAACATTTTCACCTGTTATTTCAAGCTCCGTCAAACCCGAATCAGAAAAGGCATATGTTGAAATAAGTGTTACTGTTTCGGGAAGTGTAACTTTTTTTACAGTCTTACAATCTCTGAAGGCTCCATAAGCGATTTCTTTTACAGGAAAATCACCGAGATATGAAAGTATCTCCACAGTCTCAGATACATCTACTCCCTCACCGAGAACATCAACGGTATTATAGGAATCGACCTTGTATCTGACACCGTTAATTGTATACTCCTTGCCGACTTCGTATTCCGCAGTTTCATCGACATTAGTCGTTTCTTCCCCGGTTTGTGTTGTCGTCTGCTCTTCTACAGCAGCATTTTCACCGGATAAAGTTACTTCCTCAGCAAAAACATTTACAGGAAGAGATGTAAAAAGCATAAGAACTGCAAGAAAAATACTCAATATTCTTTTCGTCTTAATCATAACATTCTTCTCCTTTTTGTTTTCTTCTAAAATTATATCATTCATATTAACTAAAGTCCATCCTTTCACAGGAAATAAGAGCGTACCCCTTAAAAAGGAAGCAAACATATGCTATAATCAGTTGAACGTCTGAGGTCTCTCACAACTATAAACGGATAAAAAATAAAAAAACTTACAAAATAATCAAAAAAATGTAAGTTTTTGCAAAAATCCTTCGTTTAATATTATGAACGTCTTAAAACAAACACGCAGGAGCAAATATATGTTACTTTTTTACACTCTTCTCATAGAAGAAGACGATGACAAAGCAAAGTTCGAGAAAATCTATACCTTATATAAAAAGAAAATGTGGTATTCAGCAAATTCGGTTCTCTCCGACTCTTATCTTGCTGAAGATGCAGTACATAACGCCTTTATAGGTATTGCAAAAAACATGAGTAAAATTGGAGATCCCGAATCTTCTGAAACCCTTTCCTATGTTGTTACAGCATCCAAAAATGCTGCAATAGATATGTTACGGAAAAGCAAAGGTATAACTGAAACAGATATTGACGAGCTTTACAATGTCAGCGACAAAGAAAGCAGCTCTTTTGACAGAACATTTGAGGCCGAGGATTTTATTGAAAGAATCCTCACCGCCATGCCTTCCGTTTACAGAGATGTGCTGTATCTTCTGATAGTTGAGCATATGTCCGAGAAGGAAATTGCTGAGCTTTTGGGCAGAAGACCCGGCACAATACATCAGCAGGTAAGACGTGGCAGGGCAATTCTGAAAGAAGAACTTACGAAAGGAGCAAAAGCCAATGGAAATAAGTGACGCTATGTTAGCTTCGGCTTTAATCAGAGTGAAAAGCTACGAAACTTCCGCCATACCTGATAACAGCAAAATAAACCACACCTTCAGTTCAGATTTCGAAAGAAAAATGGACAAACTAATCGCTTCCTTTAATAGTAAAGAAAAAAACGTGTCATTTCTTAAAAACTCAATATATAAAGCAGCAGTTATAATTCTCTCCCTTTGCATCGGTGCTTTTTCACTTGCGATGATCAGTCCTCAGGCAAGAGCAGATTTCAGAAATGCTGTAATGGAGTTTTACGAGACACACATCAAATTCTATTTTATTTCAAGCGATGAAACCTCAACCGATTTCAGCAATTATAAAGACGTACATGCTGATTATGTACCTCAAGGCTTCACTCTGAAAGACAAATACAATGAATATGAAGCCGTAGGATACAGGTATGAAAACGAAGAAGAAAACCTTGTTTATGATATTTATGTTTCCCTTAACGACGGACTATCAGTTCATACCGATAAGGACAAAAGTAGCATCGAAGAAATAAATATTACAGGACGAGACTCGTATCTTATTTGGGGTGAAAATGATGGAAAGCCCTATTCCACTCTAATTATCACCGGAAACAAAATAACCGTTACGGTTTATGGTCAGCTTGACAAAGACGAAATAATCAAGGTCGGACAGTCGATTAAAGAATAATAAAAAGACAGACACATCATCTGAGAAAGCTCAAAAATGATGTGTCTAAGTTTTTAATTGTTATAAAAGATTTTCAAGTGTTGAAAAATCAATTATCTCCTGTCGCTTAATCTTCATATTAAACTTACATCAGAGTATAACCCCATAATTTTCCGACTCTGATTTTTTCAAGCTTGCCTTCACTGACTAACTTTGCAAGAATACGGTTTGCTGTAGCTGATGACACCTGAAACAACATGCGTACATCCGCATTTGTAATATAGTCATTCTTCCTGAGGAACTGCTCAATCTTAAATAAACGTAAATCTTTATCAGACATATCCTGAATAGCATCAGAAGTCTCAACAGCTTCCATAAGAGCTTCTTTTATTGCAGACAGCATAAAAATTATAAACGCTGTAGACTCACCTTCAAAATTTGATTTATTTATAGCTCTGTAATATTCTTCCTGACGGTCATGAATTATAGACTCTACAGGGAGCCAGGCAAACATAGGCTTCCATTTTGTTAATAGAAGTGTGTGCCACAAGCGTCCTATTCTGCCGTTACCATCAGCAAAAGGATGTATGAGCTCAAACTCATAATGGAATACACAGCTTTTTATCAGCATATGAATATCGCTCTTCTCTATCCATTCAAGCAATTCTAATACAAGATCCGGAACATAATCAGGCAATGTACCGACATGAAGAACTCTCCCCTGCTTATCTACAACCCCTACAGGACCGGAACGGAAGCAACCAGACTCATTAACCAAATCTCTTGTCATTACTCCGTGAGCTTTAAGCAAGTCATCTACCGAATATGGATTAAGACTATCCAGCATTTCATAAATCTCATATGCATTTTTAACCTCTGCAATATCTTTAGGCGGTGCAATAACGTGCTTACCGTTAAGAACTGCAGTCACCTGCTCCAGACTCAGTGTGTTCTGCTCTATTGCTAGGGATGAATATATTGTGCGGATCCGATTGCTTCTCCTGAGCGTAGGATTGGCAGACAAACCCTGTGTAGCATTGATTTTTCCAACCAATTCAGCAACATCTGCAATCAGATCCATGATTTCATTAGTGATTTCAAATGGTGGCTTTTTGTTATACATTTTATCACCTCAAAGGGTATTATAACACTTCATCACTCATTTATCAATACTTGCGAGTGATGAAATGAGTGATGAAAACCTTATTTATTCAAAATCTCAATAGCCTTCTCAGCATGCTCCTTCTCAATGCCATCCTTCGGCTGAACAATATGTCCCACAAGAAACCTTGCGAACAATACTCCGTCATCGATAACAACATAATTTTTAATTTCCGGATTATCAACTATCCACTCAAGTATTTCATCCTCACGCTTACCGCTATCCGAAACAGGAGTCTTATCATAAATTTCAAGCCCGTATTCAGCAAATACCCCATTGATAACCTTGCCGAAATAATCGCACTTATCAGGATTCTTGTCCCAATACACTCTCAACGAGGTTATAAGAACTATCTTCGCTTCGGTAGCATCAACTATTTTTTTTATCAGCGACAACCTTGCTCTGTCAATACCTGCTCCGCTGCTGCCGTGAACATCTCTGTATTCCTGAGTGTTAAGCACACCGTCAAAATCGAGGAATAATATTTTCATAGTCTTCTCCCCACTTATAACAAACTGAATATACAATAATGTTATCACATCTGATAACACCTTTCAAGCCTTTTGTATTTTTCCCACTTTTCCTTTCTCATCTTACATACTATTTGTAGAACCCTGAAAGGAGAAGAAAATATGGATACAAAAAAATCTAAAGTTTCGTCAATTATCATTTCTAACGTCCTTATTGATATGCTTGATGATGTGATTGAAAGTGAGATTGACAAGGGCGAAATGCTCGCTGATTTTCCCTATGTGGATCTGATGCTTGAAGTTTCTGACCTGTTAGCATTATTCAATGAAATGACAGAAAAACGCTTATAATAAATTTTGCCCCGATCACCTCGGGGCTTTTTCGTTATGTTTCTGCAAAGGCATCATGAGCAAGCTGCATTCCGAGTCTGAAGCCTACCGTAAAAGCATCAGCACAGGATAAGCAAGAAAACTCGGTGCAGAGCTCCGAATATTTCCGTAGCAGCTCTTTTTCTTTTGGATTAAGTATTTGTGCTAACTCGTCCTCGGCTTTCGCAAGCTTGCCTAATTTCCTTCTCAGCTTCGGAGTGTTCCGTGTTGTTATCTCCTGCGGCTCAATATTGCCGTAATATAACTGCTCTATAATATTAATGCTTATTCCTCCAATCATGTTGTTCTTGATATTAATATGATAGTTGAGAGTGGAGGATAATTTGAATTTTTCCATTTTTTGAAAGTAAATCTTACATACTGTTTATAGCACCCCAAAGGTGCAGTACGTGATTAATCTTATACCGCTGCTACGGCAGCAAAGGAAAACGAACCCGCCGCAAAAGCAGGTTCGTTTTTCTTCGTTTTAACAAAAGATTAGGAGTTCTTTATGTACGCCAATCGTGTAATATGAGGATCTATAATAATTATGCAAGATGAGGTAGAGAGATAATCGAAAAAATCACATTACACATTTAACTCCTTTTCAATCCACGCCATAAGCAGGTTGACTATTCTTTCCTGTTGATTTTCGGTAAGCTCCACACCCAAAGGCACCTTATACCACTTGTTAAGACAGCCACGGCAACAACAAGCACAGGCATGCTGAGCAACGAACACAGGGTGTCCCCGCATAGGAGTCTGTTTGCCGTCGTTGCTGATATAGGCAGGAGCAAGACGCTCTGCAACAAAATCTGCTGCGTGGCTTCTGATGGTATCCAGACCTTTTTCGTTAATGTATTTTCTGTCCTTGTCCGACAGATGAAATTTCGCCCTGAAGGGTGATTTTTGGAGTCGGATGAGGGTTTGTTCTATTGTTGCCATAGTATCACTTCTTGTAGTTGGTATTTGTGTGTATTATAGCATTTGGATAAAGGGAAATGCAAGAGATTGTATTTTTTATGGAGCTATTGTCCGATTATAGGTACACTCCCTTTTTACCATATTGTTATTCTCCTAATTTTATGGTAAACTAATGGCAGAAAGTGAGGTGTAGAAGGATGAACGAAAAAACATACATAGCCATAGACCTGAAGTCCTTCTATGCCAGCGTAGAGGCTCGTGAGCGAGGTCTTGATCCGATGACTACCAACCTTCTCGTTGCTGACCCTTCACGAACAGAGAAAACCATATGCCTTGCCGTTTCACCGTCGCTTAAAGCCTACGGAATATCAGGCAGAGCGAGAATGTTTGAGGCAATCCAGCAGATTAAAATTGCCAACAGTGAAAGATTAAGAAAAGCTCCCGGCAGAAAATTCACTGGCTCATCCTATGACGATAAAGAGCTTAAGACTAATCTCAATTTGTCTATTGATTATGTTGTTGCCGTTCCGAGAATGGCATTATACATCGAATACAGCACCCGCATTTATGAAGTTTATCTCAAATATGTTGCACCCGAAGACATCCACGTTTACTCTATTGACGAGGTCTTTATCGACGCTACGGCTTATCTGAAACCGCTGAAAATGTCTGCTCACGATTTTGCAAGAATGCTTATCAAGGATGTTCTTGATACAACGGGCATAACAGCAACGGCAGGCATCGGCACTAACCTTTACCTTTGTAAGGTTGCGATGGATATCACTGCAAAGCACATCCCCGCTGACAAGGACGGAGTCCGCATTGCAGAGCTTGATGAAATGAGCTACCGTAGACAGCTTTGGAATCACAGGCCTTTGACTGACTTCTGGCGGGTTGGCAAGGGTATTTCAAAAAAGCTTGAGCAGAACTATATGTTCACTATGGGCGATGTTGCCCGCTGTTCTGTATATAACGAGGATTTGCTCTACAAGCTTTTCGGCATAAATGCAGAGCTTCTGATTGACCACGCCTGGGGCTGGGAGCCTTGCACAATCGCCGACATAAAGGCATACAAGCCCGAAACAAACTGCTTAAGCTCAGGTCAGGTGCTTCACTCTCCTTACGATTTTGAAACTACAAAAATCGTGATTAAGGAAATGCTTGAAGCCTTATCCCTTGACCTTGTGGAAAAGAAGCTTGTTACTGATCAGATAGTTTTAACAATAGGTTACGACATTGAAAATCTCACCGACGCAAAACGCAGAGAAGCCTATAAAGGTGAGGTTAAGACCGACTTTTACGGCAGGCAGGTTCCGAAGCACGCAAGAGCAACGGCTAACATCGGCAGAAAAACATCATCCACAAAGCTTATCACAGATGCAGTTCTGAAGGCTTACGATGAGGTGGTAAACAACAAGCTTCTCATCAGGCGAATCAACATCACCGCCAACCGAGTTGTACCCGAGGACACCGTTTCACAAGGCACTGTCCCCTATCAGCTTTCGCTCTTTGAAAGCTTTGACGAGGAGCAATTAAAGAGAGAAGATGCCGAGCTTGAAAAGGAAAGAAAGATTCAGGAAACCCTTATCGGTATCAAGAACAAGTTCGGCAAAAACGCTATTCTGAAAGGTCTTAACCTTCAGGAAGGTGCAACTGCAAAGGACCGCAACGAGCAGATAGGCGGACACAAGGCATAAGAAAAGGAGGTGCCGTATGAATAATGATTGCAGTGAAAAGTACAAAGATATAATTAACCTGCCACATCAACAGTCGAAGAAAAGACAGCGGATGTCTATGATTGACCGTGCGGCACAGTTCAGCCCCTTTGCAGCTCTCACAGGTCACGATGCTGCCATTATTGAAACAGCAAGGCTGACCGACAGGCAGATAGAGCTTGACGAGGGCACGAAGTCGATTATCAATGAAAAGATACAGATGATTTCTGATCACCTATCGGAAAATCCGACTGTTACAATAACTCATTTTGAGCCTGACATAAAAAAAGACGGCGGTGCTTATTTAAACACCACCGGCACGGTTAAAAGGATTGATGAGTTTAAAAGAGAGATTTTGCTGACGGATGGGACTGTTATTCTAATTGAGAGTGTTTATGATATTGAGAGTGAATTGTTTAAGGGGTTGGAGTGAGAGAAAAGCTGCAGGTTAATGCCTGCAGCTTTTAGTTTTATTCTTTAATGCAAATCACGCCGCCGCATTCGCATTAACCTTATGTATTATGCTGATGATTCCCTGAAGAATCGTAGTATCAGCAAACAACTCAACAAAGCTACCTTCGTCCGTAAACGGAGGCTTCTGAAGAACAGACAAATCCTTCATCATACCGTTCTGAACTATATACTCAACAATCTGGTTGATGAAATAAATCTGTCTGTCGTCGAGATTTGTATCATTAAGATACACCGCAAACGCTTCCTTGGCGGCATTCATATCAAGGCCCACTATTTCACGCACAAGCTCACCCAAAGGTTTATTTTCAAAGGCTTGCTCATAATCCTCTCTTGTACCAAGCTCGTTCCAGAGTATGCTCTCAAGCTTCTTTATATCTTCAGCAGTAAGAGGGATATTACTCTTAAGCTTTGAGATAACCTCATTATCACCAACATGTTGCCTTATGTAATACTCAGCCTTCGCCTTGTAATTATCAAGGTCACCGTTATCGAGTTCAGATTCCTTCCACTCCATCGAAAGTATCTGATCGTCAAAGTTTGTATCATAGGGATAAACTTCAATAATTACATACTTCATCAGATCCCGGAGATTTTCACGGATATGCTCAAACTCGTTGATACCCGCTGTGTCAACATAGTCCGTGTTGAGAATTTTATTTATAAGCTCTGCCTTTTCCTGAATTTCGGGGATGTTGCCGCCAACTCTCGCAACGCCACGCACACGCTTGACAAGGTCACTTCTTGCCCTTGTGTACTTCTTACCGATAAGATAAGCAAGCTCTATACCGTACATAAGAGCATCAAATCGGACAGCTTTTGCATCATCCCCGTCAGCTATGATTAAAGGTGCAAGCTCTTCTGCGACCTGGAGCGTGTTTTCAAAGGTAAGCTGCTTGTAATTTTCAGCGTTTGCATAGAGCTCCACATATCTCAAATGCTGTCTTACTGCAAAGTTATCTTTGTTAAGCTCCCTGACTTTTGCAACCATATCATCAACAAGGCTTTTTCTGAACTCAATAAGCTCCGGTGTGTGATAATCAATATCCTGAAGCTTGAACGCCATCTGAAATTTAAGGTTGAATATTGCACCTTGTAAATGCAACTGATTAGGTGTAGCGTTACCTCCGCCCATTCTGAAGAAATCAAAGTTGCCGCAGAAGTCGAAGATATAAAACTTCTCCTTATCCTCACCGTCAAGAAGTTTAGGGCATAGTCTTGTTCCTCTGCCGACCATCTGCCAGAATTTTGCCTTACTCATAACCTTTTTGAAGAATACAAGGTTGACTACTTCAGGCACATCTATGCCCGTATCAAGCATATCAACGGAAATCGCAATCTGCGGAAGCTTTTTCGGGTCGGAGAACTCGTCAATGGCACTCTGAGCATAGTTAATGTGGTTGTCAATCACTTTAGCATAATCAACAAGGTGAGGATACTGCTCGTAAAACACATCACGGATTTTTTCGGCGTGGAGGTGATTCTTTGCAAAGATAATCGTCTTGCCGATTTTCTGACCGTAGTCTATCTTAATGCCGTTTGTCATAAGCACATTCAGCACTTCGACAATTGTATCCTTGTTGAAAATCCACTCATTAAGAGCAGAGGAGTTTATGCTTTCGGGAAGCTCTCCGTTTTCATCAGTGAAGGTGTTTTCGTAGTCCTGCTTATCCTCATCGGAAAGCTCGTCATAAACGATACCCTCTTCGATGAATTTCAGCTTTGTTTCAACAGACATATAATCAACAAGGTAGCCGTCCTTGACAGCCTGAGCAAGCTCGTAGCCATAGGTAGGCACACCGTTTTCAAGCTCAAAGACTTCGTATGTATTCTTATCAATTTCATCCTTCGGTGTAGCTGTAAGTCCCACAAGCGGAGCATCAAAGTAATTGAAGATATCCTTATACTTGTTGTAAATCGATCTGTGAGCCTCGTCGCAAATGATAAGGTCAAAGTGGCCGCAGGTGAAAAGCTTACCCTCATCATCCTTTGCCTCGTCAATACAATGCATCATTGTCTGATAGGTTGAGAAGATGCAGTGAGCGTTATAGTTGCTCTTATCCTCGCAGAGATTTGCAACGGAAAGGTCGGGCAGCATATTGTAAAAGCTACGCTTTGCCTGAGTTACAAGAGAAGTTCTGTCAGCAAGGAAAAGGATATTCTTTACCCAGCCGTGCTGCAAAAGCACATCACAAAGAGCAATAACTGTTCTCGTTTTACCTGAGCCCGTTGCCATAACAAGCAGAGCCTTTCGGCGGTTCTTTTCGTCGAGAGCCTTACAGACTGCTCTGATTGCACCCTCCTGATAATATCTGCCTGCGATATCTCTTTTAATCATTATATTTTTAAGGCTTGTCCTCATTCTGCGGAGGTTAAAAAGCTTTTCAAGGTCACGCTTTGAATAAATTGCCGCAACTCTTCTTTCAGGATACTGACCGTCAATGATTTTAGTATCAAATCCGTTAGTGAGAAAGATTACAGGTCTTCTGCCGTATTTCGCTTCCAGAATATCGGCGTAGAGCTTTGCCTGCTGTCTTCCGACAGAGACATCCTTGCAGGTGCGTTTTGCTTCGATAACGGCAAGAGGCTTATGAGTATCATCATAAAGCACATAATCGGCAAAGCCTACCTCGCTCTTGTTGGGCATACCGGGAAGTTCAACCTCGTTAATCCAGTTCTTTCCCTGAATCCAGCCGGCATCAACAAGCATTGTATCGATATAGAGCTTTCGGGTTTCGTATTCGGAAAGGTCGAGAGGCTTGGGCACATAGGTCTGCTGTTTTTCCTCGCGGTTTGCGGTAAGCTGCTCTTTGAGAGCCTTATTTTCCTCAATAAGCTTCTGCAGGTCGATCTCGGAGATAATCTCCTGAACATCATCGTTATGACTGTCAAGCAGAGAGGCATCAAACTCTCTGCCCTGCTCATAGGTGCCGCTGACATCATAACAGTAAGCAACAAAGTCAAGGAAAACAAAGAGGTTTTCAAGGCAGAGCCTTGCCAATGACTCACTTGCTTTTTTGGCCGTATGGGCAGAGTCATTTCCGTTTTTGCGGATAAGCTCCATCCTCCTCCAGATGTCCTTATCAACGATGTCACGGAAATCCTCGTTATACATAAGGTTGCGGAGATTATCGGGATAAGGCAGAGTGAGGTCAGCATCAACGGAATACATCCATTTTACGGCAAACTCCATTGCACGGCGGCAGTTGATGATACAAGCCGACGGGTCAATATGATATATTTTTTCCGCACTGATTGCAGCATCGGCAAAGGTGCTGAAGCCGCTGTCAGATTTAAGGAAGTCAAAGTTTGTCATTGTTATCTCTACTTTCTTCTAAATCTACATCAATAACATTTTGTGTTTGCAAACAAATTCCACAAAACTTTTTTCCAAATGATGTTAATTCCAATATTCCTTTTACATATTCAACTTTTGAAACCGCATCCATTTTTTCAAAATTTTCCTTTTGTTTAACGATAAATGAATGGTTTTTTAAGGGTTCATATTTTTAAGTCGGAGGCCAAGCGGTCTT
>JAZRFT010000042.1:0-10064 GCA_045643805.1 Acutalibacteraceae bacterium
AGAAGGTGATAAGACTGTCGATAACCTCATCAAGGTCACCTGAAACAATCTGCTCTAGCTTGTAAAGAGTAAGTCCGATTCGGTGGTCGGAAAGTCTGGCTTGAGGATAGTTGTTGGTGCGGATTCTTTCGCTTCTGTCACCTGTTCCTACCTGGGCACTTCTTTCGGCGGCAATTGGTGGATTCTGCTTTTCTCTTTCTGCTTCAAGGATTCGGGTACGGGGAATCTTCATCGCCTTATCCTTGTTTTTGTGCTGGCTTGTTTCATCCTGACACTCAACAATGGTACCTGTAGGAATATGAGTGATTCGGATTGCCGACTCGGTTTTGTTACCGTGCTGACCGCCTGCGCCTCCTGAACGGTAGGTGTCAATCTGCAAATCGGCAGGGTTGATTTCAATGTCAACCTCCTCTGCCTCGGGAAGCACGGCAACTGTTGCCGTGGAGGTGTGGATACGTCCCTGTGTTTCCGTTTCGGGAACACGCTGAACACGGTGAACACCGCTTTCATACTTGAAGCGGGAGTAAGCACCCTCACCGCTTATCATAAAGGAAACCTCCTTGAAGCCGCCGAGCTCCGTAGGGTTGGAGGACAGAATTTCGGTTTTCCAGCGTTTCTTTTCGGCGTACATGCTGTACATTCTGAAAAGCACGCCTGCAAAAAGTGCCGATTCCTCACCGCCTGCGCCACCGCGGATTTCAACAATAACGTTCTTGCTGTCGTTGGGGTCCTTTGGCAGAAGGAGAATTTTCAGCTCCTCCAGAAGCTCCTCGGTGCGGATTTTGCCTTCGTCATATTCAAGCTGGACCATTTCACGGAAGTCCTTGTCGAGTCCGCTTTCGTATAAAAGCTCCTTTGCCTCACAAAAGGCTTCGTCGGCCGCCTTGTATTCGCGGTATTTTTCCACAATGGGGGTAAGGGTTTTGAACTCCTTCATAAGGGAGCTGTACTTTTCCGTATCGCAGACTACGGCAGGGTCGTAGAGTAAGGTGTTTATTTCTTCAAAACGGTTTTCAACTTCTTTAAGCTTGTTAAGCATAACCTGCTCCTTTAATGGCAAAGATGATTTGTAGTAGAAAGGTGAATTCATAGTCAGAAATTCTGAATGTAAAAAGCATTCTTGCCTCTCACTTTGGTAGAGGTGGCAGACCTTCAGGTCTGTCGGAAAGGGCAATTACAGCTTTGTTCAGACTTCTTCGCCGTCACGCACTACCTTCTTTATGTTCTTTTCTGCTTTCAGTCGGGGAATCATTACAACGTGACCGCATTTTTTACATTCGAGCTTGAAATCCATTCCCGAGCGTGTTACAAGGAAATCCTTGTTTCCGCAGGGGTGAGCCTTTTTCATAGTGAGTATGTCACCTACGCGTATATCCATAACGGTACCTCCCGAACTTTAATAATAATATAGTATATCATACTATGCCTTGTAATATCAATGATAATAAATAAAAAATTTTAAGGTGGCGAATATAATCCGAAACAGCCTGAAAGTGTTCTTTTTCAAGGCTTTTCGGCGTTTCGCCCTCGAAAGGCGGCAGCCTTTCATCGGACTTAGCCACCAAAAATCCAATGAAAAATCTTCACTTTCAGGTCAAAGGATTTTTTCAATAGCGGATTTTTGGCAAGATGAGGCACAAAACGCAGTAAATCCTTTTGGATTTACGAGTATTTTAACAAAATATTGGCGAAAATCCGCATTCAAAAAACTGTTTCGTATTATACTCGCCAACTTAAGCATATAAATAAAAATATATTGTAAGACAGAAAGGGTTTTTAAAATGAAAAAGTATTATCCGGAAAACTATCTTATCGGTACGCAGGAAAACAAAAATGCACTTTCCTCAAGGGCGGCTATCAAGGAGGCCTATTACAGCGGAAAAATCCTTGAGGTACGAGCTACCGTTTGTGATAAGGATCATAACCTTCACGTTGACCTGGGAGTTATGAAGGGTATAATTCCCCGTAATGAGGGCGCAATCGGTATAGACGACGGCTCGGTCAGAGATATTGCAATTATTTCCCGTGTTAACAAGCCGGTAATGTGTAAGATTATAGATTTCACCACCGATGAAAAGGGGGAGATTGTTGCTGTTTTAAGCCGCAGGGCAGTTCAACAGGACTGTATGAAGGAATATGTTTCAACTCTCGTGCCCGGTCAGGTTATTGAGGCGGTTGTTACCCATATGGAATCCTTCGGTGTTTTTGCCGATATCGGTGCGGGCATCTGTGCCCTTATGCCTATTGACAGCATTTCCGTTTCACGCATTCCCCATCCATCGGCAAGGTTTACCGCGGGAGAAAAAATCAAAGCCGTTGTAAAAAGCGTTGACGAAAACGGCAGAATAACCCTTTCATACAAGGAGCTTCTCGGCACGTGGGAGGAAAATGCCGCCCTTTTCAAGGCGGGTGAAACCGTTCCCGGTATTGTACGCTCCGTTGAACGCTACGGAATTTTTGTCGAACTCAAGCCTAATCTCGCAGGTCTTGCTGAGTATGTGCCCGGTGTTGTTCCCGGTCAGCACGCGAGTGTGTATATTAAAAATCTTATTCCCGAAAGAATGAAAATCAAGCTCATTATCGTTGACTCCTTTGATGCGGAATATCCCAACGAGCCTGTGGAATATTACAACAAGGACAGCTTTATTGACCGCTGGGTGTATTCTCCCGAGTGCTGTAATAAAAAAGTTGAAACGGTTTTTTGTGACTATGAGTTGACTATGGACGCAATTTGATATACAATGTTCGTGTAAGAAAATAATGGAAGGTGAAAATATGAAAAAGATTAAAAACATTCTCCGTAAGCGTAACGGCTCAATCAAATATCAGCTTACACAGAGCGTGCTTACTGCCGCAACTGCCGCCGCTGACGCTCTCTGCGCTCCTCCCGATATCACAAAGGCTAAAAAGATTCTTTTTGTTCAGCCTCATCCCGATGACAATCAGATAGGCTGCGGCGGTACGATTGCATATCTCCGCTCCCTCGGTATTGAGTGCTACGAGCTTACCGTTACCGATGACCGCTATGCAGAGCCTGACTATATCGGCAGAGAAAATGATGTACAGACTATCAGACAGAAGGAAATCCTCAACGCAGAGAAGACTCTCGGTATGCTCAACGCAGGTATGCTCGGCTTTGCCGATAAGAACGATGCTTCCGAAAGAGAGATTTCTCTTAAGATAGTTGAAGTTATCAGAAGAATCAAGCCCGACTATGTTATCACCGCTGACCCCAACCTTGCAACAGAGTGTCACAGTGACCACATCAAGGTGGGCAATGCCGTAAAATATGCCGCTATGGATGCTCTTTGCAATTTCTATCCCGATTTTGTTGACGGCAAATTCCGTGAGGACACCCACCGCGTAAAGGGTATCGGCTTCTATTATACCGATAAGCCCAACACCCTTATTGATATTACCGAGTTCCAGGAGCTTAAAATGGAAAGCATCAAGTGCCACGTTTCTCAGGCAGAGCCTGCACTCCTTGCGGCAATTATGCTCCAGGATAAGCTTTTTGCAGAGGGTACCGAATTCAAGGCGGCAGAGCCTCTTCGTATGCTTTCCGCACTTCAGATGCATTGCTTTAATCTGCCCGTGGCATAAAAGTTGGCAACCGCCAGTATTGCGAGAAGAAAAAATTTCAAAGGTGCTGCAAATCGGACATTTAAGACTTGTTCGGTTCGGCAGTCACCAACTTGGAGGACGTAAAAATGGCAACAATTATTTACTGTTCGGTTTCAGGCTCGGCAAAAAGATATGCAGAGCTTTTAAGTGAAAAAACCGGTTATCCCTGTGTGGATATTGCAAAAAGGTCAAAGGTAAGTGCTGACGAGGATATTATTTTCATCGGCTGGATTATGGCAGGCGCAATTCAGGGACTCAAGGAAATCCGTGAGGATTTTGCAAATATCAAGGCAATCTGTGGTGTAGGCATGATGAAAAGTGAAAAGGCCACAGAGGAAACCAAGGAGAAAAACGGCATTACCGAGCCTTACTTTTTCCTGACTGGTGATTTTGATATCAACAAGCTCACAGGCATGTACAAAATGATGATGGGCATGATGATGAGAATGATGAAAAGCAAGGTTAAGGAAAGCGGTGAGGAAAAGGGCAGTGAAATGCTTGCACTGCTCGAAAAGGGCATTCACGGCTTTGACGAAAATGAGCTTGAGGCTGTTATAGAATTTCTTTCATAAAAAAGTTTATCGCAGGAGCTTTGGCTCCTGCGATTTTTTTACTCCACCACAAAATAAATTCCGTAGCGGCTGTTATATTTTTTATAATGCGGTGCAAATACAAGCTCTCTGTCAGCATTTTTCAGCCTGAAGGTATACGCTTTGTCTGTAGGCTCAAAATTTTCTTCAGGACAGTCAAGCCACTTGTCAACGTCACTATTTACCTTGATTTTTCCGCTTTCGCTTTCGTCACCAAGGGGAATTGTAACATTCACGCCCGTCACCGAGGTGCCCATATCCTCCCTGCCGAGGTCGGCACTTAAGACGTAGGGTCCATAAGTAAAGCAAAGGGCATTTTCATTGTCAGGCAGGCGGTGGAATTCAATTTTCATCGGGAGAATATATTCAAGCTTGTCACCGTTTTGCCATTTGCGGTCAAGGGTAATAAATCCGTTTTCTTCCGTTATCTCAACGGCCTCACCGTTGATTTTTACATTGGGCACTTCTTTGCACCATGAGGGCAGAGGAAGCTTCAGACCAAATTCAGCATTGCCCGTTACGGTGAAGGTTACCTCGGGAAGCGTGGCTGTTTGTGTAAGTGTGATACCCTTTTCCGCCCAGGTAAGCTCTGATGAGGTTAAGCGGTTTACATAAAGGCAGTTGTCACCGTGGAAATAAATGCTGTCACCGAGCTTTGAAAAATTCTCCATACCCGAGCCGGTACAACACCAGAAATGCTCAAAGGGTGAACTGTAAACCTTGAAAAAGCCTGTTGCCATAGGCTGGAAATAGGTGGTCATTCCAGTTTCGGGATTCTGTGAGGAAAGAATGGCGTTGATGAAGGTTCTTTCGTAGTAATCCCTGTACTTTTTATCTCCCGTGAGCATAAACAGTCTGCGGGTCAGCTTTAACATATTATAGGTGTTGCAGGTTTCACAGTTGCACTCGGTACGCTCGGCGTCAAGGATGTTCGGTGTGCCGAAATGCTCCCATTCACTGTTGCCGCCGGTGATGTAGCTGTGGTTGTTCACAACCGTGTCCCAGAAGTTCATAGCCGCATTAAGGTAAAATTCTTCACCCTCACCGAGGACAAAATAGCGGTTTGCCGCACCGAGGAATTTAGGTATGGTTGTGTTGGCGTGCTTGCCGTCAAGGATATCCTCACCCTTGTAAAGCGCTTCAAAAAGAGGAATTTCATCAAAGCTGTGAGCCGCCGAAAGGTGGCTTTCTTTTTTAGTCAGGGAGTAAAGCTCGTAAAGGCAGTCGTTCATTCCGCCATACTCTATATTAAGCACGGTTTTCTGTGTTTCCTCTGACCATTGGGAGGTGTGAGAGTATACCCAGTCACCGAGCCTTGAAGCAACTGTAAGAGCCTTCTCGTTTTCTGTAAGCTGATAAACGGCAATAAGACCCGATAAAATTTTGTGCATAGTGTACCAGGGTACCCACGTGCCCTCGGTAATGCCTCTTTCAAGCTTTATGTAATGCTCCTCGGGAATGGCGGCAAGGTAGCCGTTTTCCGCCTGACATTTTGCAAGCTCTCTTACAACATAATCAGCGGTGATTTTGAATTCTCTGTCACCGCAAGCGGCATAAGCCTGGGCAAGAGCCGTGAGATAATGGCCCATGGTGTGTCCCTGAATGTTGGAGTTTTCCCAACCTCCGTAAAGCTCGTGATGGCTTTCGATTCCGCCTATATCATAAAAGCCCTTAAGCAGTCTGTCGGGATCAAGAGTTTTAAGATAATTTTTTTCAAGAGAAAAAGCATTTGCCTCATAGCTGTCAAGGAGAGTGACACAGCTTAGCGGAAAAGCCTCGAGTCTTTCATTTAAAAGCTTAATATTTGTATCCATACAAGCACCTCTTTCAACTTTGAGTATAGCACAAGTTAAATGCTTATGTAAAGTCTGTGTTTGTCAATTTGTATACCTCGGCTTCAATGAGCGTTGCAACCTCTGCCGCATCAAAGATAATACCTTTATCCATAAGAAAGGAAAGCACAAATTCCTTTTTCTGCTGACCCGTTTTGCTTCCGTAAATCTGCTCTGCCGCCTTTACGGCAATGCTTATCCATTTTTTCAGTTCGTCGAGCCTTTCGTTGGAAAGCTTCTTTTTTATATAGGGGATAAGAAAGGTTGTTATAATAACCGAAATAAGGGTTATAACTGCCTGTAAAAGTTCTGTGTAATCAATGTTATTCATAATTTTTCTCCTTTATCTGTGATATTTTTCAAGGTCGGCAATGCGGTGATTTATCACCCTGATTTTTTCATCCTCGACCTCCTGCTCCTTTTCAAGCTTGTAGGTGCGTTCCACAACCTTGTTGTGTTCCTCTACCCTTTTTTCAAGCTGTTCAATGCGGTAGTTTGTAAGCTTACTGCCGGTGATAATACCTCCGAAGGTGCCTGCAAGAGAGCCGAGCAGGCTTACAAGAGCAATAATAACTGTTTCTGACATAGGCCACCTCATATTTTCGTACAGTAGTCAAGGCAGACCCAACCTGAAGGCGTGCGGCCCCAGTTGTTTTTAACCTCATATACCGTAAATTCAACGCCCATAACATAGCCGTCAGCCTTGTAGCGGACAAGCTCGTAAATCTGTGCACGGGCATTTTTTGTGAATTCGGCGTACTTTTTCTTTTTGTACTGCGTGCCGGCACCTGTTCTTACATGAAGCAAGGAGGCGTCCGTTACACGGTAGTCACCCTTGCGGTAAACTTTTTTGGGTAAATCCTCAACCTCAATGGGAAAAAGAATAAAGCCCTGAAATTCATAGCCCTTTGCAAGGTAGTAATCGGAAGACTTGGTGTAGGTTCTGCTTCGGAAGCGTTCACCGCCGTAAACGCTTTCGCTTGTTACAATGTCGCCGTTTTCTTTTACCTTTTCAACAATGGCAACGTGACCTGCACCGTCGCTCTCATTCCACAGCTTGCCCTTTTTCCAGCAGGCAACGGCAAAAAGCTTCGGTGTCTTACTTCGCTTGTAGCCGTCATCGGTGTTGCCGTACCAGTCCTCGGCGTTTCTTCGTGAAAGTCTCGGGTCGGAGCCCAGAAGCTCTCTCCACCTGCCCCAGGCATAGCCTACGCAGTTGGGAAGGCAGGAGCCCTTTTCGATTTCAATGCAACGGTTAAATCCGCCTGAAGATGTGTGTATGTAGTTTTTGTTGTCCCCTGAAGGGACTGTTGTTCGTGATGTGTATTGTGACAAAAATATCGTCCTTTCTTGGTTTAACATAAAAGTAAGCTGCCTTGTGTGACGATTACAAAGCAGCTTAAAGATAGTTATATTAAGTTTTTTGTGTGGTTTGCGGTCCACGCTTATAATTTTAGAGCAAAAAAACGGTGTTGTCAACGGGGTGTGTGCTTACTGTACTTATATGAGGACAGTAAGCGGAAAAATGCACTGAATTATAAGACGGGTTTCATTTTATCGGTTTTCAGTCGGTGAACCTTGATTTTATTTCTTCTGCAAGGCTTTCAATTTCACGGATTTTCTTTTCTGTTGTGCTCTTAAGGTTTGCAAAAGACGAGTAAAGGCGTTTTGTGGTGTTTGAATAAATCTGCGAGCTTTTTTCGTTAAGCGCATCAATACTGTCTTTTATATCCTTAAACTGATTTACAAGCTCCCTCTTTTTGTCGGTATAGGTGATTTCAGTTGCGTCCTTTATGCTTTCGGCTGCAAGCTTAAGAATTTCACCGTACTCGCTGAGGGAGGCCTTGAAGGAGTCGATTTTTTTCAGAAGCCTGTGAATATCCATTGTTGCTTTTACGGTGAGTATAAGGTCAACAAGGAATATCACAAGAATTATACCGACGGCAATATTTCTTGTATTCTGCGGAACGAAGCCTATAAAATAGTTATATACAGGGCTTACGACATACACGAAAATGAAGCTGAATAATCCCCAATAGCAGGTGTGCTTGAAGCAGATTCTTCCGTGAAGATTTAGAAAATTTTCCGAATAATCCCACCAGCGGGCATTGAAGAGCTTTTCCATAATGTAGCTTGTGAGGTATTCGAGTATATCGGCAAGCACCATGCCCACTATTACCACAAGCCACCAACGTTTTGCAAAGGGCTCGCTCAAAGGGGCCACGAGTATTTCGAAAAGAAGTGCACCCGCACCGTATATGGGGCATACGGGACCGTATAAGAAGCCACGGTTTATAAATTTTTTGTTGCCGAGAGAGCAGTATATTGTTTCAATTATCCAGCCGATTGCACTGAAAGCAAAAAACATCAGCACATAGTTTATTAAGCTTATCAGCATTTTTCTTTCTCCTTGAATATTCTGATTTTTTCATCAAACTGCTTGCGGAAGTATTCGCGGTCTGCTCTTAAAAGCTCTCTTGCCGCGCAGTATTTATCGGCAAGAGTAACAATATAGCCTGCCTTTGTTGCGGGAGGGATTACGGTCAGTGGCCACATATGGCGGAGAATGATGTTCTCCTCAAGCTTGCTTATTTCAGGATAGAGCTCTCGTGCATTGTTAAGGGCAAAGCGGGGATGCTTGTAGCCGTGGGGGCGGTGCCAGCGTGCCTTATCGTGCCAATCGTAGTAGTAAAGGTCGTGCAGAAGTGCGGCGCGGGCTATTCTTCTGTAATCCATATTATGCTCTTTAGCGTAAACAAAGCTCATATACGAAACGCTTGTTATGTGCTCGAGTCTGTTGATTGTACTGTGCTGAGGGAATTTTTTCAGACTCTGTACCTCGTCGCTGAAATAAAGGTCGCCTACACAGTCGAAAAAGTCAGCGGCGTTTTCATTTGTAAGACAGTGTGATTTTATATAAACATCAAACAACTTTCCCATTTGTTTGTTCACCTTCATTTTTAATTTTTTTAATAATAACATAACGACAAGCTCTTGACAATAGCCTTAATAAAGACTTTACACTTTTATCAAAAGTATAAATTTTAATCTGCCCTTTGTCGGCTTTATGTATAATCACTAAAAAAGTTTACACTTTTTGTGAGGCGTTAACAGTTGACAAGTATTGTGAAAATATTGTATAATTATTAGGAAATATCGGTGAGTCGCTACTCACTCGAAAAAATAATTTTTTCAGGAGATGTAAATATGGACACAAGATTCGCAATTTCACAGTATCCCGATGCTGCGGCCGTTACCAAGAAGCTTGACTATCTTATTCAGCAGCCCATGCACTCAATCAACCCTGATGTACTTAAGAAGTATGAAGAAGAATACTTCGAAGCAAAGTGCCAGAAGTCAAAGGCTATGATCGACGAAGCAAAGCAGATCATCCCCGGCGGTGTTCAGCACAACCTTGCTTTCAACTATCCGTTCCCCCTTGTTTTCACAAAGGCTGAGGGCGCAAAGCTCTACGATATCGACGGCAACGAATACTATGACTTCCTCCAGGCAGGCGGTCCTACAGTTCTCGGTTCAAACCCCCAGGTTGTTCGCGATCAGGTTATCGACCTTCTTAACACATGCGGTCCTTCAACAGGTCTTTTCCACGAGTTCGAATACAAACTCGCTAAGAAGATTGCAGATTCAGTTCCCACAGTAGATATGTTCCGTATGCTCGGTTCAGGTACTGAAGCTTGTATGGTAGCTTGCCGTGTTGCAAGACTTGCTACAAAGAAAAAGCACATCCTCAAGATGGGTGGCGCATACCACGGTTGGTCAGATCAGCTCGGTTACGGTATCCGTGTTCCCGGCTCAAAGTTCACACAGGCTAGCGGTGTTCCCATGCGTCTTATGAGAGATACACAGGAATTCTATCCCAATGACCTTGATGATCTTGAAAGAAAGCTCAGAAGAAATCAGCTCAACGGCGGTACAGCTGCTGTATTTATTGAACCTATCGGTCCCGAAAGCGGTACTCGTCCTCTTGATTTTGAATTCAATAAGGGCGTTGAAAGAC
>JAZRFT010000043.1:0-34840 GCA_045643805.1 Acutalibacteraceae bacterium
TAATAGTGTCTGTTATACTATTTATAATTCCTTGCATTATTGCTCTTAAATTTAAGGTAGAGACAGGGTATTATGAATGTAAGAACTGTCAACATATGTTTGTTCCTAACTATAAAGAGATTGCCTTGTTGATGCAAACGCCAACCAGAAGATTGTTGAAGTGTACTAAATGCGGAAAATGGACTTGGTGCAAAAAACTAACCAAGAGATAAATTCCAATTTATCGAATTGCTTAACGCTGATATCTAAATCGGTGCTACGCGCCAGTTTTAAGTACTCACCAAAAGGTGGGTACTTTTTTTATGTCCTTCGACACAACGAAGTTGCCTTTAGCAAATGAAGTGCTGTGGCAATGAAGTGTGCCTTCGGCTGGGTGAAATTACCCTTCGGGCAAAATCCGACCCGCCCAAACCTTAATCCCATTTTTTGTGCATTCTAATGCCTTGACACAGACCACCCCTATATATATAATATAATAGATATACTGTGTAAAATGAAGATTTGTACCCAAAATCAAAATAATATATTCACAGTAAAATGAAAGGTAGGTTAAAACGATGGCTTTTTCTCTTCACGGTGTAAAGACTCCGCACAGAAAATACACCGCAAACTTGGCAGCCGTTAGAATCACTGCACCCAAGACAGTTACTATTCCCACGGTTATGCATATCGGTAAGCCCGCAGCTCCCACCGTAAAGGTCGGTGACCACGTTGACGTAGGCACCCTCATTGCTGCACAGGACGGCTTTATCTCCTCACCCGTTCACTCAAGTGTTTCAGGTAAGGTTACAAAAATTGCCGATATCCTCATTTCAGCCGGCAGATATATTCCTGCAATTGTTATCGAATCCGACGGTGAAAACACTCCTGCAGAGGTAACTCCTCCCACCGTTAACTCAAAAGAGGAATTCATTGAGGCTGTAAAGCAGAGCGGTCTTGTTGGTCTCGGCGGTGCAGGCTTCCCCACCTATGTAAAGTTTATGACTGATAAAAAGATTGATTACCTTGTAATCAACGGTACAGAGTGTGAGCCTTACATCACAAGCGATACACGTACAATGATTGACAACGCTGACGAAATTGAAGACGCTATCAAAATTATTGATAAGTACTTTGATATTCCCAATTATGTTATCGGTATCGAAGACAACAAAAAGGAAGCTATTGAAAAAATGAAGGAGGTTGCTGCAAGAAACAGCAAGCTTTCCGTTAAGGTGCTTCCCTCCAAATATCCCCAGGGCGGTGAAAAGGTGCTTGTTTACAACACCACCGGCAGAGTTATCAAGGCAGGCACACTCCCTGCTGATTCAGGCTGTATTGTTATCAACTGTACAACCCTTGCCTTCATTTCACGCTACATTAAAACAGGTATGCCCCTTACCGAAAAGGTTGTTACCGTTGCAGGCGGTGCAGTAAAGGAGCCCAAGAACGTTATCGTTCCCCTCGGCACTTCACTTCAGGAGGTATTCGACTTCTGCGGCGGCTTTACAACAGAGCCTGAAAAGGTGCTTTACGGCGGTCCTATGATGGGTATTACCGTGCCTGACCTCACAGCTCCCATCCTCAAGCAGACAAACGCAATTCTTGCTCTTACCAAAAAGGAAACACGTGCTCCCGAGCAGACTGCCTGTATCCGTTGCGGTACCTGTGCAAGCGTATGCCCCTTCGGCATTGACCCTGCCGCTATTGCAAGAAATTACGAGCTCGGCAACTATGAGCCTCTCGGCAAGCTCGGACTTGAGGTTTGCATGGAGTGCGGCTGCTGTTCATACAGCTGTCCTGCAAGCCGTCCCCTTGTTCAGATTAACAAAATGGCTAAGCCGGCTTACAAAAAATACAAAGACGAAAAAGAAAAGGAGGCGAAATAATAATGGAAAATCAGCTTCGTATTTCCGTTTCACCTCATATTCACGGCCCCAAATCAACCCGTGGAATTATGCTTGATGTTGTTCTCGCACTTTTACCCACCTCAATTGCAGGCGTTGTAATCTTCGGCCTTCAGGCACTTATTCTCATTGCCGCCTGTGTCGGCACAGCTGTTGCCTGCGAGTTCCTTTTTAACCTTGCACTCAAGAGAAAGCAGACAACCGGTGACCTCAGTGCAGTGGTTACAGGCTTACTGCTTGCACTCAATCTTTCAACTAATATTCCCGTATGGCAGGCTTGCGTTGCTTCCGCCTTTGCAATCATTGTTGTAAAGTGCCTTTTCGGCGGTCTCGGCTGCAATATTGTTAACCCTGCTATCACCGCAAGAGTATTTATGCTTGTTGCTTTCGGCTCAATGACAGCATCAGCATTTCCCAAGGCTCTCGATGCAGTTTCAGGTGCTACTCCCCTTGCAGAGCTTGCCGCAGGTACCGTTCCCTCACTCAAGGACCTCTTCCTCGGCAACGTTGGCGGTACAATCGGTGAAACCTGCTCCGTTGCACTTATCATCGGTGGCATCTATCTTCTTGTAAGAAGAGTTATTTCCTGGCACATCCCCGTTTCATTCATCGCAACTGTATTCCTCTTCTCACTTTGTGTTGAAGGCTTTGACGTTACAAAGGCTCTTGCATGGGTGCTTTCAGGCGGTCTTCTTATCGGTGCATTCTTTATGGCTACCGACTATGTAACCTCACCCACAACCTCCAAGGGCAAGCTTGTATTCGGTATCGGTGCAGGCGTTATCACCTGCCTTATCCGTTTCTGGGGTGTATATCCCGAAGGCGTATCCTTCGCAATCCTTCTTATGAACATTGTTAATCCCTTTATTGATATGCTTACTACACGCAAGGTTTTCGGAGGTGACAAAAAATGATTAAGCATCTTAAAAGTGTTATCTCCCTTACAGCCATCTGTGCTGCAGTTGCAATTTTACTTGCAGTTACAAACTATGTTACTGCTCCCATCATTGAAAAGAATGCAGCCGAGGCTGCAAGTCAGGCTATGCTCGTTGTTCTCCCCGGCGGTGAGGACTTCCAGGCAGTTGACCTTTCAGTCTACGAGCTTCCCTCAACCGTTACCGAGGCTTATACAGAAAAGAACGGCGGTACTGTTGTAAAGCTCAAAACAGCAGGCTACGGTACTGATATGATTGTTATGGTAGGTATTGACGCAAGCGGTACTGTTACCGGTGCAACCTGCCTTTCAAGTAACGAAACCCTCAGCGTTGAAAAGACCTACGGTGAAAACGCAATCGGCCTTACCGCTGACAATGTTGAAAGCGACCTTGAAACAATTTCAGGCGCAACAAAAACAACAGCCGCCTACAAGGGCGTTGTCAAGGATGCTCTCAACACCGCTATCATTCTCGCAGGCGGAAGCGTTGATGTAAGAAGCGAGGAAGAAATTCTTGCAGATAACCTCAATGCCGCACTCCCCGAGGGTGAAGGTGAATTTGAAAAGGTTTTCGTAGCAGAAAAGCTTGAGAATGTTACAGCCGTATACAAGGCAGTAAACGGCAAGGGCTATGTATTTGTTTCAGGCGAAAGCTTTGCAGGTACTGACGCCGAAGGTAAGGTTACCGCTGATATTGAGGAATCCTTCAAGGCAGCAACAGAAAGAAATGCAGCTCTTGTGCTTGCATCAGAAATGACTGAAATTGACTTAAGCGGCTACGAAATGCCCTCACAGATTGAAAAGGCATACAAGACCGCAACAGGTAACTATGTATTTGAGCTTAAGGCAGCAGGCTTCGGCATCAACGGTGACGAATACTACTACCCCTCAGGTGAGCACATCAAAATCAAGGCTTCAGTAACAGCTGAAGGTACAATCATCAACTGTGAAACCACCTACCAGAATGAAAGCGAAGGCATCGGTGACGCCTGTGCAGACGCTTCCTTCTACTCACAGTTCAACGGCAAAACAGCCGACAACTACGGTGACATCGACGCTATCGGCGGTGCAACAATTACCACCAACGGCTACAAAACAGCAGTTTCAAAGGTATTTGAAGCAGTAACAATTCTGAAAGGAGAAGCTAAATAATGAATAAAGAAAGTAATATGTCAGTTCTCCTTAAGGGATTACTGAAGGAAAACCCCGTATTTGTTCTCATCCTCGGCACCTGTCCCACCCTTGCAACCACTAACAGTGTTATCGGTGCACTCGGTATGGGTCTTGCCGCAACAGCAGTTCTTATCTGCTCAAACGCAGTAGTTTCAATGCTTCGTAAGTTCATTCCCGATACAGTGCGTATCCCCTGCTACATCGTTATTATCGCAGGCTTCGTTACCATCGTTCAGATGTTTATGCACGCCTACCTTCCCGAAATGTATGAGCTTTTAGGTGTTTACCTTGCGCTTATCACTGTTAACTGTATCATCCTCGGCAGAGCTGAAATGTTTGCAGGTAAGCAGCCCGTAGGTAAATCAATCCTCGACGGTATCGGTATGGGTCTCGGCTTCACAATTGCCCTTCTTGCAATGGCAACAGTACGTGAGGTTTTCGGTGCAGGTACATTTGCAGGTATTCCCGTTCCCTTTATTGAAACTCACACAATTGATATTCTCATCAAGGCTCCCGGCGGACTTATGGTTTACGGTATGCTTATTGCAGTTGTAAACATCATCACAAAGGGCAAGGCTATCAAGAAAAAGGAATTCTCATGCGCAGGCTGTCCTTCAGCAGGTGTTTGTAACGGCGGCTGTGCTTCAGCAGAAAAGGAGGCTAAATAATGGATACTTTCAAAACTCTTGTTGTTATTCTTATGTCCTCTGTGCTTGTAAACAACTATGTTCTTGCACGCTTCCTCGGTATCTGCCCCTTCCTCGGCGTTTCCAAAAAGCTCAATCAGGCAGTAGGTATGGGTATTGCGGTTATTTTCGTTATGCTTATGGCAACAGCAGTAACCTGGCCTATCCAGATTTATATCCTCAACAAGCTCGGCCTTGAATACACACAGACAATCGTATTCATCCTTGTTATTGCCGCACTTGTTCAGTTTACTGAAATCGTGCTTAAAAAGTTCATCCCCTCTCTTCATAAGAGCCTGGGTGTTTACCTTCCCCTTATCACAACAAACTGTGCCGTTCTCGGTGTTACAATCAACAATATGATTGACGGCTTCAACTTTGTTGAATCAATGGTAAGCTCCCTCGGCTGCGGTCTCGGCTTCCTTCTTGCAATGGTTCTTTTCTCAGGCGTACGTTCAATCATCGACGAAAGACTTGTTCCCGAATCATTCAAGGGTCTCCCCGTTACTCTTATTGCCGCTTCATTCGTTTCAATGGCATTCTTCGGCTTTGCCGGAATCGTTGACAATCTGTTTGCTTAAAAGGAGGAGAAGATTATGATTACAGATATTTTAACAGCTCTCCTCGTAGTAGCAGTTATAGGTATTGTATGCGGTATTGTTCTTGCTCTTGCATCTCACTTCTTCGCAGTTGAAGAGGACGAAACCGTAAAAAAGGTAAGAGAAGCACTCCCCGGTGCAAACTGCGGTGCTTGCGGCTATGCAGGCTGTGACAGCTACGCTGAAGCCGTTGCCGCCGGTAAGGCAGAAGCTAACCTTTGCATCCCCGGTGCAGCAGCAACTGCAAGTGCTATTGCAGAGGTCCTCGGCGTTGAGGTTTCAGCCGCAGAGCCCAAGGTTGCTTTTGTTGGCTGTAACGGCACATGTGAGGCAACATCAAGCAAGGCAATTTACGAAGGCGTTGACAGCTGTGCTGCTGCAAAAATGATTTACGGCGGTCCTTCAAGCTGTATCTTCGGCTGTATCGGCTGCGGTGACTGTGCCGACGCCTGTCCCTCTGATGCAATCTGCATCGTTGACGGACTTGCTCACGTTGATCCCCGTGACTGTATGGGCTGCGGTAAGTGTGCAAAGGTTTGTCCCAACGGCCTTATCAAAATGATTAACAAGAACGCAAAAACTGCAGTTATGTGTAACAACACCGAAAAGGGTGCGGCTGCACGTAAGAACTGTAAGAACGCTTGTATCGGCTGTAAAAAGTGCCAGCTCAACTGTCCCGAAGGTGCAATTACAGTTGTAAACAACCTTGCAATCATTGATTACGATAAGTGCAACAGCTGTGGCAACTGTGCTGAGGTTTGCCCCACAAAGTGCCTTAAGAACATCAAGGCATGAGCAAAAAATCAAGAAATGATATAATCCTTGTCGCCGTTATATTACTCGTAGCGGCGGCAGGACTCTTATTAGTAAGCCTTAACCGTGAGGCAGGCGCTTACGCCACCGTTAAAATTGACGGTGTGCAGACCGAAGGCTATCCCCTCTCGGAGAATATAACCGTTGAAATTACATCAGGTGAAAACAAGGAATTTTCAAATGTTCTTGTTATAGAAAACGGCAAGGCTTACATCAGTCAGGCAAACTGCCCCGATAAAATATGTGCAGGTCACAGAGCCGTAAGCTACACGGGAGAAACCATTGTATGCCTTCCTCATAAGGTAATTGTGGAAATCACCTCGGACAAGGCTGAAAACGAGCTTGATGTGATTGCATAATAAAATGAAACAAACGGAGGAATCATTATGAAAGACAGAACAAAAAGAACTGCTCTTCTGGGTATGGTTACCTCCGTTGCTTTGGTTTTAGCCTACCTTGAAGCAATACTCCCACCCATTTCTACGGCAGTACCCGGAATTAAAATGGGACTTCCTAACCTTGCAATTATTTTTGTCCTTTACCGCTTCGGCTTAAAGGATGCGGCTGTTGTATCAGCATTGAGGCTTTTTATCGTTGCCCTCCTCTTCGGCAATGTTATGACCCTGGCTTACAGCACGGCAGGTGCGGTTTTAAGCCTTGCACTTATGGGCATACTGAAAAAGACGGACAAGTTTTCCACCGTGGGTGTAAGCGTCGTCGGCGCGGTGATGCACAACCTCGGTCAGATACTTGTAGCTATCTTCCTTTTTGAAACAGTACAGCTCGGATACTATATGATAGTCCTTGCCGTTACGGGAAGCATCGCGGGTATTCTTATCGGCGTCGGAGCAAGTATTTTATTAAAGCGTACGGAAAAATTAAAGATTTAAGGTGAAATAATAAAAGATGTAAATCATATTTGTGATTTATGTCTTTTTTATTATTTAGATATTGACTTTTTCATTCTTTTTTGCAATAATATGTGAGGTTAATTTATTAAAAATAATACAAGGAGTTTAACAACATGAAAAAAGTTCTCAGTTTAGTACTTGTTGCTGTTGTAGTTGCAACCCTTTTTGCACTTGCAGCCTGCGGCGACAAAACTGTTACCGACGGTAACGCAGCAACCACCCTTAAGCTCGGTCTTGGCGTAGCTTCAAGCTTTGGCGAAGCAAAGAACGCTGACGGCGACACAGACGGCTCAGCAAAGGCAGAAATCAATGCTGTTGCAGTTCTTCTTGACGCAGAAGGCAAGATTGCTGACATCGCTATCGACGTACTCGATGCAGGTGCAGCCTGGACATCAGCAGGTAAGGCTGTTGCTTCAACAGAGGCAAAGACAAAGTACGAGTTTGGCACAGACTACAATATGGCTGCATACGGCAAGAAGCACGACGGCAGCGACGGCAAGGTTCTTGAATGGTTCGAGCAGGCAGACGCTTTCGAAGCAACTGCAAAGGGCAAGACTCTTGACGAAGTTAAGGCATTTATGGCAGAAGATACCTACACAACAGGTGACCTTGCAGCAGCAGGCTGCACAATCAGCGTTGGCGGTATTATGAAGGCTCTTGAAAAGGCTGTTGCTAACGCAGCTGATTCAAAGGCAACTGCAAATGATAAGCTCAACATCGCATTTGCAACTTCAATCTCAAACACAGATGCAACTGAAGAAAAGAACGGTTCAGTAGGTATTGACGCTACAATTGTTGCAGCAGCAGTAAACGCTGAAGGCAAGGTTGCAGCAGCAAAAACTGATGCAGTTTCAACAGCTATCACTTTTGACACAAAGGGCGTTGCAACTTACGATGCAGCAGCAGAAATCAAGACAAAGCTTGAGCTTGGCGACAACTACAACATGGCTGCTTACGGCAAGAAGCACGACGGCAGCGACGGTCAGGTTCTTGAATGGTACGCTCAGGCAGCAGCTTTTGATGCAGCACTTGAAGGCAAAGCAGCAGCTGACTTCGCAGCACTTGCAGATGCTGACGGCTTCGGCACAGGCGACCTTGCAGCAGCAGGTTGCACAATCGGTATCAGCGATATGGTTAAGGCAGCAACAGCTGCAGCAACCGTTGCATAATTAAAAATCCTAAAAAAATAGTCGGCTGTTGTTTACAACAGCCGCTTTTTTTATTATAATAGTGAATATACTATCCCCTTTTAAGGTGGTGCTGACTTGAAAAAAATATCCGCACTTTTTTTGACCGCTGTACTTTTGCTTACCCTTTCGGCTTGTACGGTAAAGGATAAAAAAACAAAATACAACGCCTATTACTTTGACTATTTTGATACTGCAACAACTATCACGGGCTACACATATAGCAAGGATGAATTTGACACAATGTGCGAGCTGATAAAGGCAGAGCTTAACGATTACCACCGACTTTTTGATATTTACACCCGTTACGAGGGAGTCAACAACCTTGTTACCGTAAACGATGTAAAAGGCGGAGTGCATCAGACTGTAAAGGTTGACAGCAAGATAATTGATATGCTGACCTTTGCCAAGGAGATGCACGAAAAAACTGACGGCAAGGTAAATGTTGCAATGGGCAGTGTGCTTCGTATATGGCACAACTACCGCACCTGGGGACTTGACGATCCGGAAAATGCAGAACTTCCTGATATGGATAAGCTGGAGGAAGCCTTCAGGCATACGGATATAAACGATGTGATTATCGACAAAGAAAACAGCACCGTTTTCCTTGCTGACCCCGGAATGCTCCTTGATGTAGGCGCCATAGCAAAGGGCTATGCTGTTGAACGAATAGCCGAAGCTCTTGAGAATGCCGGGATTACAGGCTTTATCCTCAACGTAGGAGGAAACATCCGCACAATCGGCTTAAACGGTGAAAATGAGCCCTTCAAGGCAGGAATTGAAAATCCTGATACGGCAAATGAGGAAAGACCTTACATTGAGTTCCTTGAGCTTGAAAGTATGTCCCTTGTAACGAGCGGAACCTATCAGCGTTTTTACACCGTCAACGGTGTAAACTACCACCACATTATTGACCCTGAAACGCTTATGCCGGGAACGAATTATCTTTCAGTATCGGTGCTTACAAGGGATTCAGGCCTCGGCGATGCACTTTCGACTGCCCTTTTTCTGATGAGTGAGGATGAAGGCAGGAAGCTTATTGAAGGCATTGACGGAGCTGAGGCGATGTGGGTTTACCCTGACGGCAGGCAGGTTTATTCGAAGGGATTTGAAGCATACACCTTTGAGTATGAGGGATAAGAAAAAAGCGTAAAGTTTTGGTCAAGCTTTTACAAAAGCTTGCGGGAGTCAAGAGGGCAGAGCCCTCTTGGTACTAAACAATATACGGACAAAGGTCACGGAAAGTGTACAAACTTCCGTGACCTTTAATTATATATAATTGTCTTTTGACCTCGCCGGTCGGGCATTACTTTTTTTGTAAAAAAAGTAATCAAAAAAACTTTTCCATTTTTCTCCCTTAATGGTGGTGATGCCCGTGATGGTGATGATGCCCTTCACCCTTCAGATTCCTCACAGCACTCACCAAAATAAACAATGAAACCCCAACCGACAAAATCGGGTCAATATAATAAAAATCCGTAAGCTTCATAACAACCGCACCGATAAGCACCACAGCCCAGCCGAGGACATCCTCGAGCATATGAAGATTTACAGCACGGACATTCACATTCTCTCCACCGTGAGTGACAAAGGCGGCCACAGCATTTACCGCTACACCGATAACAGCAAAAATCAGCATACCGTCATAGTTAATCTCCGACGGAACAAAAAAGCGCCTTACCGCATTGAGAATTGTCGCAAGGGAGCCTGCAATAAGTACACCGCTTGTTATCAAGCTTCCGATGAATAAATATCTTTCTCTCTTTTTTTCATCGGTTTCCCTGCCTGCTTTTCTTTCGAGAATATAGGCAATGCCGATGCTCACCGCATCACCAAGGTCGTGAACGGAATCGGAAATAATTGCAACACTTCCCGTGAAGATTCCTCCGACAAGCTCAAAAAGTGAAAAAAACAAATTAAGTAAAAAAGCAATCAGGATATTTTTTTCTTTTTTCATAGGGTACCTCCGCATTGATTTTATCAAAAAGTCGTGATATAATTCAGTTGATACTAAACATATTGTTCAGTTTTATTGTATCCGTTCGGGACAGCTGCTTTCAACATACAGTTTTATTTCCCTGTAAGATACCGAACAAAAGCTGAAAATTGTACGGAGGTAAAAGCTATGGACAGACGTCAGAGAAAAACCCGTAATGCAATTTTTGAAGCCTTCACCGACCTGCTTAAGCAAAAAAGCTTCAACCGTATCACCGTCGGTGAAATAATTGAAAAAGCCGATATCGGCAGAGCCACCTTCTACTCCCACTTTGAGACAAAGGATTTTCTTTTGAAGGAGCTTTGCGACGAGCTTTTTTGTCACGTATTTGACTCTATGAGCGATGAAAAAAATGACCACCGACACATTTTTGACTGTAATGCTCCCGATTCGGTTTTTCTGCATTTATTCCAGCATCTCAAGAAAAACGACAACCGTATTCTGGATTTACTCTCCTGCCCCAATGACGATTTGTTTTTACGCTATTTCAAAAGCGGACTTTTCAAGGTGATTGAAAGTCAGCCCCAACTGTCACAGATGTATAAATCAAAGGATATTCCCCACAGCTTTATTGTAAACCACATTGCATCAGGCTTTGTTGAAACTGTGCATTGGTGGATTGACAACAATATGAAAGAAACTCCCGAGGAAATCAACCGTTATTTCCTTGAAGTAATACATTCAGACAACACACGATGAAAGGAGTATAAAAATGACAATGGTTTTACTCACCGCCCTCGGTGTAGGCGGAGCAACGGTCATCGGCTCAATTTTAGGCTTTGCCTTCAAAAAAATGTCGCACCGTTTTTCAGATATAATCCTATCCTTTGCCGCAGGCGTAATGCTTGCCGCCGCCGTGCTCGGACTCATCATCCCATCCCTTGAATACGGCGGAAAATACGGCATCCTCATCACCGTGGCAGGCATCTTTACAGGTGCAATCTGCCTTAACCTGATTGATAAGCTTGTGCCCCACCTTCACAAATTGGCAGGTACGGATACGGAAACTCACAACAACCATAGCCTTGACAAGGTATTGCTTTTTGTGTGTGCTATTGCAATTCACAACCTCCCCGAGGGTATTGCCGCAGGTGTCGGCTTTGGCTCAGGCAACACCTCACAGGCACTCATAATTGCAGGCGGTATCGCCTTGCAGAACATCCCCGAGGGCATGGTAATTATAGGTCCTCTGCTTTCTGCAGGAGTTTCGGCAAGAAAGACATTTATTATTGCTATGCTTACGGGTCTTGTTGAGGTAGTCGGTACGCTTATCGGATTTATGGCGGTAAGTGTGGCTTCTGCAATTCTCCCCTTTGCCCTTGCCTTTGCAGGCGGCACAATGCTCTATGTCATAAGTGACGAAATGATTCCCGAAACCCACGCTCACGGAAGCGAAAGAGGAGCAACCTATGCTCTGCTTGTGGGCTTTTGCGTGATGCTTGTGACGGATTTTCTTTTAGGGTGAGAATTATGAAACGATGCTTCTGGTGTAACGAAAACAACCCCCTTTATGTGAAATATCACGATGAAGAGTGGGGTGTTCCCCGCTTTGACGACCCCTACCTTTTTGAAATGCTTATTTTAGAGGGCTTTCAGGCAGGTCTTTCCTGGGAATGTGTGCTGAACAAGCGCGAAAATTTCCGCAGAGCCTTTGAGGGCTTTGACCTTGAAAAAGTGATAAGCTTCGACGAAGAAAAAATCACAGAGCTTAAAGCAGACAAAGGCATTATCCGCAACGAAAGAAAAATCCGAGCTTCCGTCAGCAATGCTCGGATTTTCAGAGATATTATAAACGAGTACAGCTCCTTTTATAATTATCTCCGCCTTTTCTGGGACGGTGAGCAGATTACCGAAGCCGGGCTTGTCAGCTCTCCCCTTTCCGACAGAATTTCAGCCGATCTTTTAAAAAGAGGAATGAAATTCTGCGGCAGTGTGATTATTTATTCCTACCTTCAGGCGATAGGTGTTATAAATTCTCACGATACGGATTGCTGTTTTGCACAAAAATAGGCTTAAACTGTTGCAGTTTGAGCTCTTATATAGTAAAATAAAATTTAAAGAAATTTATAATGGAGGAAAACAACTATGAGCGAAAACAGACTTATCGGCGGTTATCCCGTAATCGGTATCCGTCCCACTATCGACGGCAGAAGAGGTGTTCTCGGTGTAAGAGAAAGCCTTGAGGAGCAGACAATGAATATGGCAAAAAGCGCCGCAAAGCTTTTTGAGGAAAACCTCAGATACTCAAACGGCGAAAAGGTAAAGGTTGTTATTGCCGATACCACCATCGGCCGTGTTGCCGAAGCTGCTGCCTGTGCCGACAAATTCCGCAGAGAAGGCGTAGACATCACAGTTACCGTTACACCCTGCTGGTGCTACGGTGCAGAAACAATGGATATGGATCCTCACACAATCAAGGCTGTATGGGGCTTCAACGGAACTGAGAGACCCGGTGCGGTTTATCTTGCTTCCGTTCTTGCAACCCACGCACAGAAGGGCCTTCCCGCCTTCGGCATTTACGGTCACGATGTTAAGGACAGTGACGACACAGAAATCCCCTGCGATGTTAAAGAAAAGCTTCTCCGCTTCGGCCGTGCTGCAATTGCCGCCGCAACAATGAGAGGCAAGTCCTACCTTCAGATCGGCTCAATCTGTATGGGTATCGGCGGTTCAATCATCGACAGCGACTTTATCGAGGACTACCTCGGTATGAGAGTTGAAAGCGTTGACGAGGTAGAAATCATCAGAAGAATGACTGAGGGCATCTATGATGAGGAAGAATATCAGAAGGCACTCAAGTGGACAAAGGAAAACTGCATCGAGGGCTTTGACAAAAACCCCGAGGAGCTTCAGAAGACAAGAGAAGAAAAGGATGCAGACTGGGAATTTGTTGTTAAGATGATGGTTATCATCAAGGACCTTATGAACGGCAACCCCAACCTTCCCAAGGGCTGTGAAGAAGAAATGGTTGGTCACAACGCTATTGCCGCAGGCTTCCAGGGTCAGCGTCAGTGGACAGACTTCTATCCCAACTGCGACTTCCCCGAGGCAATGCTCAATACCTCCTTTGACTGGAACGGTGCAAGAGAGCCCTACATCCTTCGAAGTGAAAATGAGGTTGTCAAGGGTCTCGGTATGCAGTTTATGAAGCTGCTTACCAACAGACCTCAGATGTTTGCAGACGTTCGTACATACTGGAGCGGTGACTCAGTTAAGCGTGTTACCGGCTATGATATTGAAGGCAAGGCAAAGGATTCCGACGGCTTTATCCACCTTATCAATTCAGGTGCCTGCTGTCTTGACGCTAACGGTGCCGCAAAGGACGAAAACGGCAACGGCGTTATGAAGCCCTGGTACGAGGTTACCGAGGCTGACCAGAAGGCTATCCTTGAAAACAGCACCTGGAACTATGCCGACGTAGGCTACTTCCGTGGCGGCGGATATTCCTCACGCTTTGAAACAAAGTGTGAGATGCCCGCAACAATGATCCGTCTTAACCTTGTAAAGGGTCTCGGCCCCGTGCTTCAGATTGCTGAAGGCTGGACAGTAGGTCTCCCCGAGGATGTTTCAGATACACTCTGGAAGAGAACTGACTACACATGGCCCTGCACATGGTTTGCTCCCAGAGTTACAGGCGAGGGTGCCTTCACAACAGCTTATGAGGTTATGAACAACTGGGGTGCTAACCACGGCGCTATCTCCTACGGTCACATCGGTGCTGACCTTATCACTCTTTGCTCAATGCTTCGTATCCCCGTTTGCATGCACAACGTTCCCGAAGAAAAAATCTTCCGTCCTGCCGCATGGAACGCTTTCGGTATGGATAAGGAAGGCGCAGACTACCGTGCTTGTCAGGCATTCGGTCCCTTATTTAAGAAATAATTTAATAACTGTACTGCGGCAGTCGGTCTGAAGCTGATTGCCGCAGACCTAAAGAAAGGACATAACAAAATGAGCAATCTCGAATATATGGAAATCCGTGAGCAGATGTGCGATGTCTGCCATAAAATGTGGCAGCTCGGCTGGGTTGCGGCTAACGACGGTAACGTTTCCGTAAGACTTCCCGACGGAAACTTTATGGCTACTCCTACAGGCATCAGCAAAAGCTTCATCACTCCCGAAAAGCTTGTTATCATAAACAAGGACGGTGAGGTGCTTTCAGGTGCTCCCTACAAGCCCTCAAGTGAAATAAAAATGCACCTTCGCTGTTACAGCGAGCGTGAGGATGTAGGCGCTGTTGTTCACGCTCATCCCCCCACAGCAACGGGCTATGCAGTTGCAGGTAAGAGCCTTGACGAATACTCAATGATTGAAACAGTTATTGCAATCGGCTCAATCCCCCTTACTCCCTACGGTACACCCAGCACTAACGAGGTACCCGAGGCTATCACTCCTTACCTTAAGGAGCACGATGTTTTCCTTCTTCAGAATCACGGTGCTCTTACTGTCGGCTGTGACCTTATCACCGCTTACTACCGTATGGAAACCCTTGAGCTTTTTGCAAAGATTTCCCTTACTGCTCATCTTCTCGGCGGTGCAAAGGAAATTTCAAGACCTCAGATTGACAAGCTCCTCTACTTAAGAGACAACTACTACGGTGTTACCGGTAAGCATCCCGGCTACAAACACTATAATAAGGAAGATGAATAATGCTTAAAAATATACCTAAAATTCTGTCACCCGAGCTTCTCAAGGTGCTTTGCGAAATGGGTCACAGCGACCGCATTGTTATTGCTGACGGCAATTTCCCCTCAGAGAGTATGGGTAAGGATGCTATTGTAATCCGTGCAGACGGTCACGGTGCAGCAGAGCTTCTTGATGCAATCCTCACCGTTTTCCCCCTTGACACCTATGTGGATGCTCCCGTTTCACTTATGCAGGTTATGGCAGGTGACACCGTTGAAACTCCCATCTGGGACGAGTATAAAAAAATTGTTGCAAAGCACGATGAGAGAGGCGAAAAGGCCTTTGGCGAAATTGAACGCTTCGCTTTTTACGAGGAAGCAAAAAAGTGCTATGCAATCATTGCTACGGGTGAAAGTGCCCTTTACGCAAACCTTATTTTACAAAAGGGAGTTATCTGATTATGCCCTACTGTTTAGCTATTGATATCGGCGCTTCAAGCGGCAGACACATTCTCGGCTACACCGAAAACGGAAAGCTTAAGCTCAAGGAAATTTACCGCTTTGAAAATTTCATCAAGGATGAAAACGGTGCACTCTGCTGGGATATCGACCACCTTTTCAGAGAGGTTAAGGAAGGCCTTCGTGAGTGTAAAAACCAGGGCTTTACTCCCGACACCGTTGCAATTGACACCTGGGGTGTTGACTATGTACTGCTTGACGGAGATAAAAAGGAAATCCTTCCCGCTTATTCCTACCGTGACAGCCGTACCGTAGGCGTTCCTGAAGAAATTGATGCTATCATCCCCCGTGAGGAGCTTTATTCTCTTACGGGTATTCAGGCAACAAACTATAACTCAATTTATCAGCTTTACTGCGACAAAAAAAGCGGAAGGCTCGACAAAGCAGAGCATTTTCTTATGATGCCCGAGTACCTTTCCTTCAAGCTGACGGGTGAAATGAAAAACGAATACACCCTTACAACAACGGGTGGACTTGTCAATGCGGAAACCAAGGAGCGTGACGAGGCTCTTATGGACAAGCTCGGCATTAAAAAGGAGATTTTTCTCCCCCTCTCTCTGCCCGGTACAAGGGTCGGCAATTTTACCGACGAGGTAAAGGATTATGTCGGCTTTGATTCAACTGTTATCCTTTGCGCATCTCACGATACGGCATCAGCTGTTGCTGCCTGCGATGTTGGAGACAACGGATTTTACATTTCCTCGGGCACATGGAGTCTTATCGGTACGGAAAACACAGAGAGTGTTACCGACATAAGAGCTATGAATGGCGGCTTTACCAACGAGGGCGGTGTAAATTACCGTTTCCGCTTCCTTAAAAACATTATGGGCATGTGGCTTTTACAGAGTATAAGAAAAAATCTCGATAAGAAATACACCTATGATGAAATGATGGAAATGGCAAAGGCAAGTGATTTTACTGAAATCATTGACCCTAATGCTCAGGAGCTTGTTGCTCCCGAAAGTATGATTGAAGCAATCCGCGGCTTACTTAAAAAGCCTGAGCTTCCCTTGGGCGATGTTATTAACTGTGTTTACCACTCCCTTGCCAAAAGCTACAAATCAGCCGTGGAAACCGTTGAAAGCATCAGCGGCAAAGACATTGATGTAATTAACATTGTCGGCGGCGGCTGTAAGGACAGCTACCTTAACGAGCTTACGAAGAAATACACGGGCAAGAGAGTTATTGCGGGCCCTGTTGAGGCTACGGCTACGGGCAACATTATGGTACAGATGATGTACTGTGATAAGGAGCTTACTCTTTCAAAGGCAAGGGAGCTTGTGAAGGTTTCGTTTGGAAGTGTGGAGGTTTAAGGCACAAAACAAGTAAAGTTTTTTTGGCATCGTCACCGAAGCGCGTCCTGTGGACGATGAAGCAAAAGTTTTCGGGGTCCCCGAAAAGCCCAATAGGCTTTTTGGGGAAGAGGAAGCACAACGAAGCGTTGAGCTTTTCCGCAAGGAAAACGATAAGCGGAGTTTGTGCTGACGAGGCGTAGCGGTCAAAATTCATAGGCGCTCCAAGCCGTTATGAATTTTGGGAACCGCAAGAGGACTACTTTTCTTTCAAGAAAAGAATGCCCGACCGGCGAGGTCATAAAACAAATTCAGTTATAAGCAAAGGTCACGGAGATAAAATCCGTGACCTTGTTTTTTAATATGTAAGGGGTTTCACCCCTTACCAACCCTGACAAGCTTTTGTAAAAGCTTGACCAAAACTTTACTTGTTTACTTTACCGCCCAGCGCATTTTAGTACACTTCGAACGGCTGTTCCTTATTATCTCCTCGTGCGAAGGTCTTATTACATCCCTCGCAACCTTTGAGTAAACACCCTGCTTCTGCAGTTCCTTAAAGGACTTTTTAACAAGCCTGTCCTCGCCTGAATGGAAGGTAAGCACCGCTACCCTGCCGCCATCGTTAAGCACCTCAGGAAGCTTGTCGAGAAAAGCATAAAGCACCTCAAACTCGCTGTTTACATCAATTCTTATTGCCTGGAAGGTACGCTGACAGGATTTTTTCACCGCATCCTTCTGCTCCTTTTTAGGCAGGAAGGAAAGCGCCTCTTCCACGCAGCGGCGTAAATCCGCAGTTGTTTCCACGGGCTTACCCATATAGTAATACTTCATTATCACCTTTGCAATCTGCTCTGCATAAGGCTCGTCAGCGTTTTCCGTGAGCATTCCGACGATTTCGTCCCTGCTCATTTCACGAAGCCTCTCGGCACCGCTCTGACCCTTGTGGGGATTGAGCCTTAAGTCAAGGGGTCCGTCAACCTTATAGGAAAAGCCTCTTTCGGGGTTGTCAATCTGCATTGAGCTGACACCTAAATCGGCAAGGATAAAGTCAAACTTTTTGCCCGTGTCGTGGGCAACCTTGTCAATATCGGCAAAGTTCTGCAGACGGACTGTGAGAATGTCCTCACCGAAGCCTGCCTCACGAAGGCGCTTTGTTGTTTTCTCCGACTCAATCGGGTCAACATCCAGGGCATAGATGTGTCCCTTGCCCTCTAATTTTTCAAGCATTGCCCTTGTATGTCCGCCGTAGCCGAGGGTGGCATCAAGGCCGATCTGACCCGGCTTGATTTCGAGAAAGTCTAAGATCTCCTCAACCATAATTGAAATATGCATACCTGCAGGAGTTGCTCCCCTTGCAATGATGTGAGCAACATCGTCAGCGTATTTTTCGGGGTTAAGCTCCTTATACTTTTCCTCAAAGCGTCTCGGGTGTGTACCCTTGTAGCGTACACGGCGCTTGTGCTTTACTTCTTCGGTTTTGATTTCTTCGTTTTCCATAATGTCACCTGCAAAGCCGCCAAAAGCCCTCTCCGTCAATGCTTCGCATTGCCACCTTTTCCTCCGGAAACCGGAACCCTTTTGTCTGCTTCGCAGACATTTCACCTAGAAGGGGAATCACCCAAAGGGAGAGGCAAGAGCGCCTTTGTAAAATTTAATTTTCTATGCCCGAAGGGCATCCTGACTACTGACTACTGGCTACTGACTACTTTATACATCTCTTTCCGCAATATCAGCGAAGGTTTCGCGTCTTACTGCAAGGTAGTCCTTACCGTCTGCGAGCATTACAACTGCCGGACGTGGAATTCTGTTATAGTTAGATGCCATTGAAAAGTTGTATGCACCCGTTGTGCATACGGCAACGATGTCACCTCTTACGGGCTTCGGAAGCTTCACCTCAGGCTGAATGATGTCACCGCTTTCACAGCAACGGCCTACAACATCGCACTCGAAGTCACATTCCTCATCCATACGGTTTGCAAGTAAAAGAGTATACTTTGAGCCGTAAAGAGCATAACGGGGGTTATCAGTCATACCGCCGTCAATTGAAACATAGTTTTTGTAGCCGGTGATTTCCTTGAGTGTACCCACGCTGTAAAGGGTCATACCTGCATCGGCAACAATGCTTCTGCCCGGCTCCATAATAACCTTGGGCATAGTCATACCGAGGTCGGCAACAGTTGATTTAATGTGCTTTGAAAGGCTTGCGATTGCCTTTTCAATGTCAAGATAGGGGTCATTTTCGGTATATCTCACACCGAAGCCGCCGCCCATATTGAGAATCTCTGCCTTAAAGCCGTAGGTTTCCTCCATCTTCTTTGCAAAGTGGAGCATAATTGTGGATGCCTCAAGGTAAACATCTCCGTCCTCGTCAAACACCTGTGAGCCCACGTGACAATGGTAGCCCTTGATATCGAGGTTTTCGAAGGTAAGAGCCTCCTTAAGGAAAAGCTCTGCCTGACCTGTTTCAATTGCAACGCCGAACTTTGAGTCAACCTTACCCGTTGCAACTGCGGCATAGGTGTGAGGGTCGATACCGGGTGTAAGGCGGAGAATCATCTTCTGCTTAATGCCCTTTTCGGAAGCAATGCGATCAACGGCAGAAAGCTCATAAATGCTGTCAGCAACAAAGTAGCCCACACCGTTTTCCATTGCGTAAGCAATATCCTCATCGGTTTTGTTGTTGCCGTGGAAGAAGGATTTTTCCATACCGAAGCCTGCCTTTGCGGCGGTATAGATTTCACCCGAGGAAACAAGGTCGATGCCCATATTTTCCTCTTTCATAATTTCATAGATACGCTTGAAGCAAAGAGCCTTACTTGCAAAAAGAGGGAAGCTCTCTTCACCGAAGTGCTTTTTCATAGCACCTATATAGATGCGGCATTTTTCCCTTATACGGTTTTCATCCATAAGGAAAAGGGGTGTACCGTATTTTTCAGCCATTTTCACGGTATCAACACCTGCAAATTCAAGGTGTGCACCGTTTACAGTTATATTTTCACAAAGCATAGTTTTTGTTTCCTTTAACGTGTATTTTGGATTACCCTCCCACCGCTACGCGGTCCCCCCTCCCTTTCAGGGAGGATAATCTTACCTCCCCTGAAAGGGGAGGAGTCGGCATAGCCGACGGAGGGGTTATTCTACTTATAAAAGATGTGCAATAATCTCACTTCTGTCCTTTATTGAAAGGTCAGCAGGAGCAACATCGAACACTGTTTTACAGCCGAAGTCTTTTCTTTCTGCCATTCGTGCAATAGCTCTTGCATAGCATACAAGAACGCTGCCCGTAAACTCGGGGTTTGAATCAAGGGTGAGCTTATATTCAATCACCTGGGTGTGGCAGTCATCCTTACCCGTAACGCCTGTACGGATTACGTTTCCGCCGTGAGGAAGCTCACTGTGATTCTTCTTCATTTCATCCATAGTGATGAAGGTTACCGTTGTGTCATAGGGTTCAAAGTAAGCAGGCATTGTCACAATTTCTCTTGTGATTCTGTCTTTGTCTGCACCCTCCTCGGCAACAACAAAGCATTCACGCTTATGCTTCTGTCTTGCGGTAAGCTCGGGCTGTGCACCGCTTCTGACAGCGTCAAGTGCCTCTTCTACGGGAACGGTGTACTGCCTTGCATCAAGGACACCGTCAATTCTTCTTATAGCGTCGGAATGACCCTGAGAAACGCCCTTACCCCAGAAGGTATAGTCCGCACCGTCGGGAAGGATGCAGGAGGCATAAAGACGGTTAACGGAGAACATACCGGGATCCCAGCCACAGGAAATAAGTGCGGTTGTACCGTTCTCCTTTGCAATTTTATCCACCTTTTCAAAGTGTACGGGGATAGCAGAATGATTGTCAAAGGAGTCAACCACATTGAAATTCTCTGCCAGTGCGGGAGTCATTTCGGGAAGGTCGGTAGCACTGCCGCCGCAGATGATGAGCACGTCAATTTTATCCTTCCACTCCATTATATTATCGGTTGAAACCACGGGAACGCCTTCTGTTGCAATGGTGAGGCTTTCGGGATTTCTTCTTGTAAAAACGGCACAAAGCTTCATATCGGGATTACGTTTGATTGAATCCTCAACGCCTCTGCCGAGGTTACCGTAGCCGTAAATACCAATGTTCATAATGAAACAACTCCTTCAGAGTAAAATTAAATACCGAATAATTATAGCATTATTATTTCCCGTTAGCAAGTATTTTTTTGCATCAGGTTGACAAGCTGACACCATTTTATTAAAATTAAAGCATAGATACCTGCAAAGGATGTGATTCAATGGCTGAAAAGCTTATTATATTTGACTGCTTCGGTGTTATTTTTGAGGAGGTTGCACCCGTTTTCCTGAAAAAATACCTTGCCGAGGACAAGGCTCTTGCTATAAAGGATGAGCTTTTTGTTCCCGCAGACCTTGGACAGATAAGCTACGAAGAGCTGCTTACAAATATGGCAAGGATGCTGGGAGCTGACAAGGATGAAATGACAAGGGAATGGAACAGTATGTTTATTCTCCGCGAGTCAATACTGCCCGTGATAAAGATGCTCGGTGAAAGGCACGATGTTATTCTTCTTTCAAATGCACCCTACGGTGTTGTTGAGGAGCAGTTTAAAAAGCACGGCCTTGCTCCCCTTTTCAAAAAAATGTTCATTTCCTGCAACCTCGGTCTTGCAAAGCCTGACAAGGAAATTTATCTTCACTGTGTAAGGGAGATGGGCAAGGCTTATGATGAGGTTTACATGATTGATGATAATTGGGGCAACCTTGAGCATCTGCCTGAAATAGGTATTACACCGATACATTATAAGGGTGAGGATGACGTGCTTGAGGCGTTATTGTAATAGGGAAAAATGGTAAAGTTTTGGTCAAGCTTTTACAAAAGCTTGTGGGGGTCAAGGGGGCAAAGCCCCTTGATGAGAAAACCTAAAGCTCCGATTTCTTTATAACGATACAGTAGGGACACGGCTTGCCGTGTCCGCTTTTTGTATAAATAATAAAAGTCACGGGACATTTCAAAATTCCGTGACTTTGTTATTATGTTTTAATATGTAAGGGGTTTCACCCCTTACCAACCCTGACAAGCTTTTGAAAAAGCTTGACCAAAACTTTACCCCTTTGCTTCTATTTTATCAAGCAATTCACCCACGGTAATCTCCGGCTTATCCACACCTGCAACAATGGTATCCACCATATTCTCGTGTAGCTTCTCAATCTGCTCTTTGGTGGAAAGCTTTGTGCGGTACATATAACACACATTAAAACCGCCGTCCTTCGGGTCAGGCATTGTGATAACATAAAGCGGTGTGAAATACCTTGTAAGGTTGTAGGTCTTGAACTCAAACTCCAAGCCGAACTCACCGCCAACCGGAAGAGGTATCCAGGAAAACATCAGGGAGTTAGGACCCTGGATGGGTCCGAAGCCGAATAAATCAAGGGACATATCCCTTGCCTTGGTGTAGGGATAAGACGCATGCTTGTAAAGGCTTCTTCTTATATGTACAAGCTCTCTTATACTTTCAGCAAAGGTAAGCTCCTCACCGAAGACTGCACGAAGCTGTAAGGGCTGTGCAAGACAGCCAAGCATATTTTTTTCCTGTAAGGTTGCACGCTTGCTGCACACGCTCATCATTGAAACGTCGCCTATACGCTCATTGACGGCACTGCAATGGGTGTGAAGTCCTGCCTGGAAAACGCTTTCGGGTGCAATGTTATTTTCACTGCAGTATGCAAATATTTTCGCCGCCTTCTCGGGAGGGATATGCATTGTAAGGAAATCGCACTTACTGTAAAGGGGATTATATGCCATAGGCACCCTTATGTCGGGATTCTTCTTCTTTTTACGATAAGCGTTAAGGAAATCCATACCGTGAACTGCGGCATAAAAGGGCTCTCCGTGCTTAAGGAAATATTCCTTGTAGAAACTTTCGTGCTTTGCTGTCTTCTTTTCGTCAGCCTGATTTTCAAGCTCCTTGATTATGTACTGCTCGTAGCTGTCCGTTGCCTCAGGAAGCTCATCATTCTGTATAAGTGCCGCGTAAATCATAAGCAGCTCCTTATAGAAAAATGCAATTCCCAACGCGTCAATTATCATATGTGTAAAGTTTGAATAGATACCGTATCTGCCGTCCGCCAGCTTGAAAAATACAATTCTGAAAAGCTCACCCTTTTCAAATTTCACAGGCTTTTTAGCATCAGCGGAGCAATAAGCCTCAAGCTCCTCATCACTTCTGAAATACTTGACGGGTACCTGATAGGTATAACTGTCACGGAAATACTGCTTAAGCTTACCGCCCTTTTTTACAAAGGCAAGTCTTAAGCTGTCGTTTCTTTTTATTGCAAGGTCAAATGCCTTTTGCATGACCTCAAAATCAAGCTCTGCCTTAAGCACAAAGGATGTGGGAATCTGTGCCATCTGCTTATGCAAGCTGAACTTGTGCATAAGGTACATACAGTCCTGGGATGGGATAATGTCGTAAAGTGTTTTCTCTTCCATAGCTTTTTTGCTCATTTTAACATTCCTCCGTCATATATTAATATCCAAGCACATCGGTTAAAACCGAATCGCCGAAAAATGTGTTCGCATTGTATAAAAACAAGATATCGGTGAAGGTGTCCTCCTTCATTATACCGTCAATGCTTTCGGTCATATATCTGGGGTCAACAACCACAATTTTGCTGAAATAAGGCGTCAGCATAGGTATCAGGCAATTGGCAAAGGAGTCCTTTATAACAAGGAGCTTTCTGTCCCCTTCAAGGGTTGTTGTGACTGTTACCTTTGCGTGGTTACCGCCGAGGAAAACCTCATAATGATTTTTCTGTGAAAGCTTTTCCTTGAAAAACAGGCTTTCTTTTTTGTTGCCCTCTCCCGAAAACTCGGCAAAATATGTGCCCTGTGAATTTTTCGGGAAACAAACCTCAACGCTGTCAACCGCCCCTTGTGCAGGGCTTTTGGATTTAAGCGTACCTTCAAAGCTGTTGCTTACAGTATAAAACTCAAAGTCCTCTGCGGCAGCCGTTTCACCGAAGCCTTCCATTATTTTTCCAAAAACGCTGAACGCTCCGAGAGTTGTCCAATGGTGGTCACTTTTGTAAAAAACCTGACCTTCATTTTTAGCTCCAAGCAAGGACGTAACTGCATCGGTTCTGATTACGTTTTCATCAAGCAGAGTGTAGAAGCTGTCAATCTGCTCCTTCTGATTTTCCGTTTCAAGGTAATCGGGCAGATTTTCCGCATAAATAAAGCTGCTGTTAGGCACAAGGGCAAAAACCGTATTTATGCCCTTATTTTCCCCGATAAAAGCGTTTATGCTTTCGGCATTCTGCTTCATTTTTTCTTCATCATAAGGTGTCTGCTTTTCAAAAAGGAAACCGTTTTTGCCAATGTAGGCACCGTTTTCCTCATTTTTGCCCAAGGCTCTTTCAAGCACACTTTTCAAGTAAATTGCCCCGTCTCTGAAGGGAAACTGGTCTGTGAGGTAGGTTTCGAAGCTTTTCATAAAGCTTCCGTCAAGCACGCCTTCAAATGTAAGCTCGGGCATCTGCTCAAGCAGTCGGCTTTCGTTTTCGCTGAAATCTTTATCAGGCACAACAAAGCCGTAAAGGGACAAAAAACCGATAACAAGACAGAAAAATGTTATAAAAAGTGAAAACATAATCCTGCCCTTCGGCTTCGGCTGTTTTACTTCTTCGGTTGCTTCTTCGGTTGCTTCGGCAGCGTCCTCGGAAGGCTCCTCAACCTGCACCCCGGCATCTGTAACAGCTTCTTCTTCAGCGGGCAAGGACTCCTGAAGCTGTTCTTCGTTCATATATTCTTCGTTCATACTCACCCTCCTTAAAATCTGAAATATAAGAATGGGTTATAGGTTTCGCTGATAAGATAAACTACGCTCAAAAGGAAAATAACGGTATATCCGAGAGTTGTAGCCGTTATATTGAAGCGGTAGTTTTTCACTCTCGGCATTTTCGCAAAGTATCCGAGAGCTGAAAGGCTCATCACAAATACGGACAGACCTGCCGATGAAAGGTAATAAGCGGCTGTGCTGTCAAAGAATGTGTTTTCAGCAAGGGCAAACATTGACTTAATATAAGCAAGTGCCTCGGGGAAGCTCTCCTTTGAAAAGAGCACCCAGCCTATCATTACAACCACCATTGTTCCCGCCCACCTGAAAAGTGAAGGAATTTTCGGCAGAATATTTTTAAGCAGATACTTTTCGGCTATCAGAAGCACACCGTAAAGGCTGCCCCAGGCAATAAAGTTCCATGCCGCACCATGCCACATACCCGTAAGTGCCCACACCACAAGGATGTTGAGAATGTGCCTTAAGGGACCCACTCGGTTACCGCCAAGAGGAATATAAACGTAATCCCTGAACCAGTTACTAAGGCTTATATGCCACCTTCTCCAGAAGTCCGTAATGCTTTTTGCCGTATAGGGGAAGTTGAAATTCTGTATAAAATCAAAGCCGAGCATTTTACCAAGACCGATTGCCATATCGGAATAACCGCTGAAGTCAAAATAAATCTGCAAGGTGTAGCATACAATTCCTATCCACGCTGTAACAACGCTGATTGAAGCAATGTCAAGCTCACTTATCTGTGTGTAAAAAGCACCCACCGTGTTGGCAAAAAGCACCTTTTTGCCCATACCCTTAATGAAAATGAGTATACCTGCGGCAAACTTTTCGCGGCTTATTGCTCGCTCGTTAAGCTGCCTTTCAATGTCGCCGTACTGCACAATGGGACCTGCAATAAGCTGAGGGTACATTGTGACATAAGCGGCAAAGGGAATGACTTTTTTCTGTGCCGCCGTACCGCGGTAAACATCAACTATGTAGGAAATAATCTGGAAGGTGTAAAAGGAAATACCCACGGGTAAGCCCGGCGCGGTAAATTCAATATCCAATGAGAAAAATGAGTTGAGGCTGTCAACCACAAAGCCTGAATACTTGAAAAAGCCGAGGGAAACAAGATTAAACGCAACTCCGAAAAACAGAATAAGCTTCATTTTCCGTGTGCTTCCTCTGTGCATTTCAATGTCAAGACCGATAAAATAATTGAAAATAATACTCAATGCCATCAAAAGGACATAAAAAGGCTCACCCCATGCGTAAAACACAAGACTTGCCGCAAGGAGCACAAAATTCTTTTTAGCCGTTTCTCTTGCCTGATTTTTCGTGAAAAGCCTGATAAAATAAAAAATCAGGGTTACAGGCAGAAAAAGAAACAGAAATGTGGCACTGCTGAATACCATTCACTTACACCTCTGTATATAATCCGAAAACGTTTTTTACAAGCTTCTGCTGAAGGCGGAAATCACCGCTTCCTGCTCATCTCCCACATAAAAAAGCACGTAGCCCTTTTTACCGATAAGCACGTGGGAAGAAAGCATACTGCTTTCCTCGGGAGCGTAGCCTTCAAAAATTTTTGCTTTTTCGTGGGCATATTCCTCGATTTTACTGCTGATGGCTCTGACGCTGTTTGCATCCGGGGCCTTAAAGAGCATCAGCTCTCTTACATCCATAACGGAATCACTTGAATAGCATACAAAATCAACATAAGCATCCCCTTCAAGGGAAAGCTTCTTTTTAACTTCAAGGGAATCACGGCTTGTAAGTCCTTCTGTCATAGCAGCTGAAACAACCGCCTTTTCAACTGCTTCAAAGGGCTGATTGCTCACACTGTCCTGAAGGCAGACGAAAGCAATAATCACGCCGAGAAGCACAACACAAACAAGCTCACCGAGCTTCAATAAAACTTTTTTCATCCGATTATCCCCTTGCTTTCAACAATAAAAGGCAACCACTTGTCAGAATAAAAGCCTGCGGAAAGGTGTATTCCGTCACCACCGTAATAATCCGTGCAGGATTTCATCATCTCAGTTGAGTCAAGAAATTCAATGCCGAGCTTTGTGCACATTTCGTCAAGTGCCTTGTTGTAAACGCCTATCTGTCCGAAGCGGTCCTCGGTGGCAACTGTTCTGTCAACAGGGAAAAGTCCGCTTACGATTATACGGCTGTCGGGAAGAGCCTTTTTAAGCTGATTTATAAGACCCGTGTACTGACTTATAAAGCTGTCCCTGTCGGCTTTTTGAGTGGAAATCATATTAACACCGTAGTGAAGGATAATTATCCTCGGGTTTGCGGAAATGATTTTATTTACATTACTGCTCAGATGATAAAGGCTTGCACTTACCTGGGTAACAAGTCTGTCGGGATTAAGGATGTTATACACCTCAAGTCCGTTCATAAGTGAGTCGCCCACAAAATAAGTGTTTGAAAAAACCTTACGCAGGGTTGTTTCACCCTTTGAAAGCTTTGCGAGGGTGTCCCGAATCTGTTTTTGTGTTGAGCCGCCGTACTGCTCAAAGCGAATTCTTTCGTTTTCACGTATTATTTTTTCAATATCCGCTACCTTGAACTCTGCAAAGGAGTCAAGCACCTCTGCATTGACTTCAGGCAGGTTACCGGGAGTAGCCTTCGGGGTATAGCTTCCTGCAAGATTAAAGGCAAAAGCGCCGATAAGCACAAGCAAAAGTAAAGCAAAGCCCATTGTTTTTTTCACGCACTACTCCCCCTTTTCACATAAATTCATAGTTAGATTAAGTATACCTCTTTTCCCGTGCTAAATCAATATACAAAACAACATTTTAAAAAACTATTTTTTGCTTTTTATACAACATTTCAGACCCTTATGAGAAATATGAAGCAATTTGTCGCAATTTGTGTTTTTTCAGTTGACAAAGTATTCACATTTGTTATAATTTGTATATGAAGTTAACAATAATCTTCGGAGGGAAAATATGAAAAAAATACTTGTTGCCGGTGCAGGTCACGGCGGTATTTCAGCTGCAATCAACCTTGCAAGAAAAGGCTACGACGTTACTGTTGTTGAAAAACAGAAGAGAGAAGAAATGGGCTACGACTGGGAGGATGCCATTGAGCTTTCCGCCTTCGACTTTGCGGAGATTGAACGTCCCGATGAAAGCATTTACATCAAGTCCCACCATATGGCATATATGAGCCCCAACGGTGAGCATATTGTCAGAATGCCCTATGACAAGGGCATCGGCAGACGCGTTCATATGGAGAGAAAGGGTCTTACAAAGCATATGCTCAACGAAGCTGAAAAGGCAGGCGTGAAGCTCATTTTCGAAACGGAAATCATTGCTCCCGTATTTGAAAGAAGCTTTGTAAAGGGTATGAAAATTAAGGATGGCGACAATGAGGTTATCCTCGAAAGTGACCTTCTCATTGACGCGGCAGGACTTAACTCCCCCGTCCGCAGTAAGCTCCCCCCTGCCTTCGGCATTGTAAATCAGTTTGAGGACAAAAATATTTTCAATGCCTACCGCATTTATTTTGACAACACAGCAGGCACTATAACCGACCCTCCCTACAATGTTACATTTTTCCATATGGACAAGCCCGGCATCAGCTGGACAATTACCGATGAAAAATTTGTTGACATCATCGTGGGCAAGTTCCAGATGAAGGGCAAGCTTACAATGGAGGAGGTTAATGCTTCCATTGACGATTTCAGAAGCCGATACCCTTACATTGGTGAAAAGGTACTGCGCGGCGGTGAAAAAATTGAAAGCATCCCCATTTCAAGAATGGTTCCGAAAATCATCACCAACGGCTATGCAGCAGTCGGTGACAGTGCAGGTATGACAATTCCCTTAAGCGGAAGCGGACTTGTTTTAAGTATTATGGCAGGCAAGTATCTTGCTGACTGTGTGCTTAATATCGGTGAGGGTGAATTTACTGAAAAGAATCTCTGGCCCTACGAATACAACTACTTCCAGGAGCAGGGCAGAAGATATCTTATGCTTGATATTTTCAAGAACTTTTTGACAAATGTTAATGCAGATCAGCTCAACTACATTCTCAAGAAAAAGATTCTTACTGCAGATCAGTTCTCTGTTGCTGACGGAGCGCCCTTCAAGCTTCCGATTAAACAGCTTATACATATTATTGTCAATGCCTTACCTCTTCTTCCTATGGTGCCTCCTCTCATCGGTGCACTTTCATCATTGATTATGATTCCTGTTGCTGCAAAAACTATGCCGAAGGAATATGACGAGAATAAGTTCAGGAAATGGGAAAAGCTTTATAAGTCAATGTAAAAGGTAAATTTCTTTGATTCTTTCTTACCGGAAAGAATGCCCGACCGACGAGGTCATAAATAAAACCAGATATAAGCAAAGGTCACGGAAAGATAAAATCCGTGACCTTCTTTTTTATTTGTTCAATTTAATGTGTAAGGGGTTTCACCACTTAGAATCCCTGACAAACTTTTACATTTTTTTACTTTTTAAATATTCTTATATCCTTAAGCACGGGGTTGCCTCTCGATACCGTAGGCACAATAAGAAGCTCGCTTGCCTTAAGAGGCTTATCAAAAAGCACAACCTTCTTCGAGCCGATTACCGTACCCTCGTAAACCTTGTTAAAGCCCTTGTTACCCTTTGAAGCGTAAATCTCAAATTCCTCAACACGCTGACTGTAAGCAAGGTTCTCTCTCAATGTAATTGCACCGATATTCAATACGCCCTCAAAAACAAGATGTATGCCCTTTTCTCCTTCCTGAAGCATGTAACCCTCGTCGTCCTCAAACAAGGCTTCAGGAGCAAGCTTATGACCGTCAGAGATAAGGTTTGATGCAAAAAGCTTTTCCTCATTTTCAAAGGGTGCTTTTATGAGTGCTGTAAATGCCTTAAGCTGTTCAACATTCCTTTCGGCAATAAGTCCTCTTCTGTCGGGAGGAACATTAAGAAGCAGAGAAGCATTACCGCCGACAGTTGCAAAGTAAATATCGGCAAGCTCCTCGGGCTTACGCATTTTGCTTGCACGGTTGAATTTTTTGTCATTGTAAAACCATCCGTAGTTAACGGAAACGTCCGCCTCGGCAGGCTTGAAAATAAGGCTTTCAAAATTTTTCACAACAGCTCTTGAGCCAAGGTCTGCATCTCTCTCGTTAACTGCAACAAGCTTTTTGGCCTGACTTTCCTTATGCTGACTGTTGTCCATTATCTTTGCGTTAGCGTCCTTTTCAGCAGGGATTACACTCCACTCACTCTTTCTCACCTTACCTGCCTCGTTGCCTATCCAACGGACATCAGGTCCACAAATAGCAATAACCGCCTTGGGCTGAAGCTCTCTTATAACGCTGTAATATCTGTCCCAGTCGTAAACCTGCTTTTTGCCGTTTTTACCCTCACCGCAGGCTCCGTCAAACCACAGGGTAAACAGCTCACCGTAGTTTGTGCAAAGCTCTGTAAGCTGACCGACAAAGTAATCGTTATAGGCATCTGTGCCGTAGCTTTCCTCGTGTCTGTCCCAGGGTGAAAGGTAAACGCCAAGCTTAAGGTCAAACCTTTTACAGCTTTCCGAAAGCATTTTTACAATATCCTTACCGAAGGGTGTATTCATTACATTGTGGTCGGTATATTTCGTATCAAAAAGGCAGAAGCCGTCGTGATGCTTTGCGGTAATTATTATACCCTTACTGCCCGTTTCCTTAAGCACACTGCACCACTGGTCGGTATCAAGCTCCTTAGGGTTGAAGCAGGAGATATCCTCCTTACCGTCGCCCCACTCCCTTTTGTAAAAGGTATTCACACCGAAGTGGATAAAGTTATAATACTCAAGCTTAAGAAAATCAAGCTGTCTTTCATCGGGAACAACTGAAACAAGACGCTTTGCTTCCTCGGTATCTCTTTCTTTTCCGCCGTTGTCAGTACACCAGCTTTTTCTGAGTGCCGAATTTATATCGTCTGCTCTAATCATTTTTTCACCTCATCAGAATGCGAAGTAAACATTAAGGCCCTTTGTAGCAAAGGAAATTTTGTTTTTTGCAAGTGCTGATTTGATTTTTGCAAGCATTGTGCTGTTTTTTGCCGTAATTCTCATATCTAACTTAATTACGCTGAAATCACCCTGAAGGTTGCCGGGAAGGAAGCCTGTGCACCACCAGTATGAATCATAAGGACGGCTGAATCGCTTCACCCATTTACCGTCACGCTTGATGCTGAAGTCCATTGACATTTTAAGCATTTCATCGTCTGTTGCTGCATCGTAGTGTGCAATCTCTCTGTCCTGGGGTTTTGTGTAAATACCAACCTCGGCACCGTAAAACAGTAAGCCGTACTGACCCTTCCAGAGCTGAATCATCCAGTCCTTCTTATTGTATTCAAACTTAAGACGCTTTGTTTCAAAGTTGATAAGCGTAAAGGGTGCGGCAACATCAAAGGCCTCGTTATAGCCGACATTTCTCTGCCAGGGGTCAGAACTTGTATAGAAATACATACCCTTGGGCTCGTAAAGATAGCCGAGCACACCGCTTTTATCCATATCGTCGCTGTAATAATCCTCGTTTTCAATTCTTGTATAAACCATAGAAATGAAATCAATAACGCTGATTATAAAAGTCTTCCAGTCAACAGTCTGTGTGTTTCCGGTAGTCTGATCTGCATTTGATGATGTTGTTGCCTTTGCAGATGTTGTTGCCTTTGCAGAAGTACCTGCCTTTTCACCTGCGGCAAGGGACACCGTAGTGAAGGATGTGAAAAGCATAAGCAACGACATAACAAGGGCAAGTCCTCTTTTTGTAAAATTAACCATAACTAACTCCTTTAAATTATCAGAAAATCTTTGTGCCGCCCTTTCTGATTGAAAGAACATAGCAGCTGTCATCACCGAAGATATTCTTCATTTCGTCGGTGTATGTACCTACAAGCTCATCGGGAACAAATGCCTGAATTGTACCTGCAAAGCCGCCGCCGTGAACACGCCATGCACCCTTGCCCTCAAGAAGCTGCTCACTGATGCAAAGAGCAAGTGAAAGAGGCTGATTTGTGGGATTCTTGCAGGTATAAACGTTCTGATTGTACATATATGATGAGCGTCCGCTTGCGATAATAAGCTTTTTGAAGGCTTCAAAATCGTTTTTAAGAAGAGCGTCAGTCTGTGCAATAACCTTTTCATTTTCACCGAAGAAGTGAAGTGCACGAAGAACTGCTCTTTCACCGAGGTTCTTGCTTACATCAGCGGCGTATTTTACAACGTCCTCCTTGTCAACCTCACGAAGCACTTTCTTGCCGAAGAATTCAGCAACGCTTTCCATTTCACCTCTTACTGCTGCATAGTCATCAGTAAGGTTAGAGTGGCTACCCTTTGTGTCAACGATAACAAGGCTGTGACCTGACTTTGCAAAGTCGAAGTCAATAGCGTTGATAACAGGCTTTGAGGTATCCTCAAAGTCGATTGAAACGAAGCCGCCTACTGCACAAGCCATCTGGTCAAGAAGGCCGCAGGGCTTACCGAAGTAAACATTTTCACTGTACTGTGCAATTTTTGCAATTTCGGGCATAGGAACCTTACCGTCATTGTAAAGGTGGTTGAGGATTGTACCTACAAGCACCTCGAAAGCGGCTGAGGATGAAAGACCTGAGCCTGAAAGCACCTGTGATGATGTTGTTGCGTCGAAGCCGCCTACGTTGTAGCCAAGCTCCTTGAAGCGTGCAACAATACCCTTTACAATTGCCTGGCTTTTGCCGTATTCCTTTTCGTTGGGCTCAAGCTCGTTGCAGTTTACGGTATCCATGGGATAACCTGCTGACTTGACTCTTACAATACCTTCGTCATTTTTTGAAGCAACGGCAATAGCATCAAGGCTGATACCTGCAGCAAGCACAAGTCCGTGGTTGTGGTCTGTGTGGTTACCGCCGATTTCTGATCTGCCGGGAGCGGAGAAGAGGGAAACCTCTCTTTCACCGTCATCGAAAATGCTTTCAAAATCCTCTGCAACCTTGAGGTATCTTGCATAGTTCTTCTCATAATCCTCCTGCTTGTAAACAGCGGAGAATTCAGCGTCAAGACCTCTCTGGGCAATAATTTCCTTAATCTTGTTTAATGTAGCCATTTTAATCAACCTTTCTTTATGTCAGTATATGTTTTAGCTTTTGTTTTTTTATCTTTAAGTGCATCGCTGAGGCTCAGGAAAATCATTCCCGATAAAAGTATCAGCGGAATAAAGGGCACTATAAAGCTTGCCGAGGCAGGGTCAAAAACATTCCTACCGATTATTATGTATGATACAACCTTGTACAGAACACCAACGTCGGAAATGAGGACGAATCTCCACAAGGGCATTTCCGTTGTACCGTAAATACAGCTGACGGAATTAAGGGGTATGCTGGGCAGAAGGCGTGTGAATAAAAGTACTACGTCCGAGCCGAGCTTGCTTTCGTCCACAAGTCTATGAGCCTTATCGTATCTCATAAGTATTTTTTCCGCATTTCCTCCGCCAAAGCGTCTGCCCCATAAAAACTTAAGGGTGAAAAGAATACTCAGGCCCACAAGGTTTATTGCAAGTGCCTCATACCATTTGAAAATCACCGCACTTGCAACACAGATGCAGGAAACGGGGAACCAGGGAAGCACCGCTTTAAGCACATAGTTGATAATAATTATCACAACCGCAAGAGGTGTTGCACCGTAGTTTTCAATCCATATTTCAAAGGAGTTGAGGGTTTCAGTATATCTGCCGTACCATCTTAAAAAGGACTCTGTATTGAAAACGCGTAAAAGCACGAGCAACCCGAGAACTGTTGCAAAGCAGATAAGCGCCAACAGCTTGAGGGAATAGGACCCGGATTTACTTTTTTTCAAATCTATCCCCTCCCGTACATATTCTATTATATTGTATAATAAATAAGCCAAATCGTCAACGATTTTTTAAATTTAAAAGTCAAAATTATAAAATTATGGGACTTTTTTTCCTTGCAGGTTGACGGAGATAATCTTTATGCTATAATAAGCGTGTAATATTTTTTCAGGAGGCAATTTATGAAACTTGTAATTCTTGACGGATATACTGAAAACCCCGGTGACCTGAGCTGGGAATGGCTCTCGGACCTTGTTGACGAATACACCGTATATGACAAAACACCCGACGAGCTTATTATTGACAGGGCAAGGGATGCAGAAATCATTGTAACCAACAAAACTCCCCTTTCCGCTGAAACACTCGGCAAGCTTCCCAAGGTAAAATACATTTCCACCCTTTCAACGGGCTACAATGTTATTGATATTGATGCAGCTTCAAGGCTCGGCATAACGGTTTCAAACATTCCTGCTTACAGCACCGACGGTGTTGCACAGCTTGTTTTTGCACTTTTGCTTGAAATGACAAATAGCGTTGCCCTCCACAACAGCAGCGTAAAAAACGGAGAATGGGCAAGCTGTGAGCATTTCTGCTACTGGAAAACTCCCCTTACGGAGCTTTCGGGCAAGACCTTCGGCATAATCGGCTTCGGTAAAATCGGCTCTGCAGTTGCTTCCATTGCCAACGCATTCAAGATGAAGGTTATTGCTTACTCCCCCAACACAAGAAGCTACGACGGCTTTGGCAGTGTTGACTTCCTCGACCTTGACGAGGTTATTGCGTCCTCCGACGTGATTTCACTTCACTGTCCTCTTACGGAAAGCACGACGGGGCTTGTAAATATGGAATTCATCAAAAAGATGAAAAGGGGTGCTTACATTATCAACACTTCACGCGGTCCCGTGCTTAACGAGGCTGATGTAAGAAAAGCCCTTGACGAGGGACTTATTTCAGGTGTTGGTGCTGATGTGCTTTCTACGGAGCCTCCCATGGCTGACAATCCCCTTGCGACGAGTGATAAGACAGTTGTTACACCTCACATTGCCTGGGCGAGTCTTGAGGCAAGAACAAGGCTGATGAATATTTTCAAGGGTAATATAGAAGGGTTTGTTAAGGCTGAACCCGTAAATAAAGTAAATTAAGGGGTAAAGTTTTGGTCAAGCTTTTACAAAAGCTTGTGGGGGTCAAGGGGGCAAAGCCCCTTGCATAATAAACATATATAAATAAACACCTGACTGTGTAAAAAAGTCAGGTGTTATTATTTATCCAATTCAATTATTTCATCTATTCCACAATCTAATGCCACACATATTCTTTCAAGCACATAACTGTCATATCTCTTAACCTTGTTTTTATAATAATTATCAATAATCTGATATTGTATTCCAGTGCGTTTTGCCAACTCGTATCTACTGATTTTATATTTATCAAGAGCTTTATCAAGACAAAGTCTAATCATAGCTTTCACCTCTTGAATATATTTTAATAAATATACAATTACTTGACAATTCACATAATCAGATATATACTTATATAAATGTATATTATTTATATAAGCGGTGA